>DASXZC010000403.1:0-4648 GCA_036502165.1 Bryobacteraceae bacterium
GATTCGTCGCAGAAGAATCAGAACACGTATCTGAGCGGGACGGTGCAGAATCAGACGACTTCGCGTTGGCACAATCTGTTCCGCTTTGCCTTTGGGCAGTTCGCCTCGACGTATACGAATCCGAGTCCGACGGGGCAGCCCGATCCTTACGGATTTGGCAATTATCTGGGCAACGTCGTGACGATCCGAGGGGCGAATGGATATAGCGTGATAGGCCAGGCGATTCTTGATTACGCCGGCGCATATCCGCAGATTTCGCCGATGTATGAGGCTCGGCGTTCGGCGTATGCGCAGTCCGACTATCGCTTGTTTCGGGAGTGGACGGCGACGTTCGGATTCCGCTATGAGCATGAAGACGGGTCCGGATTCATACGCGACAATTTCAGCTACTTCACCGAGGCGCATGGGAATGTTGGCCACCGCTTGTATCTGACTGGCGGAGTCGGATTCGAAAAGAATGCGGTCTTCGGATTTGCGGCGACGCCCAACGTCTCAGCCGCTTATTATTTGCGCAAGCCGACTGCGAACTCTTTCTTCGCTGAAACAAAAGTGCGCTTCAACTTCGGTCAGGGGATCAAGGAACCGAGCACCTATGAACAGGCGAACCAACTTTCAGCGCTGCTCACGCCTGATCAAAGGACGCAGTACGGCGTGAGTCCGATCGGGCCGGAGCGGAGCCGGTCGCTCGATTTCGGCGCTTCGCAGGGACTTTGGCATGGCCGCGCGAGAGTCGAAGCGACGTACTTCCACAATCGCTTTTATGATTTGATCAGCTACTTGAGTCCGGTTGAATTGATTTCGATCGGAGTCAATGCGGGCGCGGCGACCGCGTCGGGCTATGGCGCATATGTGAATGCGACGTCGACTCGATCGAAAGGTTTGGAGGGCGAGTTCGTGACCGACGTTGGGCACGGACTGCGCATCCAGGCGAACTACACGACGCTGAATGCGGTTGTCACCAAGGCGTTCGGCGATCCGTCGTTCAATCCGCTGTTCCCTACGATTCCGATCGGTGCTTACTCGCCTCTCGAAGGACAGCGGCCATTCCGGAGAGCTCCGAATAGTGGAAGCATGGCGCTGGTCTATAGCCGTGGAAAGTTCACGGGCGCGTTCACTGGCTATGTGGTCGGACGAAGAGATGACAGCACTTTCCTCTCAGATGCATTGTTCGGAAATACTCTTCTGCTGCCGAATCGCGATCTCGCACCGGCATACCAGAAATTCGATTTGAGCGGACGGTATGCGGTGCGGTCGTTCGTGTCCGTTTACACGAGCGTCGAAAACCTCTTCAGCGAACACTATCAAGCCGTATTCGGATTCCCCGCGGCGCCGCTTACGATTCGATCGGGTGTGACGTTCACGATTGGAGGCGAAGGCTGGAGGAAGTAAGCTTGAGCGATGATGCTCGCAGTGCGTAAATGGGCGATCCTGATCCATCGCTGGATGGGTGTGGGATTCTGCGTGCTGTTCTGCTCGTGGTTCGTGTCGGGCATGGTGCTGATGTATTGTCCATATCCGGAAATCGACGGGGCCGAGCGGCTGGAGCGGGTGGGCGTGATCGAGCCGGGCGAAATTCTGGTCGATCCGCAGGCTGCGTTCGGCGCTACGCGATCGACGGGGCTTCCCTCTCAGATCCGGCTGAATCTCCTCGATGGGCGGCCGGTCTATCGGTTTACGTTTGGGCGCCGATCCGCGATCGTCCGTGCGGATACTGGTGAGCCGGTCGGCAATGTTTCGCAGGAAGTTGCGTTGCGGATCGCTGCGTCGTGGACTGGCTTGCCTGCGGCTGCTGGCTCGCTTGATGGTTTGATTGAGACCGATGATCAATGGACGCTCGAGACCTCGGTGCTTCAATACGGACCGTTTTGGAAGTTCGCGTGGCCCAATGGAGAGGAAGTGTATGTGTCGCAACGAAGCGGCGAAGTCATGCAGGCGACGACGCGCGGCTCGCGGATCGGCGCGTACTTTGGCGCGATCCCGCATTGGCTTTTCTTCACTCCCCTGCGGAGCCGTTCGGGTCTTTGGAGCCAAGTCGTCATCTGGCTTTCGGGCGCCGGTACAATGCTGTCGATCCTCGGGCTGGTCATTGGAATCTGGGTCTATTCGCCATCGAAGAGCTTCCGTTTTCCTGGCGGCGCTTCGAGTCTTCCGTATGTGGGGCCGAAGCGCTGGCACGTCATATTGGGCTTGTTCTTCGGAGTGATCACGTGCACTTGGGTGTTCAGCGGATTGATGTCAATGGGCCCGTTTGCGTGGGTCGAAGATCAGAATCAACCGAACCTCGGAAAGGTTCTTCGGGGCAATCTGCTCGATATTCAGGCATTCCACGGCAAGACTCCGGGCGCCGCGATCGTGCAGGCGAGCGCGAGTTTGCAGGTGAAGGAACTCGAACTGGCAACCGTTGGCGACGAGGGATTTTATCTGGCCACTGGCGACGCGGGGAAATCCGTGATGGTTCCGATGGCAGGCAATCCTCGAGCTGCGTTTACCGCCGAACAGATTCTCGAGATCGTGAAGCGTGGCGTCGCGCCGGCGCAAATCGCCGAGAGTCGTTTGGTGAAAGAGTACGACGCCTATTATCTCGACAGGCACAATCGGCTTCCGCTGCCTGTTCTCTATGTGCAGTTGGATGACGCGGCGAAGTCGGCTTACTATATTGATCCGCGAACGGCTCAGGTTGTCGAAAGTTATGGCGTGCGTTCGCGCCGGGGTCGGTGGCTGTATCACGGACTTCACTCCTTCGACTTGCCATGGCTGTACGCGAACAGGCCGTCTTGGGACATCGTCGTTCTGTTGTTGATGTCAGGTGGAACTGCGTTGTCGGTCACGTCGCTCATCCTCGCGTTCCGCGTGATTCGACGAAAGTTCAGGCCGAAACGGCGATCTTTGCCACGAACCGTGAACGCGTTATGAAGCTCGCGTTCCTCTGCATTTTGCCCGCGATCGTATCCGCGCAGGCGCAGCCGCCTAATCGAATCGTGTCGACCTTCCCGAGCATTACCGAAACTCTCTTCGCTTTGGGAGCGGGTGATCGCGTGGTCGGAGTTTCGACGTACTGCCGCTATCCGCCGGCGGTGCTTTCGCTGCCGAAGATTGGCACTTATACGAATCCCGACCCGGAGAAGATTGCCTGGTTGCGGCCGGATTTGGTGATCCTGCAAAAGCCTGCGGGCGCGCTGGCAGAGCGTCTCTCCGCACTCGGCATCGCTCATCTCGAGATCCAAGTCGGATCGCTGGCGGAAGTCTATTCCATGATCCGCGATGTTGGCGTGGCTGTGGGAGTCCCTGATCGGGCTGACAATCTGAACGTCGGGATCCGAACTCGACTGGACGCCTTTCGCGCGGACGGGCGCGGCTCGCACAAGCCGACGGTTTTGATGCTGGTGGGACGCACGCCGGGTCTTCTGACTAATCTCATCGCAGTCGGTCCGAGTGCTTACCTCGGGGAACTTCTCGAAATCGCGGGAGGCGCGAACGTGCTGACGGAAACGGCGATTTCGTATCCACACATTTCGCTCGAGACGGTCGTGCGGTTGAATCCGGATGTGATTCTCGATGCGTCGTTCATGGGCGAAGCTGGCAGTGATACCGCTGTGTACGAGATCCGTCTGCGAGAGCCATGGCTCGCGCATCGCGAGTTGAGCGCCGTCAAGAACGGGCTGGTTTTCGGACTCGGCTCAGAAGTGCTCGTCACACCGGGACCGCGGGTCGTCGATGCGGTCGAGTTGATCCGCGCGAAGATCCGCCACAAGGACCGACGGCGATGAGTGAGAGGCTCGCCGTTAAGAACGTCTCATTCCGATTTCCAGGCCACATCGTGCTCAAGTCCGTCGAGTTCACCGCGGACGGCGGCGAATTCATTGTCCTCGTCGGATTGAACGGAGCCGGCAAGAGTACGCTCCTCGACATCCTCGCGGGCTTGCGAATGGCGGACACGGGCGAGGTCGTTCTCGAAGGCCGGGAGATCCGGCAGTGGACGGCGCGAGAACGGTCGAGGCTGATGAGCCACCTGCCGCAAGGGACCAGCCACGATCTTCCGTTCACGGTCGAACAAGTGGTCCTGATGGGCCGCTATGCGTACGCCGATCGCTGGTTTGAATCGGATGACGATCGAAGCTACGCTCGCGACGCGATGGCTCGGCTGAATTGCGTGCAGTTTGCCGACCGGCTGTATTCGACGTTGAGCGGTGGCGAGCAGCAACGCGTGTTGCTCGCGGCCTGCATTGCGCAGTGTCCGAAAGTCATGCTCTTCGATGAGCCATCGACGTACCTCGATGTTCATCAGCAACTGCTGTGCTTCTCGACGCTCGCCGAGTTGGCGCGCGAAGGGGCGCTCTGCATCGCGGTCACGCATGACCTGAACCTCGCGCTCGCGCACTGCACTCGCATTCTGATTTTGCATGAAGGAAGACTGGCAGCCGATTTCGCAACTGCCGATGCCGCATTGAATGCGGAGTGGTTGTCATGGCTGTCGCCGCGGCTGCGCATTGTGAACTCGCCAGAGGGACGGCCGTGGGTTATGTATCGATGAGCTCCTCGCATTCGACTGCGTGGATTTGGGCATCGGCGATGCTGTTCGTGGCCGCCGCGGTGCTGTTGCCGTGGGTCGGGCCAGGCTCGATTAGTATGGAACGGGTGCTGGCGAGGG
>DASXZC010000404.1:0-17871 GCA_036502165.1 Bryobacteraceae bacterium
TGGGCCTCGGGTCCGAAACAAAGCTCCAAACGCTTGCGGACGTTGTTCAATCCGACGCCGGTCGTGGCTCCTCCAGCCGAGCCCGAGCCGCGCCCGGTGTCTTCAATTCGAATCGTCACTTGATCTGCGGCGAGATCCATACGCACTCCGAGGCGCAGTACTCCGCCCGCAGGATTCGCGGCGATCGCGTGCTTCATCGCATTCTCGACCAGCGGCTGGATCGTGAACACCGGGATCCGCACCGGCAGTGACACCTCGTCGACATGCTTCTCGACTTTCATGCGATCGCCCATGCGCAGTTGTTCGATTTCCAAATACGCATCGACGATCTGCAACTCGCGCTCGATCGAGACCAGCGATCCTTCCGACTGCAGCGAATAGCGGAACATGTCCGCGAGATTCTGCACCATCCGCCGCGCGCCGCCGGCTTCACGAGGAATCACGCCGTAGAGCGTGTTCAGCGCGTTGAACAGGAAGTGAGGATTGATTTGCGATTGCAACGCGCGCAGTTCAGCTTGCGACATGAGAGTTTCCATGCGCACGGCGTGGAACTCCTCGACGCGCTCGGCGATCGCCGCGGCGAGGTGATCGAGGAACGCGAAGTCCTCGCTCAAATACCGCCGTCCACCGCGGCGGCGTCCGAGCCAGATGACGCGGGGCACGGAGCGCGCGATCCGCAGCAGGACGGCGGTCTCGACCCAGGCCGGCTTCACCTGATCCGCATCCGCCAACGCGGACTCCTCCGCTTCGACCAACTGCGCCGTCTTCCGGGTCGCCCACAAAAGAAAGTCTTCCTCCGTCGCATGCGCAATCGACCCTGTGCGGATCAACTCGACGGCCGCATCCAGATCGAGTCGCCGGAATACGGTCTGCGTCAGCCAGTTCTGCAGCCCGCTGCGCAGAACCGCGAACAGGATTAACAGCAGGCACAATCCGCTCAGCACTGACGCATCGAGCAGCAACCACGATTGATCGGGATGCTGCCGCGCGGCCACCCATTCAAACGCCCGGAACGCGGCGAACGTCATCAGCGCAGACAGGAAAACATTGGCGAGGAATCGCAGGAACGCGTCGAGCAGGACGAAGCGATGGTCCTGCAAGAGTACGAATAGCGCCAACGGCAATCCGGCATGGTGGATGAACAATTCGCTCGACCAGATCGCGTGCGATTCACCGGTGCCGAAATGGACGAACGACATCGCAAATAGCGCCAGGCACATCGTCCCGAGGACGCGTGGCAGGCGCCGCCGCTGTCCACTGCGGATGATCGAGACGGCGGCGGCGACAGTCAGGCCGGAGAATCCGATGGTGATCAAGATCAGCCCGCGGCGGTGGAATCCGGACTCCGGAAATCGCAACTCTGCCACGTGCATGACGAGAGCGACCGCCGCGAGCGCGTACCCGCTGCCGTAGATCGAGGGGAATTTGCGGTCGAGCGCAATGTGCAACAGGACGGCCGGAAGGATGCTCAGTGAACCAAAGCTGAGCGCCGCAATCGCATCGGCGGCATGGCCCGGAGGCATGGTCAGCGCGGCCAGGGATCCGAGGTTCCAAGTGAACGATAGCGCCGCCGCCAGAATCGACAGGCCCGAGTCGCGAGCCCGTGATACGCCCTCCCTGAGTAGCAGGAACAGGAAGATGCCGAAGACCACCGCTCCGGCGGTATGGCCGAGGATATTGACCAGGAGGGGCTCGTGATGCGAGTTCAGCACTGTTCGTATTTTAACTGCGAAACTTTCGCATCTGACGTGAGAATTTTGGATCCGCGAACCTACTATATTCACGGAAGCCCACACAATCCCATGAGCGACATGACATATGACCCCACGCTGGATACTCCAGTAGATCTAAGCAGATTCGACGATGACTACCGCAAGGCTAAGCAGGGCGAAGTCCCGCCGCCATTCAAGCCTGTGCCCGACGGGCGCTATCAGGTCATCGTCGAGAACGTCGAGTTGACCAAGACCCGCACGACCGGAAACCCGATGTTGAAATGGCGCATGCGCATCGCCGGACCCACCATGGCCGATCGGATTCTATGGAAGAATCAGATCCTCACCGAGCGTTCGATGGCGTTCGTTGCGCGCGAATTCGCCGTCTGCGGACTGAACATGGAATCCTTGAGCGAGCTGCCGTCGCGCCTCGCCGGACTCACGAACCTTCGTTTGGAAGTGACCAAGAAGTCGCGCCCGGAACGTCCCGACGATGTGTACTTCGACCGCAACCTGACCGCCGTTCCCGCGACTCTCGCGGCATCCGCAGGAGGTCCCAGCGCCGAGTACGATCAGGCCGACCGGTCCGTCATCTATGACGAGGACGTGAACGACGATCTGCCGTTCTGACTTCTACGGAAGGAACTCGATATCCACGGGCGAACCAACCTGGACCGTGTTGCCCACCGGCTTCAACTTGCCGGATTTCTGATCGATCTGAAACACCGCGATCGTATTCGAATTCTGATTCGCGGCGATCATCCAATGTCCGGTCGGATCGATGCCGAAGTTCCGCGGCCAGTCCCCGCGCGTCGATTCAATGCCCAGGAACTTGAGCTTACCGCCGTTCTCAATCGCGAACATCGCGATCGAATTGCTGCCACGATTCGATGTGTAGAGGAATCGTCCGGAAGGATGCACGGCGATTTCCGCGCCATAGCTCGTCCCCTTGAAATCCGAGGGGAGAGCCGAGATCGTCTGCTTCTCTTTCAATGCGCCAGTCTGGGGATTGAAGTCGAACACGACTACCGTGGACTTCAATTCCGTCACAACGTAAGCCACCTTGCCTGATGGACTGAGTGCGAAGTGTCGCGGGCCCGACCCCGGCGCGACGTGCGCCGTTTGTACGTTAACGAGTCCACCACCGTCGACTTTGTAAGTGATCACTTCGTCGAGCCCGAGGTCCGCGACCATCGCGAATTTGCCATCAGGTGAGAAGTTCACGCAATGCGCGTGTGGACCTTCCTGACGCTTCGGATCCGTGCCCGCGCCGCCTGCCGGCTTCCCATGTTGGTCGAATGCCGACGGCTCGCCCAAGCGACCTTCCGCATCGATCGGGATGCGCGTGACACTGCCACTGCTATAGTTCACCGCGATCAGAAAACGTCCGCCGGGGTCGACTGCCAGATGGCAAGGACCGCTGCCCTTCGTCGACGCCGTATTCAATTCAGTCAGCTTGCTGGTCTGGCGATTGATCGAAAACGCCGTGACCGAGCCTTGATTATTTTCATTGACCGCGTACAGAAAATTTCCGTTCGGATGAAATGCCACAAAGGAAGGGTTCGACACTTTCGCCGCCAGGCCTAACGCCTGCAATCCTCCCGATTTCGCATCGAGACGAAATGCGTATATTCCCTCGCTTGGGGCTTTCGAATATGTTCCAACGAAAAACACAGGCCCTGAGCCGGAAGCGGGGTCAAAGGCCAGCAGCAACGACAACAGTGGAATCAACATGGCTTCTTGAGGTGTACCAGATTACGGCGGTCGACCGCAAAGGCTCGCCAATAATCAGTGATGAGCGGGTTTATTATATAGAGGAATGAAAAGCTCTGGCCTGGGCGGACTGGCGGCTCTGACCGTCCTCGGGCTCTTCTCGTGTTCACGCTCCCCGCAAGCGTCGCCGAAGTCGGCCACCGGCGGCGGACCCGCTTCTGAAGCAACGATGGCGTGGGACGCAAAGCCACGCGATCCCTGCGCACCGCAGTACTTCGACGAGACCTTGTGTCAAGCCGCCGTGCGCAATCGCGGATATCACTGGGGAGGAGTTTGGACTCCGACGTTTTATACGCGCGCATTCACGAGTTATCAGGACGATCACAAGGCCTTCGTTTCTTCTGGCGGCCAAGTCTCACCGACGCCGGCCAAAGTGTACGATGCCAGTTTCAAGCCGCCTGCCAAAGGCGCGATGGTGCAAGGCGGATTCGGCGCGACCGCCGCAGCCGAGGCATTGAAAGGAAAAGCACCGCCTCATGCCGCGGCCCCGCACCACAAACGTCCATCGCCTACCAAGCGCAAACGCTAATCCGGACACTCGCCCACGGCGATTTCGACAAACTCAGGTTGCAGCTCGAGATCGTGCGTAGTCGAGCGCACCGGCGTCACGATCCATCCGACAGTGGCCGCAACAACGACGCTGAAGGTCGCGACCCAATAAATCGGCGTGTATCCGAAGTGCTGGGCGATGCTTCCATCACCCAGCGAAGCGAAACCGACGAAGAGATCGACGCACGCGGTGAGCACTCCGACAGATGACGCACGCTCATCTTCAGAAGCGCGATTGAGAACCGTCGAGGCGATCGATGGCCACGGAAGCGAGAAGCCCAGGCCCGTCAACGCTGCCGCGGCGACTGCAAGCCACGGCGCAGGCGCACTCGAAAGAATTCCCAATCCGCACGCCATGGTCGCGAGACCGGTGTAGAGCGTCACACGAGGTCCTACGCGGTCGGGCAGGCCGCCCAGAAAGAAGCGGCTCGTGAGAATCACGATGGCGTAAGCGGAGAACGCCTTGGCGCCCACGGTAGGTCCTCGCTTGGCTAGGTGCAGCATCAGGAATCCGCTCATCGCCGGATAGTGAACGTTCACGAGCCCAAGCGCGATCCCGGGCAGCAGTGCGGCGCGAGGGATATGGAAGGACGGCTTGCGGCCCGAGCGCTCGAGTGTATCGGGAACCCGGCGCAGCGCCCAGATCGCCGGCAACGGTGACAAAGCCAACAGCAGCGCGGCGTTTGAGAACGACACGAGGATCGATCCGATGGCCGGGCCGGCGGCCATACCGCCCCAGACACCTGCGCCCAGGTATCCGAGTGCCTGCGCACGCCGATCTTTCGGCGCGAGTTCGACCGCCCACGCCGCAGCCGATACGAAGAGAAAAGCCTCGCCAAGACCTTGCAGCACGCGAGCCGCAAGGATGCCGGAGATTCCGAAAGGAAGTAAATAAAGTAGACCAGCCAGCGAACAGCACGCGAGTCCCGAGATCAGTCCGGCGCGGCGGCCGTGACTGTCGGTAACGGGTCCGGCGATCAGGCGGCTCGTGAGGGCAACGATCGAAAAGATGCCGAGGACGACGCCGACCATCACATCGGATTGGCGAAGGTCCAGCTTAACGTGGGGTCCCAACAGGGGAACGATTGCGCCGACACCAACGAACCCTAAAAATGTGCTGACGATGACGATCCAGAACTGGATCGGGAATGAAGCCATCTCTTTTTATTATACGGGTTGGCCGTGTGAAACTGGACGTATATGCGTTTCCTGTTCGTGCTCCCTTTGCTGGCAGCCGTGCCCCTTTGCGGATTTGATGAAGGAATCTGGCTGGTCGATCAATTCCCCAAACAATTGGTCGAGCAGAAATACCACTTCAAAGTCACGCAGGATTTCCTCGATCATCTGCGCGCGTCATCGGTACGGTTCAACAACGGCGGCTCGGGCTCGTTCGTTTCTCCCCACGGACTCCTGTTCACCAATCACCATGTCGGCCTCGACTGCATACAGAAGTTGTCGACGCCTGAGCACGACACCGTCGCGCTCGGATTCGCGGCGCCGGAACAGAAGGACGAAAAGGTCTGCCCGGATCTCGAGGTCAACGTGCTGCTGCGGATCGAGGACGTGACGGCGAAGGTCAATGCTGCCGCGCCCCCGTCCGCCAATCCTGCTGAAGCGGGACGATTGCGCCGCGCGGCAATGACCGCGCTCGAGAAGCAATGCGGCCAGCGGTCGGGCAATCGCTGCGACGTCGTGACGCTGTTCGCGGGCGGCCAGTACGGACTGTATGAATACAAAAAGTACACCGATATCCGCCTGGTGTTCGCTCCCGAGGCAAGCGTGGCGGCATTCGGAGGCGATCCCGACAACTTCACATATCCCCGGTATTGCCTGGATTTCGCCTTCTTCCGCGCGTATGAAAATGGAAACCCCGTCGATTCCAAGGACTTTCTGAAGTGGAGCAAGCGCGGCGCAGCCGACAAGGAGTTGACGTTCGTAGCCGGAAATCCCGGCAATACTGGACGCCTGATGACAGTCGCTCAACTCGAATTCGAGCGCGATGTGACGATCCCCGTGACGCAACCGCTTCGCCAGGAAATGATCCGCGCGCTGCTCGATTTCGAAAAGCGCGATGCGGAATCGAGGCGCGTCGTGCAGGACGATCTCGAGATCTATCAGAACAGTTATAAAGCCTTCTCCGGATTCCTGCGAGGATTGCAGGACGAGAAGCTGATGGATCGCAAGCGCGAGGAAGAGAGGCGTCTGCGCAGTGCGATTGCGGACGATCCTGCGAAACAAGCGAAATATGGGCCGATCTGGGATGAAATCAAGCAGGTCATGGACCGCCGCCGCGGGAAGTTCGTCCAAGGGCAGGCAGTCGATCGCCCGTTCGTGGATAGTGATCTCTTGCGCCTTGGCCGCGAGGCGCTGCGATACGCGGAGGAGAAGACCAAGCCCGATGACCAGCGTCTGCGCGAGTTCTCGACTCCAGCGCTGCCGGCCGTCGAGCAGTCGCTGTATTCAACCGCACCGTTGACCGATTCCCTGCAGGTCGTGAAGCTGACAGTGGCGCTGCGAAATTTGAATCGGTTGTTGGGAGACGGAAATCCGCTGGTGCAGCAGGTGCTCGCAGGCAAGAGTCCCGCGCAGGCGGCCGCGGCGATGGTCGCGAACACCGAAGTCAAGAAAGTCGAATTCCGCAAAATGATCGCGAACGACGTCGAAAAAGCGCGGACGACTGAGGATCCGATTATGCGCGTAGTGCGTCTGCTCGACGGCCCATCGCGCGCGTATCGCAAGGATTATGAGGATAACGACGAGCCCATCTTGCGCCAGGCGGCCAGCAAAATCGCACAGGCGCGCTATGCGGTGTACGGCGCAAACGAATATCCGGATGCGACGTTCACGTTCCGCATCAGCTACGGCGACGTGCGTGGGTACAAAAATGATTCGGGCGCAGAGATCCCCTGGGCGACCGATTTCGACGGACTTTATAAGCACGCGACCGGAGTCGATCCGTTCGCACTTCCCGATCGCTGGCTGAAAGCCAAAGGTAAGCTGAAGCTCACGACGCCCTTCAACTTCGTCACCACCGCGGATACGCATGGCGGGAATTCGGGAAGTCCGACAGTGAATACTCGCGGCGAGCTGGTGGGGATCCTGTTCGATGGAAATCTCGAAGGACTTCCGAATCGCTATGTGTATACAGATGACAAGGCACGTTCAATACATGTCGCGAGCCAGGGGATCGTTGAGGCTCTGCGCAATGTTTACGGCGCACACTGGCTGGTCAAGGAATTAGGACTTTAAGCTCGTCCGCCGAATACTTCTTTATATACGTCGCGCTTGGCGAGTCCACGCGCGCGGGCGACATACTTGACGGCGTCCATGCGTGGCATGCCATCGCGCTCAAGCTCTGCCACCGCTTCTGACACAGGCCGCGGATCGTCCGCCTCAGGAGCCGCGTCGCTCTTGCCGATCAGCAGTGTGATCTCGCCCCTCACCACCGGCTTCGCCTCCATCACCGCGCGGACCTCTCGTGCGGAGCCACGCACGAACTCCTCATGCAGCTTCGTCAGTTCGCGCGCCACCACCACTGGACGCGAGGGACCCAACTCGGCTTCGATATCCGCCAAGGCCTCGAGGATCCGGTGCGGCGCCTCGTAAAATATCACCGTGCTCGCCTCATGCTTTAACGCCGCGATCGCAGCGCGGCGCTGGCCTTGCTTCGCGGGAAGAAATCCGCCGAAGTGGAATTGATCGGTTCCCAAGCCGGCTCCGCTGAGCGCGGTAACGACTGCGGAAACTCCAGGGATCGGAACGACTGTTACTCCCGCATCGAGCGCCGCGCGCACCAGCCGGAACCCTGGATCAGATATCAGCGGCGTACCGGCGTCGGTCACCAAAGCGATGTTGGTGCCGGCGAGCATACGCTCCGCCAACTCCGCCGCGCGCGCGGTTTCATTGTGTTCGTGGTAGCTGGTGACGGCGGTTTTGATGCCGTAATGATCCAGCAGCTTGCGAGTTTGGCGGGTATCTTCGCAGGCGATCAGGTCCACTTCGGCCAGTACACGCGTCGCCCGATGCGTCATATCTTCGAGATTTCCGATCGGCGTCGCAACTACGTACAGCATCAACGGCTCACTTAATAAGATAATGGATTTGTTGGCCACCGAAGATCCCAAGCTCACGCACCACTCCGCCCCGGCCGGTTACTGGGGTTGGGAGCCCGATGGCAAGTCCATCTCGATTCAGATCAGCCTCGACGTCGTCGACCGGATGCTGACTTCGATCATCGATGGATTCGGTTCAATTCCGAAACGCGGCGCCGAAGTTGGAGGTCTGCTGCTGGGAATCGTCACGCCGGGAGATCCGCTGGTTTACCGCATCGAGGAGTTCACCGACGTCCCCTGTCTGCACAAGTTCGGACCTTCTTACGTATTCAGCGAAGAAGATCACAAGACTCTGCACGGTGCGCTCGAGAAGGCCGGCCGGGATCGAAGCGGGCTGAAAGTTCTGGGGTTCTATCGCAGCCACACGCGCGAAGGTTTGTATCTCGCGCCTGAGGATCTGGAACTCGCGCGGCGCTACTTCCCTGATCAGAACCAGATCGCGCTGCTGGTTCGGCCCTCGGCCATGCAGGTCAGCCACGGCGGATTTTTCTATCGCGAAGAGGATGCCTTTCAACAGGCGACTTATCTCGAATTTCCCTTCCGCCGCAGTGAACTCGAAACCGGCGCGGCGCCCGTGCGGCGCCCTCTGGGCGAACGTTTGCGCGGAGAGCAGGGACGCCGTCCGATGCCGTCGCCACAGTTTGCAGGACCGGGGCGTGAACCCTACGCGCCGCCGCAGCCGCAGACACCGGCTCCACAGCACTCGCGCGAGCCGTTCGCTGCGCGGCCGATGTCCGCCGCACCAGCACCGCCGTATCGCCGCGATGAGATGACGTATGCAGGCACGGCTCCCGTGGCGGCTTCGCAGCCTCAGGAGCAGATCGCGCTTCCTTACGCTTCCCGGCAAGGCGAAGCGGACATCCCGATGCCGTCGCAGGTTTATGCGGTAACCACTCCCGCGCAATCGCGATTTCGCAAGGGTTGGTATTGGCTGCCGCTGTCCTTCATTTTCCTGTTACTCGGCGTATTACTCGGATTCCAATCCGCGATGACGATCTATCCTGCAAGCCGCGGTGGCACCGCTGCTGAAGCCTATTCGCTCGGCCTGTCGATCACCCGTTCCGGCGATTCGGTGACCGTCCGCTGGGACCGCTCGAACACCGCCGTGAAAGTCTCGAAGCGCGGAGCGTTAGTCATCGCCGACGGCAAATATTCCAAGCGCGTCGAGCTCGACGCCGCCGATCTGCAGAAGGGCAGCGTCATTTATAACTTCTCAACGACGCAGCTCAAGTTCACTCTCGAAGTCTTTCCGCAGGAAGGCGTCGCGCTCTCTGAAACCGGCTCGTGGACTGGCGGAAGTTGAGCCTACTGCTCGATCGTCCACGCCCACAGCCCCGCGACATCGTGCTTCCCTTCCCGGCCCGGATCTCCCCATTTGAAAACATCGCTGCCCACTACGACGACACCCTCGCCCGCCGCGGGCGTAGTCAGGATGCCCAGCACCAACGTCTGCGATCTCCAGAGTTCCTTGCCAGTATCTAGGCTCACAGCAGTGACCCAGCTATCAGGGCTATTGTTGTTGTTCTCAGTCAGCACCTCGTGGACTTGATGATCGGAAACGAATAGCTTCCCGTCCGCTGCCACGTAGCTCTCATACTTCCAGGAGGTCTGCGATTCGCCCATCTTTTTGCCGGTTTCGCGATTGAGCCGCTGGTACAGAAATCCCGTCTCAATCGCACTGCCTTGATCGCCCGCCGGATAATCGCACGCCAACACCTGATCAGGGGCGATCAACAAAGGCGATGGGCAGGAATGAACGTAAATCGACGTCTTGTGCCGCCACTTCTCTCTTCCGGTCTCCGCGTCGAGGGCCAGCAGAATTCCTTTGCCGATCACGCTCTCGCTGATGTCGTGCAGCCAAACATAGACGCCACTCGCGTCGGCCGTGATGCCATAAGGAATCGGGACATCTTTCCGTCCGCTGTCCGGTTCCCAACTCCAACGCACGTCGCCGGTCTTCGAGTCGAGCGCGTAGACTGCGCTCGCGTCACGATGGCGAGGCTCGAGGCGGAAGTCCTGGAAGCTTGCGACATACACGCCGTCCCCGGCAACAGCCGGAGCGATGCCGCGGCTCGCATCGATCGGAATATGGACCTGCCACAGTGCTTTGCTGTGATCGAGCCGGCTCTGGATTTTAAGATCCTTCAGATAGGTTGCCATCGATCGCGCTTCGACGCGTCCAAAGGTTGTCGTGTACAAGACACCGTCAGCGATCGACGCATCTTCGAATGACACCGGATACACGAGCGTAATGTCCTTGCCAGTGGCGGCGTCGAGCGTGTGGACCTGGCCTCCCCCCAGTGTCGGAACGAACACGATCGAATCGGTCGCCAGCAGGACTTTTTCCGCCGCAAAATCGGACATCCACAACTGCTGGCCGGTCTTCAAATCGAAGGCGAACACGCGGCGGAAATCGTGGCCGGTCCACGGATGTCCGGCGGCGTAAACGACGCCGTTGTGGATGACCGGAGGCCTGTCAATCCGCAGGCTCGAGTTGTGCCACAGAGCTTTGACGATCGGACCATGATAGGCGGGGCGATTCGAATTCATCAACTTCGCACAACTGCCGAGCAACAAGCAGATGGCGATCCATTGCAAATGTTTCATCGCATTCCCTCCTTTCGCTCACGCCACGCGAGTGCGGCGCCGATGAACGATCAGGGTCATCAGATAGAGTACTGCGAACAGCGCCACCCCGAAAATCCCCATGTGCCAGCCGTGCGCTTTCACCCACGGCCACGAACCTTCGCCGAGCCGCGCGCCTAGATACGCGAGTGCGAGATACCGCGGGATCCGCGCGCCCAGCAAAGTGAAGAAGAACGGCGAAGGACGCACTCCTAATGCACCCGCGCAAATCTCCGCCACTTTCAGTGGCAGTGGAATAATGACCAGGGCCGGAATGAATACCGTGAGCAATCCGTATTCGAGAAACCAGAACTTGAATTTCTCACCGCGTCCGCTCGCAGTGAATTTAAGCAGGTACGCTTCGCCGCCTTTACGCGCCGCGTAATAGAGGCCCATGCCGCCGAGGAGCGATCCGATGATCGAGAGCGCGGCGTACAAATACGCCTGATCCGGATTCTTCGCCGCGAGGAACACGAGCAGGAAGTCCACTCCGACCGGAATGGGAACTCCGACGCCATCCACCACTGCGATGAGGAACAGACCTAACGGGCCGACGCCGACCAGGAGATTCGTCAGTGCCTTCATCTAGCGGTCCGCGGCCTTGCCGGATATGAGCTCGAGCAAGCCCGCTTCGTCCAACACTGCAACACCGAGCTTGCCGGCCTTGTCGAGCTTCGAGCCTGCCTTCTCGCCCGCCAATAAATAGTGCGTCTTTCTACTGACTGAATCGGTCACCTTCCCCCCGGCTTGTTCGATTTTTTCCTTGGCTTCCTCACGCGACATTGCCGGCAGCGTGCCGGTGATGACGAACGTCATCCCGTCGAGCGGACCACCGTCCCTGCGCCTCGCCTCTTGCGTGAACTGCAGTCCCGCCGTGCGCAGACGTTCGACGAGCTCGCGGTTGTGTTCCTCGGCGAAGAACGAATGGATGCTGTGCGCGACCTTCGGACCGACCTCATCAGCCCTCTGCAGTTCGTCCACGCTTGAGGCTAGAATCGTGTCGAGGCTTCCGAAAGTATCCGCCAGGATCTGCGCGGTACGCTCGCCTACGAACGCCATACCGAGTCCACTGATCAAACGCGGCAGCGGACGCTGTTTCGATGCGTGTATGTTCGCGATGATCTTCTCGGCGGATTTCTTGCCCATCCGCTCGAGCTCCATCAGTTGGGCCGCAGTCAGCGAGTAGAGGTCGGCGACCGATTTTACGAGTCCTTTGTCGACGAGTTGATCGGCCAACGCTTCGCCCATGCCGTCGATATCCATCACGGATCGCGCCGAAAAATGGAGGATCGATTCCTTCAGCCGCGCCGGGCAGTTGGTATTGACGCAACGCGATGCCGCTTCACCCTCGGCTCGTTCGATATGGCTGCCACACACCGGACACACCGTAGGCATCTTGAAGGGATGCCGGTGCTTGCCTTGCTCGACGACGCGCACGACTTTCGGGATCACGTCGCCGCTGCGTTCGATCAGAACGGTATCGCCGATCTGCAGTTCGAGACGTCCGATTTCATCTTCATTGTGGAGCGTCGCGCGCGACACCGTCACTCCGCTGACGATCACCGGAGCCAGGTGAGCGACAGGCGTCAACGCGCCCGTGCGGCCGACTTGCACATCGATGTTCTCGACCACCGTACGTTCCTGGCGCGCCGGAAATTTGATTGCGATGGCCCAGCGCGGAGCCTTAGCCGTCCACCCCAGCAGCTTCTGCTGAGGGATCGAATCGACCTTCGCGACCAGTCCGTCAATCTCGTAAGGCAGTCCGTCGCGCTTCGCTTCCCAGGACTGAAAGTTCGACAACAGCGCGTCCACATCGGCGCACATTTTGCGATTGGGATTGACCTTGAATCCCATCTGCTCGAGCGTGTCCAGCGATTCCCAGTGACTCGGATACGCGGGCGCGCCATCGACGAGCAGGAAGTACGCTTGAAATTCGAGCTGCCTTGAAGCCGTCACCGCGGCATCGAGATTCCGCAACGCTCCGGCGGCCGCATTGCGAGGATTGGCGAAGCGCGGCTGGCCTTCGAGGTCACGTTCCGCATTCATCCGCTCGAACGCGCGACGGCTAAAAATAACCTCTCCGCGAGCCTCGAAATCATGTAGCGGACCATTGACTCGCAAGGGCAGCGACTTGATGGTGCGGGCATTTTCCGTTACGTCCTCGCCGACCGATCCGTCGCCGCGCGTGATAGCACGAGCGAGGCGCCCGTCCTTGAACTGCACAGCGAGCGACAGGCCGTCGAGCTTCAACTCCGCAGCATAGCGATAGTCCACGCCGGCGCCGAGCAACTCACGCACGCGCCGATCGAAGTCGCGCAATTCGCCTTCGTTCAGAGCATTGTCGAGGCTCAGCATCGGAGAGCTGTGGCGGACCTTAACGAACCCCTCGCGCGGCTTACCTCCGACACGTTGCGTCGGCGAATCGGGCGTCAGCAACTCCGGATGCTGCGCCTCGAGTGCCTGCAGCTTTCGCATGAGGACGTCGTACTCGGCGTCGGTGATTTCCGGACGGTCGAGTACGTAGTACAAATGTTCGTGGTGTCGCAGCTCGTCGCGAAGCCGGGCGATCTCCACCTGAACGGTCGGGGTCGGCATGGTTACTATATGATGAGAGGTCTGCTTTATCGGGAACTATCTAAAGCCGGTGCTGATTTATAATCCGACAGCCGGTAAACTGAAACGAAACAACCAGCGCATACTCCACCGTACCATCGAGGCCCTCTCCGCAGCAGGACTCTCCGTCACTACGGTCCCGACCACCGGTCCGGGAACGGCGGCAGCATTGGCGCGGACGGCGATCGAACACGGCGCGGACCTCGTGCTCGCGCTCGGCGGCGATGGAACGATTAACGAGATCGCCAACGGCGTCGTGGGCTCCGATGTTCCTCTTGCGCTGTTGCCGGGCGGCACCGCGAATTGCCTGGGAATTGAGACGGGCATGGGCACCGATCCGGTGAAGGCGGTCAAAAAGCTCGCCGGATGCGTGCCGCGGCGCATTGCCGCCGGACGTGTGACCTGCCACGGCGTTGACCGCTATTTCCTCGCGATGGTGGGCGTCGGACTGGATGCGCAGATCGTTTCCGAAGTCAATCCGAAGATCAAGAAGGCGACTGGCAAATTCGCCTATTGGGTCGCGGGATTCAAACAGATGGTGAAGCGCGTCAACGTATTCGAAGTCCGCGTCGGCGATGCAGAGACGAAGCTTTGCGGATTCTTTCTCGCAAGCCGCTTGCGGAACTACGGCGGCGATCTGGTGATTGCCACGACCGCGAGCCTGCTCTCGAGAACGTTCGACACGCTGCGGTTTGAAGGCTCGAATCCGCTGCGCTACATCGGATACATGATGGGCGTGCTGGTGCGTCAGCACAAGAAACTGCCGGGCGTCGATTCCGAAGCCGCGCGGACGATCGAATTCAATCCGCTCACGAACCGCGTCGTCTACGTGCAGGCGGATGGCGAATTGATCGGAACGCTGCCCGCGCGCGTCCAGATCTGCGAGGATGCGTTGACCCTGCTGACACCGATTGGCTTGGCGGATCGCGAGGCGAGGTACGTGCCTGCGTCCGAGGCGGCGTTGGTCCATCCAAGCGAGAAGGCGCATGGATAATCTCACCCATTCGCTCACCGGACTGATGCTATCCCGCGCTGGTTTGAACCGCTTGACGCCGCGGGCAAGCCTGCTGCTGATCCTCACCGGGAACGCGCCCGATATCGACACGGTGAGCTGGCTCGGCGGAACTGCGCGTTACTTGGAAATCCACCGGGGATACACGCATTCCTGGGTAATGGTTCCGGTCTTGTCGCTCGTCGCTGCTGTGTTCGCATGGTGGTCGATGCGCTGGCCGAAGTGGGCGCAGCGTCCTGTCGGAGGAGTTGAGGATCGCGCCGCGTGGTCGTGGTGGAAGGCCTGGTTGATCGGCATGATCGGCGTTGCGAGCCACCTGTTGCTCGACTGGACGAATAACTACGGCATCCGCTGGGGACTGCCGTTCGACAGTAGCTGGCACCGGCTCGATCTGTTGTTCGTCATCGATCCCTGGGTTTGGATCGTGCTGCTGCTGGCAGTCGCCGGACCGTTTCTGTCGCGGCTCGTCAGCGGCGAAATCGGAGCCGGCAAGACTACCGGATTCGGCGCGGCATGGTTCGCCTTGATCGTCCTCTCGATTTACATCGGAGGCCGGTTCTTACTGCACGGACAGGCGATCCAGCTACTGAGCGAACGGGTTTATGACGAGCAGACTCCGCGAAGGGTGGCGGCGTTTCCGGAGTTTGGAAATCCATTCCGTTGGCGCGCCGTTGCGGAGTTGGGGAACGGCTATTGGGTCTCGCAGATCCGGCCGCTCGAGGGATTCGATCCAGCGGAGGGCCGCCTGTATTATCAGGCGCCCGCGCAACCCGCGATCACGGCGGCAAGTGAAACGAGCGACTTCCGTTCCTTTGTGAAGTTCAATCAGTTCCCGCTGTGGCACGTAATCCCGCTTACGGATCCGGATGGCGCGATGCGCGTCGAGCTGTACGATATGCGATTCGGGGATCCGTCGTCGCCGGGATTTGTCGCGACGGCGACGATCGAAGGTGGGCGCCCCGAAAACGAATCGCTACGATTCGGAGCGCCGAAACTCTAAGACTACTTCGCTTCCTTAGCGGGAGCCGCCGCCGGCGCCTCGCCCGGTGCAGCGGGCACAGGCACCAGGATTCCGGATGCTTTCGGAACCACATGGTTCGTCGGCGCCACCTGCAGCCGGTTGTCCACATCGAGCAGACAGAACGACAACAGCAGGCCGAGGAACATGAAACCCGCGCAGAGAATCATACCGTTGATCGGCCGGTCGTACAGCAGGTGCATGAAGAACAAGCCGACGAGCGAAGCCTTTAACGTCGCGATCGCCAGCGCGACAACAATGTTGAGCGGGCCGAGATCGACATAGGATACAGCCACGGTGAGACCGGTCAGGAAGAGCAGCGCCATCAGGATGGCCAGATAGATCTTCGCGTGGTGCGCGTCGTGATCGTCGTGCGTTTCGGTGTGTGCGGATGTCGTCGTCATTGGATTAGGTACAGGAGCGGGAACAGATAAATCCAGATTAAATCGACCAAGTGCCAGTACAGGCCGACGAGGTCAATCGGCGTATAGTAACTCGGGCCGAACTCGCCCTTCGATGCCCGGATCAGCATCCAGAACAGCACGCAGATTCCACCGAATATATGGAAGCCGTGCAGGCCCGTCATCATGAAGTAGAAGCTGAAGAAGACCGACGCCCCCTTGACGTGCTCGGGGATGGTCTCGTGATAGCTGTACCACTTGCCTGGCAGCAACCCTTCTTCGAATTTGTGGCTGTACTCGATGTATTTGACGCCCAGGAAGATGAAGGCGCACGCAATCGTCAGGCTCAGGTACATCTTGAGCTTGGCCTGGTCGCCGCGCTTGGCGCTTAGGACGCCCATCACCATGGTCCAGCTCGAGATCAGCAGGACGATGGTATTCAATGCGCCCAGTGGACGCTGCAGGTGGTGGTGCGCTTCCTTGAACTCCTCACCCCACTTGTTCTGGGACATTCCGAAAGCGACAAACAGGACGCCGAACAACATGATTTCGGTCGCCAGAAAGAGCCACATGCCCAGCTTCGACGTATCGAATTGCTGGTCTTTGGTGGCGAAGTGATGCTGCAGGGTCGAGTCGTGGTGCGCGCCCTCAGGCGCGTGCCCGCCATGCAAATCGACGGTCGATGTGCTCATACGTGTCCTACTTCGAGGGGACCGCGGAAATCATAAGGCCCGTGCAGGGCCACCGGCTGGTCATGGAAATTGTGTTCGATCGGAGGCGACTGCGTCGACCACTCGAGCGTGCGCGCGCCCCAGGGATTGTTCGGCGCGTTCTTCGGACCGCGGAGCGAAGCGAGCAGGCAGCCGAGCGTAATGAACAGGCCCAGCCCGAGGATCCAGGAGCCAACGGTCGACATCTGATGCAGGTGCTGGAACTCCGGCAGGTAGTTGTAATACCGGCGCGGCATGCCGCGGCTGCCGAGGACGAACTGGCTTCCGAAAGTGATGTTGAATCCGATGAAGATCAGAGCGCAGGCGATCCGCGCGGAGGTTTCGTTATACATCCGTCCCGTGATCTTCGGCCACCAGTAGTGCAGCCCACCGATGAAGGCGATCACCGTGCCGCCCATCATGACGTAGTGGAAGTGCGCGACCACGAAGTACGTATCATGCAAGTGAACGTCGACCGAAAGGGCGCCCAGGAAGATACCGGTCAAGCCGCCGATGCCGAACAGCAGCAGGAAGCTGATGGCATAGAGCATCGGAGCGTTCAAGGCGATGTTGCCTCGCCACATCGTGGCGAGCCAGTTGAAGACCTTGATGCCCGAAGGAATGGCCACGAGGAACGTCAGGAACGAGAAAATCAGGGCCGAGAGCGGGCTCTCGCCATTCGGGAACATATGATGTCCCCACACCAGGAAGCCGATCAGCGCAATGGCGACGCTCGCAAAGGCGATCGCTTTGTATCCGAAGATCGTCTTTTGGCTGAAGGTCGGAATGATCTCGGAGATGATCGCCATTCCAGGCAGAATCATGATGTACACGGCCGGATGCGAATAGAACCAGAAGAAGTGCTGGAACAATACCGGATCTCCGCCGAGTGTGGCGTCGAAAATGCCGATGTGCCAGGTGCGCTCGATAACCAGCAGGACCATCGTAATACCGATGACAGGGGTCGCCAGCACCTGAATCAAAGCCGTCGAGTAAATGCCCCACACGAACAGCGGCATGTCGAACCATCCCATGCCCGGCGCCCGTAATTTATGCACGGTCGCAATGAAGTTCATGCCGGTGAAAATCGACGAGAAGCCGAGCGTAAATACCGCCATCGCCATGATGCTGACAGCGCCATTGGTAGTCGAACTATAAGGCGTATAGAATGTCCAGCCTGTATCGACCGCGCCCAGGGCGATCGAAGAGACGGCCATCACCGCGCCGAGCAGATACACATAGAAGCTCAATAGGTTCAGCCGTGGAAACGCGACGTCCTTCGCGCCGAGCATCAGAGGCAAGACGAAATTGCCGAGCGCCGCGGGGATTGAAGGAATGATGAACAT
>DASXZC010000405.1:0-5808 GCA_036502165.1 Bryobacteraceae bacterium
CTGAGACCCAGTTTTTCCAGAGCGCCGCGCCGATTGTCTGGAAAGACTCGAGATGGGTTCGTGTGTCGAGGGCTAACTGCGCCGCGTCGATGCCTTCCTCGCGGATCTCATGGTCGAAGGCTTCGATCATTGCGGAGACGATCCCGGTCGTGACCTCGGGATGGAACAGGATTCCATAGGAATTGCGGCCATGGCGGAAGGCCTGGCATTCGGTGGCGAAGGTCCTCGCGAGTTGGACGGTGCCCGGCGGCAGATCGAATATGTCGCCATGCCAATGGAATCCTGTGAACTCAGGTGGAGCATCGCGGAACAGTGGATCGGCGGCTGCCGAGGGATCGAGAAATACCCGATGCCAGCCGAGTTCCTTGCGCTTCCCTTTGCGCACCGATGAGCCCAGGGCGGTCGCGAGCAGTTGGCTGCCGAGGCAGATACCGAGCACGGGCACGTCATCCGCAAGCGCCTTTTCGATCAGGTGCAATTCATCGCGAAGGAACGGAAGACGGTCCTGCTCGTAGACGCCCATTGGCCCGCCCATGATGATCAAACCGGCGGCTGAAGCCAAACAGGAAGGCACGGGTTCGCCGTCGTACACCCGCACCGGCCGAACTTTCAGACCGACCTGAACGACCGCGTCCCCGATCGTGCCGACCGTCTCGAAAGGCGTGTGTTGAAGCGCGATGATCTCCAGATTGGTCATATCGATCAGCCTCACAATACAAGTCCATCTCGTGGAATGGATGTGATACGGTCGGTATGACTGACAGCGTAACGCAACCAAGCATCTGAAAGGAGTCCGTTTCGTATGGCCTCTGTAATGGCAGCACCGAAGCAAAGCCGAGTCGCTCTTCCTTCGACGAAGCTTCTCATCAACAATCGCTGGGTTCCGAGCGAGTCCGGCAAAACTTTTGGAACAATCAATCCGTCGACCGGAGAGGAGATCTGCCAGATCGCCGAAGCCGACGCCGCCGACGTTGAGCGCGCGGTCAAAGCGGCGCGTGCGGCCTTCGAGCACGGCCCCTGGCGCAAGACGCTCGCGTCGCAACGGGGCAAGCTGCTGCTGCGCCTCGCGGATCTGATTGAGAAACACGCCGACGAACTCGCGATGCTCGAGGCACTCGACAATGGCAAGCCGTTCGCGCAGGCACGTGCGATCGACGTACCGGCGTCGGCATCCTGCTACCGCTATTTCGCGGGATGGGCCGACAAGATTCAAGGCAAGACGATCCCGATCGACGGCGAATATTTTTGCTATACGAAGCTCGAGCCGGTCGGCGTCGTGGGACAGATCATTCCGTGGAACTTCCCGATGCTGATGCAGGCTTGGAAGCTCGCGCCTGCGCTCGCGACTGGAAATACGGTGGTGATGAAGCCTGCTGAACAGACGCCGCTTTCCGCGCTGCGGATCGGTGAATTGATTCTCGAAGCCGGGTTTCCTGATGGCGTCGTCAATATTCTTCCTGGCTATGGCCCGACCGCCGGCGCCGCGATTGCCAATCATATGGACGTCGACAAAGTTGCGTTCACAGGCTCGACCGAAGTCGGACATCTGATCATGGAAGCGGCGGCGAAGTCGAATCTCAAACGCGTGACGCTCGAGTTGGGCGGAAAGAGTCCGAACATCGTGTTCGCGGATGTCGACATCGACGAGGCGGTGGAAGGCGCACACTTCGGACTGTTCTTCAACCATGGCCAGTGCTGCTGCGCGGGCTCGCGCGTTTTCGTTGAAGAGAAAATCTACGACAAATTCGTCGAGAAGAGCGGAACCCGCGCGAGGAATCGCACAGTGGGTGATCCGTTCGAGGCGACGACCGAGCAGGGTCCGCAGGTCGATGAAACGCAGTTCGACAAGGTGATGGGCTACATCGACTCCGGCAAGGCGGAAGGCGCGAAGCTCGTTTGCGGCGGCGAGCGCGTTGGCGACCGCGGGTACTTCATCCAGCCGACCGTGTTCGCCGACGTTCAGGACGACATGAAGATCTCGAAGGAAGAAATCTTCGGGCCGGTCATGAGCATCATTCCGTTCAAGAATCTGGATGAAGTCGTGAACCGCGCCAATCGCACGAACTACGGTCTGGCGGCCGCGGTGTGGACGCGGGACATCAAGAAGGCGCATGCCATCGCGGATCGCGTGCGCGCGGGTACCGTGTGGGTCAACTGCTACAACATCCTCGACACGCGCGCTCCTTTTGGCGGGTTTAAGCAGTCCGGCATTGGGCGTGAACTGGGCGAGTACGGCTTGCAACAGTACACGGAAGCCAAGACCGTCATCGTCAAACTGTAAGTTGATTGCAAAGTGAGAACGGCCGCGGTTCAGGATCGCGGCCGTTTCTGTCTCTAAAGGAATCTCATGAGTTCCAATCTGCTGGTTAGCTCCGTCTGGCACGAAAATTATTTCGACGGCGAGTGGAAGAACGCTCCCGCCACTATTTCGGTTCGCGAGCCGGCAACCGGTGAGGAACTGGGGATCGCTGGCGGAGGCACGCCCGAACTGGCTCTGGAGCTGGTCGAACAAGCGGCGGCTCGCCATTCGAAGTGGGCCGAGACTGCGCCAGAGGAGCGCGCCCGTGTCATGCGCGATGCGGCGAGGCTCATTGAATCCCATTCGAGCGAGATCACGGAATGGATCATCCGCGAGACCGGCAGCGTGCCTGGTAAGGCGGCTTTCGAAATCGGACTCGCCACCGGGGAGCTGTATCATTCCGCGGCTTTATTGACGCAGCCGATCGGGCAGATTCTTCCGTCCGCTGATCCGAACCGGCTGAGTTTGGCGCGACGGGTGCCGGTCGGAGTCGTGGCCGCGATTACGCCGTGGAATGCTCCGCTCGTGCTGGCGATGCGTTCGGTGGCTCCGGCGCTGGCACTTGGCAACAGCGTCGTTCTGAAGCCCGATCCACAGACGCCAGTGTCTGGAGGATTCCTGCTCGCCCGGCTGTTTGAAGAAGCGGGGTTGCCGGCGGGACTCCTCTCCGTATTGCCTGGAGGCGCGGATGTCGGCGAAGCGCTGGTTACTGCTCCGCGAGTGCGACTGGTGACGTTCACAGGCTCGACCGCAGTCGGCCGCCGCGTGGGCGAACTCGCCGGTGGAGCGCTCAAGCGAGTATCACTCGAACTGGGCGGAAACAACGCGA
Source organism: Bryobacteraceae bacterium (assembly GCA_036502165.1). Lineage (GTDB taxonomy): Bacteria > Acidobacteriota > Terriglobia > Bryobacterales > Bryobacteraceae > F-183. The sequence goes on from DASXZC010000405.1 coordinate 3,129, forward strand.
TGTTGGTCCTCGACGATGCGGACCTCGACGCCGCGAGTTCCGCAGGCGCCTGGGGATCGTTCCTTCATCAAGGTCAAATTTGCATGGCCACGAGCCGGCACATCGTGCATCGCAAGGTTGCGGATGCTTACGTCGAGAAGTTGGCGGCCCGCGCTTCGAGGCTCCCAGTCGGAGATCCGTTCCGCAAGGACGTTGCCGTTGGACCCTTGATCAGCGCGAAGCAAGTGAAGCGTGTGCATGAGATCGTCACGGAATCCGTGCAGGGTGGTGCGCAGGTCGTCACCGGTGGCACTTACGAAGAGCTGTTCTACAAGCCGACCGTTCTCGGTCATGTTGGGACGCAGACTCCGGCATTTCAGAAAGAAATTTTCGGTCCTGTTGCTCCTGTGACGATCGCGGATGACGATGATCACGCGGTCATGCTTGCGAACGATACGGCTTATGGACTCGCGGCCGCTGTGCAAACTGGATCGCTCGATCGCGGCTTGCGAATCGCGCGCCGGCTGCGGGCGGGGATGGTGCACGTCAACGATCAGACGGTCCACGATCATCCCGGAATTCCGATGGGCGGGATGGGGCAGTCAGGCAACGGCACACGCTTCGGGAGCACAACGAATCACGACGAGTTTACTGAGTGGCAGTGGATTACGGCAAGCGGGGAGCCGGCTCGCTATCCGTTCTAGACGTCCGTTACCATCCGGTGGCGAACAGGTGCATGCTGGCCCGAAGTCCGCAGTGCTGATATTTGTCGTAGGCGACGGCGGCGCGCGAGCGGATCTGATCTCCGGTTTCCTTGCGCGCCCAACCCGCGAGTGCGGCTTCGATGACATATGCTTCGGGAGCCATCAATCCGGTAGTCCAGAGCAGCGGCTTCGCGCCGGTCGGACGCAACGGATTGGCGAAGTAGCTCTTGCTCGCGCACGCGATCATGAAGACGTCGCGGCGCCTGGCGTCCTTCGGCGCAGGCAGGTGGTCGAGTGAGAAGTCCATCAAGCCATCGTGTCCGACGTAGGCGATCAGATCGGATGCTCCGCCGGCTCGTATGAACGCAGTGTCGCCGACGGGAACGTCTTCCGCGGCGTTTCCACCGGAGAAAGCGAATAAATCCCACAGCGCCTGTTTGATCTCGCGTCCGCGATAGGCGTCGGCGACGACATACACGGCATCGTGGCGATTGCGGAAAACGCAGCGTTCGAGCACCGGCAAATTCCACGGGCGGCATGGACTGACGAGTTCCCAATCCGGCGATTTCTTAAAGAACGTTCTGAGGCCATAACCCGCGCCCCAATACAGATTGCGCATCGGATCATCGCCGTTGCCGATCGCTTTCGGTACGGGAATAATTCCCTGGTACTGGTTATCCGCAAGCGCGACGAGCACGTGCGCGACGCGTCCGCTGAGGGCTGTGCGTGGCGCAGGAAAAGCCGTCGCCGCCGCGAGGACGAGGCACGCGGCGAGTTTCAGGAGATCCCCGCGAGATTCCGCGCGAACTGCTTTTTCTCCTCGAGATTCATCTGCCGCGCAATTTGGATCCGTTGCGCCTGCGGACTCCCGGCGCCGTGCATCGATTCGGTCAGGTATCCGACGGCATTGCGGCCGAGCGTCATGTTCTCGATGAGGCGCAGTACGCGTGCACGATGTTCGACCGGCACGCCGTCACGGCCTTGCAGGAACTTGCGCAGACGCGGGCCGACCTCTGGACTTTCGAAGTCCTTCTCGCTCGGCAGCGTGGCGACAAGGCCACCGGCGAGATCCTGGGCGAGGCGCGCGAGTTCGTAAGGAAAGCGCGTCACGTTGTGCTTGCAGACGTTCGCGAGCAAGTCGTCCGGCTGATAATTTCCGGCTTGCGTCTTTGTCGACTCGTGAGACGCGGCGATGCCGGCTCCGTATATGGTCTCGTTCAGATGCGCCATCTCGACGAGTTTATCCTTCACGTGCGAGACAGCCGCGACGCCGTTGTAATCAGCGATCAGCGCGGCCGCACCGATGATCACGTCGCCCAAGCCGGTCTTGCAAACGTACGAGCGGCGGTGGTACGACGTGAATCGCTCGACCAGCATCGCGGCGTATTCGGTCTCGCCATCCATAAAGACGCGGTCGAAAGGAACGAACACATCGTCGATCAGGATCATCGCTTCCTGGCCGGAGTATTGGGCGTTGCCCTGATCGATCTCACCGCCTTCCATCGCGCGCGTGTCGCAGCTCTGGCGGCCGTAGATGTAGGTCAGTCCAGGATGGTCGACCGGGATCGCAGCAACGACCGCATAGTCGCGATCCGCGGGCCGCATGCGCATCGTCGGCATCACGAGGATCCAATGCGAATTGAGGCAGCCGGTTTGGTGCATCTTCGCTCCGCGGAGGACGATGCCATCGGGGCGGCGTTCGACTACGCGCGTGAACATATCGGGATCGGTCTGATCCGCGGGGCCCTTGCTGCGGTCGCCTTTCGGATCGGTCATGGCTCCGCCAACGACGTAGTTCGCTTCCTGCATGTCGATGACGAACTGCTTGAAGCGGTCGTGATATTTCGTACCGCGCTCCTGATCGATCTCGAACGTAACCGAGTAGAGCGAATTGATCGCGTCCATGCCGACGCAGCGCTGGAAGCATGTGCCGGTGAGCTGGCCGAGCTTGCGCTGCATCTTGTTTTGACCGACGACATCCTCGACGGATTCGGTGA
>DASXZC010000406.1:0-9270 GCA_036502165.1 Bryobacteraceae bacterium
TCAACCGGTCGATAAAGCCGCGGCGGCGAAGTATGACGATCTGGTCGCGCGCTTGATCGAACGCGTCGCGGATGCCGAGACGAAACCGTCGTGGAAGCCGAACTCCTTCTTCCGCCGCTATGCGAATCAACCACAGCCCTAATTGTCGACTGGCGCCCGCTCACCGCTCTCGATGACCACAAAATCGAAAGGTGCTTTCCCGTTCACCAGCTTCAGTCCAAGCTGTTGTTCGAGCGCGTCCTCCAGAATTAATCCGGGTGCGTCGTCACCCGGATTCGCACCAGGCGGTCGCATCTGATATGAGAGCGTAAAGTCGTACTCGCCGGATAAACCGGTCTTGTCTATTACCTGGCGTCCGCTCGCGTTGGGTTGGCCGAGTGCTTCCGCAAGTCTTGACATCGGTTGCTGCCGTGCCCTCCAGTGGCTGACCCACCCGGGGCCGAAGCTGCGAATCAAGGCCGGGCGTCCCGGCGGCACGATGGGAAAACCGTCGGCGTCGTGCTCGACCTTGCCTGTAACAACTCCCTGAGGAGCGTCGCGAGCTTCCTCAACTGACCGCTTCAGCTTTGGACCGCCTTTCGCCACCATAAGTTCATACACCGGCAGCGTCTTCATTTCCTGGTGCAGCATCAAATGAAACCGTGTCCCCAGGAGGTTCTGCAGCATCGTCCGGAACTGTTCTTTGGTCGACCCCGGCGGCACGTTCGCGACGATGTCGTATTTGTCGTCGATCCAGCGCGGACCCGATATCTGCTCCTGACAATCCCGTATGTTGAATGCGACGCAAAGATAAAGGCGCAACGGCATGCCGCGCCCGACGTAGCGCCCTGGATCGCGCGTTTCTGGTCCGCCGCTGGTGCCGATTGCGGCCCCGTCGCCTTCGTGGTATGCCCGCACAGAGGCGGCGTCGAATGAGAGTGCGGTCGTCGCGCTCTGCGGCAGCGATTGACAGACGGCGAGAAGTCCGAAGCCCGCTATTTTCAGAGCCTTCATAACGCGTGTCACATGAGAGCTGAGTCGATTCCCCGCATATTCTACACTCAAACGGAGGCGTTGATATAATCGCCACAACCATGATGATCCGGTGCGTTGTGACACCGCAGTCCCAGCCCTCACCTGAAGAGCTGGAAGCGGTGGAACTTTACGTCTGCCGGGATTTCGATTCTTTTGTTCAACGGCCAAAGCCAAAACAACGGGAACCAATTCTTGTATTGACTACAACGGGAACCTATCGTGGGGGTTTGCGGACGTATGAACGCTCCCGCTCTGTTTACCTTTGTCGTGACCTCATTTCCGAGCGGGACGGAAGCAAAGTTAGCTTGGCGAAGGTTTTGAAAGAAAACGGTATCGCGCCAGGGACTGAGATCAACGTTCGCGTTGGAGATGGTTGCTGGACGATCGGCGTGGATTAGAGCCCTGGTTGCGTCAGCTATATCAACCCCCAAACAAAGGTCCACCGAAAACTCCATGCCTGACTGGAAAACATCCGGCATCCGCATCGTTCGCGCCGGCGAACTCGACGGCAACACTCCCCAAACCGCGGGCATGACGCGCGCCGCCGCCATCACCCACGCGCGCACCGGCGCCGACAAGTTGTGGGCCGGCACCGTCGTCGTCCAGCCCGCCGCGCGCACAGGAGCGCATCACCACGGCGAAGTCGAAACGGTCATCTATATCGTGAAGGGCTACGCGCTCTTCCGCTGGGGCGATCACCTCGAGTTCGCCGAAGAAGCCGGACCGGGCGATTTCATCTACGTGCCCCCTTACGTCCCCCATCAGGAATGTAATGCGCGCGCCGATCAGGCGGTTGAGGCCGTCGTGGTCCGCAGCGGTCAGGAGCCTGTCGTCGTCAATCTCGATATCACCGAAGCGAATGAGTTTCCAGTGCCGTTCCATCCGCGCCCGGGCGAAAACGGGTGAACGCTGTTCCTGCTTCTACTCGCCGCGGACGCCAGTTCCGTCAAAGCGAACGCGACCGCATCGCACGTCTCCGCGCGCCGGCGGGGCCTCATCCGTGTTTCACGACAGCCCTGGCGGAGCTTCCTTCGTGTTTCGACTTCACTCAAACTCTTTGCCCAAACGAGCATTCCTCGCCTTCAGCATCGATTCACGAGCGCGCGCCGCCGCTTCCTTCAGATCCGGTGCGCGCAGGTAGCCTTCCCGTTCGAGGCCGTTCCATAGCGCCACAGAGCGCTCCCAATCCTCGGCCGCATCGTCCCCTTGCGCCATTGATTCGTGAATAGTGGCTCGCCGTCCTTCATAGTCGGCAAGCGAAATCCGTGCTGGAATCGCGCGGGCATCCAGCGCCAACAACTGCTCCTCGAGTTGAATCGACCGTTCAATACTTTTCAGCGCGGCTTCTTTGCGCCTCGCTTTCAGAAGCACGGTGGATTCTTCGGCGTAATTCCCCGCGAGCATCGAACGAGTGCGGGCATCGCGCTGGTCCGCCGCCAGCATCGCCTCACGAATGGAAATGGCCTCCTCGAAACGAGTCAGCGCCTCGGCAAAATCGCCGATACTCCCAAGCGCCACGCCCAAAAAGTGATCGGTCCCGGCCATTTCGAACCGGGTTTGCCGGTCACCCGGATCACGGCCCAACAAACCTTTCTGAATCCGGAGCGCTTCTCTCAACTCGGGCATCGCCCCCCCAGGCTGTTCCGCCTGTGTCTCGAGTACACCAATCCGGTAATGAATAGTCGCAAGGTCGCGTTGGGCAGTCGGGTCTTTCGGCGCAACACGCGCGCGCCGCTCGCGGATGGGAATGGCTTTGCGGTAGAGGCCTGCTGCTTCCTCCCATTTTCCGTCCAGCTCGAAAGAGTAAGCCAAACCAGTCCAGGCTGCCGCAAGCAGCGCCTGATACTTATCGTTTGCCGGATACTGGACGGCGAGCGCCTGGCTCACATCCAGAGCTCTGCGATCGTACTGGCGCCGCTGATCGACGCTGGCGATACGGCCAACGATGTAGCTGCCCATCATGTAATTGGATGCCAGGTCGGCTTGCACTTCGGCATCCCTGGGGAACTCGCGCGCCAGTTGCTCGCGAATTCTCTTCGCCGATTCGTATGTCTTCAGCGCATCCGCCGGTTTGCCCAATCCCGCTCCGCCCACTCCCGCAAGCAGGTCCGCAAATCGTTCATACGCGAGAGCCAGTGACATCTGCGTTTCGCGATCTTCCGAGTCTTCGCGCGCCAGCCCGTTGAGGTAATCGAGAGACTTCGCGAGTAACTCCTGGCGCACTGGAGTTGAACCGGGCAACCGCGCAATCTCCTGAATGCCGGCTAAAAACGAGCTCGCCAGTTTCCGGTCCGTCGCAATACGATACGCCCGCCGCTCGGATTCTCTGACTGTGAACACTCCCGCCACGCACAGCGTAACGACCATCAGAGCCGCCGCCACCACTGGCAGTTTATGCCGCCCGATGAACTTTTTAGCCCGGTAAGCCAGCGAGTCGCCGCGTGCCATCACCGGCCGGCCGCCCAGGTGATTCCTGAGATCCTGCTGGAACAGGTCGACCGAGTGGTAACGGTGGCTCGGGTCTTTTCGCAGAGCCACCGCGAGTATGTTGTCCAGATCCCCGCTCAGCCGTTTCCGCAGACCTCCGGCAGTTGTGTTGCGGCAGCGGCTGATTTGTTCCGTACCCTCACTTGTATCGCTTGCGACTACGACGCTCGCACGTGTCGGCTCCTCCTCGCAGATGATTCGAGCGGATTCTCCCCATGCCGACCCCAACCTGTATGGGCGGCGTCCGGTTAACAACTCGTACAACAGAACGCCCAACGCATAAATATCCGACGCGACCCCCATCGGCTCGCCGCGGATCTGCTCAGGGCTGGCGTACGCAGGCGTTGCCATCCGCACCAGAGTCACGGTTTCGCCGGCCGTATCTCCCACCGCCGAAGATTCCAGGATTTTGGCAATCCCGAAGTCGAGCAGTTTGGGGATGCCGTCGTGAGTCACCAGAATGTTGTCCGGTTTCAAATCGCGATGCACGATCAGACTCCGATGTGCATACGCCACCGCATCGCACAGTCTCGAGACCAGCTTGATCCGCTCCGACACGGACAAGTTGTTCGCGTCGCAATACTGTGTCAGGGGTTTGCCATCCACGTACTCCATCACGAAATACAGCAGCCCGTCTTCCGTGGCTCCGCCATCCAGAAGCCGCGCAATGTTCGGATGCTCGAGCTTTGCAAGAATCTGCCGCTCGGCGCGGAAACGGTCCAGCAGCAACGGCTCGTCCGCTCCCCGGCGGATCACTTTGATGGCGACCTGGAGTTGAAAATCGCCATCGCCGCGAACGGCTCGATAAACCGTTCCCATGCCGCCATGGCCGATCTCTTCGAGAACTTCGTAGGGGCCGATGCGTTTGCCCCCGATGCATCCGCTCGACGATACGTCAGTTTTCGGCTGCTGAATTTCCTGCGGAGATAGAAGCTGAGTCACGAGTGTCGCTTCCGGCGAGACGTCCGGGCGCTCGGAATCCTGCGCTCCTTCGTGCATCGTAGTCCTTTACAGTGTATCGACGGAGATCTTCGTCGGCGACTGTTGTCGTAACTTGACCCCGTGTGATCCGCCTCGAGTGGAGACGCGTGTTTCCGATCGGCCCCGGCCAGAATGTCACTCGCCGCACCACTTTCTCGCACGATGTCTGCCGCACTCCGTTACCGGGGTAATATAAAGTCATGGCGATTGCCCAATCCAAAGTCACCGCCCAGGGCCAGATCTCGGTCCCCATGACGGTCCGGAAGAAGCTGGGCATCGGACCCGGATCCGTTCTGGAATGGGACGAAAACGACGGCCGCATTGTCGTCCGAAAAGCGGGACGGTTTAGCTCCAAAGACATCCACAAAGCGCTCTTTGGCGCCGCTCCACCGAAGCCGCACTCGCTGAAAGAGCTCAGGGACGGCATCCGCCGCGACATCCAAAAACGTCATCGGCGCCCTTAGTGAAAGCAATCGGATGAAGGCCATCGACACAAACGTGCTCGTCAGGCTGATCGTGCGGGATGACGCCCGCCAGGCGGAGAAGGCTGAGCGCTTCATTGAAAGCGGTGCGTGGATTTCAACCGCAGCGATGGCAGAGGCAACCTGGGTACTTCGCAGCGTCTATGGCCTCCGGCCGAATCAGATCGCGAATGCGGTCGCAATGCTGCTCGAACACGAGAGCCTCGTGCTGCAGGACAGCGAAACCATCGCCGCGGCTCTCGAAATCTTCCGGGCGCGCCCGAGTCTGGGCTTCTCCGATTGCCTGATGCTCGAAATGGCGCGCCAGGCGGGACATCTGCCGCTCGGAACTTTCGACCGCGATTTGTCCCAAATGTCCGGCGCGCAGAGGCTGTAAGCACTTTCGCATACCTTCGTCACGCAGAGTTGTTGCGCCAAAACTCAGAACGCACTTTCGTAAACGTCCGGGCGCAGACCCGTTCGCTACAATAGTCCTTACCCCCACACCACTTCTCACGGAGGAAACCGCTGTTGGATTCTGCAGTTCTGGCCCTGGAAGACGGAACAGTCTTCGAGGGCAGGAGTTTTGGTGCGCCCACCGAGCGCTCGGGCGAAGTCGTCTTCAATACCGCCATCACCGGATACCAGGAAATCTTCACCGATCCTTCCTATACCGGCCAGATTGTCGTTCTTACTTACCCGCAGATCGGCAATTACGGCACAGCTTCATCCGACAACGAAGCCACGAAGCCGTATATCGAAGGACTCGCGGTGCGCGAGTTCTCGGCCATCACCAGCAACTGGCGCTCGGATGAGGAAGCCCAGGCGTTCCTCGCAAAATCCAACATCCCGGTTATCTCCGACCTTGACACCCGCACGCTTGTCCGCCATCTTCGCAGCCGCGGCGTGATGCGCGGCGTGTTATCCACGATCGAAAAAGATCCGCATAAGCTTGTCGAAAAAGCCCGCGCGATTCCGTCGATGGCCGGACTCGACCTCGCCAGCCGCGTGAGCACGCCCCAGCGTTATCAGTGGACTAAGTCCGTCGATCCCTGCTCGCCTTCGGAAATACTCGGCGCGACCGCCGAACCGCACTTCAACGTGGTCGCTTATGACTTCGGGATCAAGCAAAACATCCTGCGCCGGTTGGTGCATTCCGGATGCAACGTAACCGTCGTCCCCGCGCTCACCTCCGCTGAGGACGTGCTGGCCCTGAAGCCCGATGGCGTCTTCCTGTCGAACGGTCCAGGCGATCCCGAGCCGCTGACGCCGCAGATCGAAAACGTGCGGAAACTGGTGGGCAAGACGCCGATCTTCGGCATCTGCCTCGGTCATCAGATACTGGGGCTCGCGCTCGGAGGCAAGACCTACAAGCTCAAGTTCGGACATCGCGGCGCCAATCATCCCGTGATCAACAAGCTCACCGGACGCGTCGAGATCACGTCGCACAACCACGGGTTCGCGGTCGATCCGGATTCTCTTTCGGCGAACGATGTCGACCTTACGCACATCAATCTCAACGACAACACGCTCGAAGGATTCCGCCATCGGCGCGAGCCCGTGTTCTGCGTCCAGTACCATCCGGAAGCCGCGCCCGGACCGCACGATTCGCACTATCTGTTCGGCGACTTTATCAAGCTGATGGCGGAGCAGAAGTAACCATGCCGAGGCGTAACGACCTCCACCGCATCCTGGTCATCGGCTCCGGACCCATCATCATTGGTCAGGCCTGCGAGTTCGACTATTCCGGAACGCAGGCCGCCAAGTCGCTGCGCGGCGACGGGTACGAAGTGATCCTCGTCAATTCGAATCCGGCAACGATCATGACGGATCCCGAGCTTGCCGACCGCACTTACGTCGAGCCGCTCAGCCGCCAGTATCTTGAAGAGATCATCGCGCGCGAACGTCCGGATGCGCTGCTTTCGACGGTTGGCGGGCAGACCGCCCTCAATCTCTCGGTCGAGCTCGCCGAAGCGGGCGTGCTGGATAAGTATGGCGTCGAGCTGATCGGCGCGAAGATCGAGGCCATCAAGAAAGCGGAAGACCGTCTGTTGTTCAAAGACGCGATGACGAAGATCGGTCTCGAAACGCCGCGGTCGCAGCTTCTCACCGATCTCGAAGGCGGATTCGACTTCGTCGCAAAGCACGGCTATCCGGCGATTCTGCGCCCGAGTTTCACGATGGGCGGATCGGGCGGCGGCATCGCCTACAACCGCGAAGACCTGATCACGATTCTGGAACGCGGGCTCGACCTGTCGCCGGTGCACGAGGTCCTGATCGAAGAGAGCGCGCTGGGGTGGAAGGAATTCGAGCTCGAAGTGATGCGCGATCTGGCGGACAACGTGATCATCATCTGCTCGATCGAAAACTTCGATCCTATGGGCGTGCACACGGGCGATTCGATTACGGTCGCTCCGGCGCAGACACTCACGGACCGCGAATACCAGATGATGCGCGATGGCGCCATTCGCTGCCTGCGCGAAATCGGCGTCGATACCGGCGGGTCGAACGTGCAGTTCGCGATCAATCCGAAAGATGGCCGCATGGTCATTATCGAGATGAACCCGCGCGTCTCGCGCAGCTCCGCGCTGGCTTCGAAGGCCACGGGATTCCCGATCGCGAAAATCGCCGCGAAGCTGGCAGTGGGCTACCGGCTGGATGAAATCCGCAACGACATTACGAAGGTCACGCCCGCGTCGTTCGAGCCGACCATCGATTACGTGGTCGCGAAGATTCCGAAGTGGGCATTCGAAAAGTTCCCCGGCGCGGATCCGACGCTCGGCACGCAGATGAAGTCCGTGGGCGAGGTGATGGCCATCGGACGCACGTTCAAGGAAGCGCTCGGCAAGGGCATTCGCAGCCTCGAAACTGGGAAGAAATTCGGCGCGGACACGTTCGATGAAAATCTGATTCCGCGGAAGCTGATCACGCCGACGCCCGACCGGCTCAGTTATCTCCGCTTCGCTTTCCGCTCGGGCTACACCGCCGAGCAGATTCACGAGATGACCGCGATCGATCCATGGTTCCTCGAACAGCTTCGGCAGACGGTCGAGTTTGAACAGCAGTTACCGACGCGCGAACGCGAGCGAGCGACCCTGGCTCACGCCAAACGCATCGGCCTTTCCGATCAACAAATCGCGGCCGCCTGGTCGATCAGCGAGATCGAGGTCCGCGATCTGCGCCGCGAGCTCGGAGTGAACGCGGTGTTCAATCGCGTGGACACGTGCTCTGCCGAGTTCGAAAGCTTCACCCCGTATCTCTACTCCACCTACGAAACTTCCTGCGAGGCCGATCCGAGCGATCGGAAGAAGGTCATGATCCTCGGCAGCGGCCCCAACCGCATCGGCCAGGGCATCGAGTTCGATTACTGCTGCTGCCACGCTTCTTTCGCGCTGCAGGATGAAGGGGTCGAGTCGATCATGGTCAACTGCAATCCCGAAACCGTATCCACCGACTACGACACGAGCGATCGCCTCTACTTCGAGCCGCTGACGCTCGAGAACGTGCTGAATATCGTCGATGTGGAGAAGCCGGATGGCGTGATCGTCCAGTTCGGCGGCCAGACGCCGCTCACGCTCGCCCTGCCGTTGAAGAACCTGGCCGTGCCGATCATCGGCACCGATCCTTCCAACATCGACCTCGCCGAAGATCGCAAGCTGTTCGGAGAACTTCTCGACGAGCTCGGCATCCCCTCGCCCGCCAACGGCACCGCGACCAGCGCCGACCAGGCCGTCGAGATCGCGAAACGGATCGGCTACCCCGTTCTCGTGCGTCCCAGCTACGTGCTCGGCGGACGCGCCATGGTGATCGTATATGACGAGGACAGCGTGCGCCGCTATATGCGGGAGGCCGTGACGTTCTCGCAGGATCGGCCCGTCCTCGTCGACCGCTTCCTCGAAGACGCGCTCGAAGTGGATGTCGACGCCCTCTGCGACGGCGAGGAAGTGCTGATCGCCGGCATCATGGAGCACATCGAGGAAGCGGGCGTGCATTCGGGCGACAGCTCGTGCGTGCTGCCGCCGGTCTCGATTCCGGAATCCGAAATCCGGACAATTGAGGAGTACACGATCAAGCTGGCGCGCGCCCTCAACGTCATCGGACTGATGAACGTGCAGTATGCGATCAAGGATGCCGTCGTCTACGTGCTCGAAGTGAACCCACGCGCATCGCGGACCGTGCCGTATGTCAGCAAGGCGACCGGCGTTCCGCTGCCGAAACTCGCCGTGCAGCTCATGCTCGGCAAAAAGCTGCGGGACGTGACCGCGCATCGCGGACGCCTGCCCGTGCCCCTGTGCTTCGTAAAGTCGCCGGTGTTTCCGTTCAACAA
>DASXZC010000407.1:0-10140 GCA_036502165.1 Bryobacteraceae bacterium
GATGCGGCCTAGGCTGCGGAGATCGGTAGACTCCTCGGCTTCGAAATCGACGTCGGGCCAGGCGCGGCGGGCGAGATCCAGAGAAGCTGCTGGCAGGTCGCGCGTTGTGTCGCCGGTGATTCGAGCCAGGGATAACACGGCATCTTCCGCCTTTTCGTTGCGGACGATTGCTTCCATCCAACGGGCGGCGATGGCGGGGGGTACTACTAGATTGTTTGGTCCGCAAAACAATTTCCGCGCGCCTAAGCGGGAGATGCACCAGAGGCCGGAGTCGACGAAATCGTTCTTCTTTACGCGGTCGACCAGGGCGTCGCCGAGTTGGGTTTTCGTTTGCACCGGCAGCAGTTCGAGGCTCGAGGCGGCGCGCCACATCTCGCGGGAGAGGCTGGAATTCAGGCGCGGGGGCTTCTTGTTGCCTTTCGGCAGGAGCATCGGCGCGATGCGTTGGAAGATGTCGAATTGCTGGTTCCGATTCAAGCCGCCGGCGACGCGGCCGCAGAAGATCCACCATTCGATTTCGTTTTGCACTTGATTCGAGAACGTGATGCCGGCGGCGTAGACGCGGCGGGCTTGCTCGATGCGGAAGTCGTCGCCGGGGAAGCCGAAGCCGGGGCGGAGGCAGAATCCGCAGAGGCTCAGCCAACGGAGTTCGTGCGCGGCGGACTTCTTGCGGCCTTCCGATAGCTCGAGCATTTTGTCGGAGAGGACTCGGATCGCGGAGAGCGGCCATGAATTGCGGCCTAGGCCGAGGCGCTGTTCGAGGCGCGCGGGGAGTTCTTCGGGAGCGAGGGATCCGGTGGGGGCGAACGTCGCGTTGACGAGAGTGACGGCGGCGGTGAGATGTTCTTCGCTCACGACCGCGGCGGCGCGTTGCGTCGATTGCTGTTGTTTGGCGGCGGCTTTGCGGAGTTCGAATTGCAGGCGCCAACGATGTTCGCTGATCTTCGAATCGGCCCAGATTTCGAGGGTTCCGACTTCGGTGAGCTTGGCTCCGAGCTTGACGGGGACGAGGCGCTCGCCTACTTTGCCGAAGCGGATGACGGCGTTCAAAGGGGCGTGCAGGCGGAGGTCGGAGTCGAGGTCGGACGCAGGGAACGTGACGTGATCGCCGGCTTTGTCTTCGGTGCGGATCAACGAACTGTACATGCGGAACGAGACGGGTTTGTTGGCGACTAACTGCAATGCATCGTTGTCGAGTTCGAGGGTCGCGCCTTCTTCGGATCCGCGGGGGACGAGGCACAGGGTCTCGATCTTTTCGGGATCCGCGCTCGCGATGCCGAGGAAGTAGGCGCGGGGGAGTCCGCCGCGGACGAGGAGTCCGGCGCCAGTCGAGCGGACGTACGAATAATAGGCGGCGCCGACGGAGACGGCGAGATCGAGGTCGCGATTTTCAAGCACGAGCGGCCGCTTGCCGAACCATTTCTCGATGACGTCGACTACGCGGTTGCGTAGGATGTCGGGGATGAAGAATCCGCCGTTGAACAGAATCGCGTCGGGGGCGGTTTGCGCGGTGCTGAGGAAGGCCGCGAGATGGCGCGTCACCGCGGGGTCGGACACGTAGGGCAGGCCGAGTTCGCGGAAGAGGCTGCGCTTCTCTTCCTTGGGTTTATCGTCGAGCGCGCAGAAGGGGAGGAAGCCTTCGAGGGCGAGCTCGAGTGCTTCTTCGCGCTTGATTTCCGTCTTGAGCGTGCCGCCGATGAGGGACGTTCCGGCGCCGAGTACGGTCACTTCGACGGAGGGCAAAGTGGGGTCACCGAGCAGGCGTTCCTTCGCAGCGGCGCATTGACGGCGCAGGCCGCTGCGCTGGCGGATCGAGAGCGTTTGTCCGGTCTTTTCCTGGAGTTTCGATTCGACGAGCCAGGCGAGCGTGAGATCCAAATTGTCGCCGCCGAGCAGGAGGTGCTTGCCGACGGCGGTGCGGGTGAAGTCGACGCGGTCGCCTTGGCGCGAGACCTTGATAAGGGTGAAGTCGCTGGTGCCGCCGCCGACGTCGCAGACGAGGACGTGCTGGCCATCGAAGAGCGATTTCTGTGAGCGTGTGAGGTCGTTCGCGATCCACGAGTAGAAGGCGGCGGCGGGTTCTTCGAGCAGCGTGAGCTTTTGGAATCCGGCTTCCCGGGCGGCGGCGACGGTTAGTTCGCGAGCCTCTTCATCGAAGCTGGCGGGGACGGTCAATACGATTTCCTGATCGGCGAGCGAGCCGCTGAAACGCGCGTGCCACGCTTCGCTCATTTGATTCAGGATTTTCGTCGAGACTTCGACTGGGGACAAGACGCGTCCGGCTTCCTGGGCATCCCAGGGGAGGATTTTTGCGGAGCGATCGACTTCCGGATTCGACAGCCAGCTCTTCGCGGAGTGGACGCTCTTGGTTGGGACGATCGCTCCTTGATCGCGGGCGTGGGCGCCAACGTAGGTTTGATCGGCGCCGAGGAACAGGAACGACGGCAGCGTGCGGCGCGCTTCGATGCGGCCCTGGGCGACGGTCTGCGGGATGTCGAGGACGTGAATGGGAGGGAAATCCGCGTCGGCTGCTTCTTTGTCGTCGATGAACGACAGCGCCGAGTTGGTTGTTCCCAGATCGATACCGACCTTCATGCCACTTTTTCCCTTACGTTGAATTCGAGTTTCCAGCGGCGTCCGTCAGCGGCGACGCACCAGATTTGCAGTTGGCCGGTTTCGGTGACGACGGCTTCAAGACGCACGCGGACGGTCTCGCCCGCGGCGCCCGGCAGCGTCACTTCGATGGGCGACATTTCGACCAGGTCGCGTCCGATGTCGTCGATCATTTCGCCCGCGGGATCCTTCTTCCGGATGGCGGAGGAGAAGAAGCGGAACTCCGCGGGCTCGCCGACCATGAGGGCGAATTCGCGATTTTCGATGCGGACGCTCGTGCCTTCTTCCATCCCGAACGGAGCGACGGCGAGAGCTTTCACGGGCGGCTTGAATCCGGGGACGGCGGGCAGCGAGCTTTCGATGCCGATGTAGTAGGTCTTGGGAACTCCGCCGCGGATGCGGACGCCTTTGCCTTGACGGGCCATGCCGTAGTAGGCGGCTCCGCGGGCGACGGCGTGCATGAGATCCTCGCCGGGGAGGGCGCGGACGGGCTGGTCGTTCCAGGAGTTCAGAACGTCGATGATCCGCTGGCGGACCATGGGCGATTGCAGGACGCCACCGTTGAACAGGACGTGGGTGGGCTTGGTTCCGGCGTTTGCGAGGAAGGCCGCGAGGTGGCGCGTGACGGCGGCATCGGCGGCGTAGGGAAGTCCGGTCTCGACGAGTCCCGCGCGGCGGCGTTGAGGCGTGTCGTTGAAGGCCGCGGGAGGGAAGAATCCATCGAGCAGCAGTGATTCGACCTGGTCGCGGCGGAGCTGCGTTTTAATCGTGCCGCCGATGAGGCTCGAGCCTTTGCCGAGGATCGTGATGGGCCACTTGTCGGTCTTCGCGCTCGCGGAAAGCAGGTTTTCCTTGGCAATTCTCGCTTGTTGCCAGAGGGCTTGGAACTGGAGACGGTCGACCTTGGTTTTCTTTTCGGCGAGTTCCGCTTCGAGCGTACGGGCGAGGGCGAGGTCGATGTTGTCGCCACCGAGCAGGATGTGATCGCCGACGGCCACGCGCTCGAGTGCGAGTTCTCCGCCTTGATCGCGCGCGGCGATGAGCGTGAAATCGGTAGTGCCTCCGCCGATGTCGACGACGAGTATGGAGTCGCCGGCGCCGACCATGTCGCGCCAGTCCGGATGGCGCTCGATCCAGGCGTAGAAGGCGGCTTGGGGCTCTTCGATGAGGACGACGTCCTTGAATCCGGCTTTGGCGGCGGCCTTCTCGGTGAGCTCGCGGGCGACGGCGTCGAACGATGCGGGGACTGTGATCAGCACCTGCTGATTGGCGAGTTTGGTCTTGGGATGCGATTCATCCCAGGCGAGGCGCATCTGTTCCAGATACTTCGCGGAAGCATCGACGGGGGACACGCGCTCGATGCCTTCAAGGGCTTCGATGGGGAGGATCGCGGCGGTGCGGTCGACTCCGGAGTGGCCGAGCCAGGACTTGGCGGAGGCGACCAGACGTCCGGGGACTTCGGAGCCGCGCTGGAGGGCGAGGGCTCCGACGACGATGCGGGGGACTTCGGGATTCGATGCGAAATCGGTGGGCGAAGCGATGTAGAGGAACGACGGCAGCAGGTTCTCGGCGCGTTGTTCGTTCGCGTGGACCCATTGCTTGATGGGGAACTGTTCGACCGGGGAAACTTCATCACCGCCCTTTGCAAAGGCGAGGGCGCAGTTGGTGGTTCCGAGATCGATGCCGATCGAGATGTCGGGGGCCTTGCTGCTACTCAATTTCGATCTCGGCGGGGGCGACCACGGTCAGATCTTCGCCCGAGGCGGTCTTCGGCAAGTCGACTTTTTCGGCGCGCCAGCCTTTGTGGCGGAGGAGTCCGCCGGGGGATTTGCCGTTGGCGGGAACGTTGCCGATCAGCTTCGTCCGCTTTTCGGTGCCGGAGTCGAGTTTGGTATAGGTACCCTCCACACCATCGATGACGGGCGTGAGTTTCAAGTAGCGATCGAGCGAGGCGCGGCATTGCTCGTGGACGCCGCGCATGGCGGCGCCGACCTGCTCGTCGGAATAGCCGGAAATATCTTCCATTAGAAAATCCACAAAGCGGGAGTCGCGCTGCAGGATGCCGAGCAACTGCAACGCTCCGTCGCTCATCTTCACCTGCGGCGGCGGAGGAGCGGGCGGGGGAATCGAAGACGCTTTGACGAACCCATATTGGCGGGCAATGTCCTCGGGAAATTTGCCGCCGAGCAGGGAGAAAAACGCGCGGAACGCGGAGCCGATACTCAAAATCGAATTACCTCGAAAATTGTGTTTGTCTTTACCAGGATACAAGACTGCGGCCATCCCTACAGCCTTATCCCTAAACAGCCGATGGATCGATGAGGCCCTTACTCCAGAATGAGCAGCAGCGCATGCGACCGGCAAGTCGGTCCGTACCGCATCGAGCGGGAGCTCGGCCGGGGCGGCATGGGTGTCGTGTATCTGGCCACGCGATCGGATCGCGAGTACAGTAAACAGGTTGCAATCAAGCTGATCGACGGGCATCGGGGCGAGGAGCTGGCGAGCCGGTTTCGTGCGGAGCGGCAGATACTGGCGAGTCTCGAGCATCCGAACATCGCGCGGCTTTTGGATGGCGGGACCACCGCCGATGGCGATCCATACATCGCGATGGAGTACGTTCGCGATGGCGTTCCGATCGACGACTGGTGCCAACGCAATCAATTGACTGTCGGGCAAAAGCTCGAGAAGTTTTTGGCGATTTGTTCGGCGGTGCAGCATGCGCATCAGCATTTGATTGTTCATCGTGATTTGAAGCCGGGCAACATTTTGGTTACTCCGGAGGGTGACGTCAAGCTGCTGGATTTCGGAATTGCGCGGCCGCTTGCGCCATTGAGCCGGGAGTTGGCGGCGGCATCGAATTCTGTGGCGCGTCCGATGACGCCTGAGTATTCGAGTCCTGAGCAGCAGGCTGGGCATCCGGTGGGAACGACGAGCGACATCTATTCGCTGGGCGTGATTCTGTTCGAGATGCTGATCGGCGTACGTCCGCAGCTATCGCTGTTGACGCAGCCGTGCCACAAGACGTGGGGGACGCCGGCGAACGTCGAGGCGTCGGTGTATCACGGCGAGCGGCTGACGCTCGACAAGATGCCGTCGGCGATTCCGCTTGATCTCGCGTCGATTATTCTCATGGCGCTGCGTGTCGATCCGGAGCAGCGGTATCGCTCGGCGAGTGAGCTGCGCTTGGACATTGAGCACTTCCTCGATGGGCGGCCGGTGGTGGCGCATCCGAGTGGGGTTCCGTATCTGGCGGTGAAGTTCGCGCTGCGGCATAAGCTTCCGATCGTCGCGGTCGCACTGATCATTGCGTCGCTCGCGGGCGGGATGCTTACGACGAAGCGGGAGGCGCATCTCGCGGATGGGCAGCGGTTGGTGGCCGAGGAGCGCGCGCAGGAGGCGGAGCGGGAGCGTCGCGTCGCTGAATCCAAAACGGCGGAGGCGGATCGGTTGCGCGCGCTGGCGGAGCAGCAGTCGAAGCTGGCGGCTGAGAAATCCAACGAATTGGAAGAGGAACGGCTGCAGGCGATCGAGCAGCGTGACGAGACGATGAAGCTGGCGACTACGCTGGCGGTCGATTTGGATGCGGCGATCGCTCCGCTGGCGGGTTCGCTGCCGGCGCGGCGGTTGTTGGTGATGAAGGCGATTGAGGCGCTCGAGAGGGTGTACCGGACGAGTCCGGAGGATCCGAAGGTGCTGGTCGAGTTGGCGGGGACTTATCAGTCGCTCGGGTCGATTCAGCGGAGCCGTTTTGCGTCGAGCTTGGGCGATAGCGAGGGTGCGCTCAAGAGTTATAAGCGATCGCTCGAGTTGACGCAGGGGGCGGATAGGATCCTCAAGGCCGCGAGTTCTGGCGCGATTGCTCCGGAGGCTTTGGCTGCGGCGTATGCGGGTGCGTACTTCGGTTTGGGCGATGTCGATGCGATCAATGGGAAGTACGCGGAGGCGCTCGATTCCTATTTGAAGTCGATTCCGCATGCGGAGCGGGCGGCGAGGGCGAATCCTCCTCTTCCTCCTGAGCTCGCGCGGGCGCGGATGGTGTTGCCGGCGTACAAGAAGACGGGCGATATGTATCGCATGCTCAATCGGCTCGATGAGGCGGAACTGTATTTCTCGAAAGCGTCGCAGGCGGGTGAGGGGTTGGCGCGGGCGTTCCCGGGAAATCCATTAGTGGCGAATGATCGGATGGTGTCGGACTTCAGCTTCGGCCAACTGCTCGAGGCGCGCGACAATCCGGCGGGGGCGCTCGCGCAATATGAGAAGGCGGCGCGGTTGGCGCGAGAGTCGTTGGTTGCGAATCCGAATGATTCGAAGGTGAAGCGGAATTTGTTCGTGTTCCTTTCGCGCACGGGGATGATGAAGCATGAGCTCGAGCATTATCCGGAGGCGCAGGCGGATTACGAAAAGGCGCTGGCAATCGCGGAGGAGCGGTTTGAGTCGGAGAAGGGGAATCTGCAGGCGGTGTACGACTTGGCGGATGCGCACTTCAATTTCAGCCGGAATTATAGGGCGGCGGGGCACGTGGAAGAGGCGCGGCGGCAGTTAGCGGCGAGTGGGGAAATGGCGCGGCGTGCGGCGGCGATTGATCCGAATGCGAAGCAGACGAAGGAGATCCTCAAGAGGGTGGAGGATGATTTGGCGCGGTTGAAGTAAGGGGCTTCGCGATACAATCGAGTTGTGTACCGCCCACCTGCATTCGTGAACCAAGCGGCATTTCTTGCCGAAGTCACTCGTGTGTGCGATCGCCTCGGGCCGGATGTGGTCGAGGTCATCACCGATCTTGGACATGATTGGACCGGCGAGCCGGCTGTGTTTTTCATGGTCATTCTTGCGGATTCCGCTACCTCGAAAGATCGGCTCTTCACCACAGCCAAGAAGGTTACGGAAGCCATCGAGCGGGAGCTCGAGCCCATGGAGCGGTGGGACGTGTTCGCGTATTTTAACTTCCGCAGCAAGTCAGAACAGGACAAGCTGAACAATCTGACCGCGGCTTGACATGGCGTTTCCGGACGACTTGCTCGAACTCTCGCGACACCTCGCGAATTTGTATCCGGAGCATGAGCATCAGGCCAGTCTTCGCAGGGCCGTGTCTACGGCGTATTATGCGATTTTTCACCTCTTGATATCTGAGGCGGCGGCGAACTGGGCTCGCCCTGAGTTGCGGACCGTGTTGAGCCGCTGCTTCGATCACGGACCGATGAAGTCCGCGTCCGAGGCAAGGGCCGCTCAGATCAATTTCGATCTCAATAACAACAGGCTTTCGGAAACAGATAAGACGATCGCTGCGCAACTTCGCACCGTTGCCAAGGCCTTTGTGCGAGCACAATACGAGCGTAACGAAGCGGACTACAATTTGGCGAAACAGTGGACGGCCGTTGACGTGAATTTGCAGATCGACTCGGTTGCCGAGGCGTTCGAAATATGGGGAGTGATTCGCGAGGAGGAACTGGCACAGGCCTATCTACTCTCTCTGCTTGGCACCAGGGAGCGGCGCCCGAACGATGACGCTGAAGATTAGCGTGTTCGCTCCGATGCCGAGGGCGAGGGTCGCGAGCGCCGCAGCGGCGAATCCGGGGCTGCGGCGCAGGCGGCGTAGTGCGTGGCGGAGTTCGTCGAGGAGTTGGTCCATTCCTTCTTAGTGGTCGGTCGCAGGAGCCAGTTGGTATTGGCCGTTTCGATTGCGGTCGATGAACGTGAAGAACAGATTGCTGCCGATGCCTTCGACGTAGTTGTACTTCCACGTCTCGTGTGGAAACTTGCCGGGCTCACCGGAGGGATGCGCGTCGATTTCATCGGGCGGCCCGTAGATGATGTACATGTGTCCACGATCGGTTTGCCATCCTGGCTTCGCGGATGCGTAGCGTTCGTTCACATAGGCGAGGCGGCGATAATGCTCGTCCTTGAATTCATTGGTCGCGGTGCCGGGCGTGGGGTTGCGGCGGAGCCAGAACTGCTCTTTGAAGTTGTCACGTTCGGCATCGGTCGCGAGCTTTAGAAATGCCGCGCGCTCGGTGTCGGTGATGATGTAGGCGACGTCCTGATTGAGCCATTTGTCGCCGTCGGATACTACTCGGGCGATGACGCCGCGAACCTGCGTCTGCTTGCCGTCATCGGTCACTATCTGAGAGATGACGCCCTCCTGCTCGGGTGGCTTGGTCTGCCAGGCGGTCAAACCTGCCGTGGCGATCGTCATGAGGGCGATTGAGGCGACGAGTGGGGTCCACGCGGTGCGGGGACGCGTGGGATAGAGAAGACGATGGATGCGTTGCATAAGACTTCCTCCTGTTGCTGCGAGTGCGAGTTGGTGGGGTTGGCGATTTTCCTCGAGCGTGGCGAGTGCGGCGGCGTATTCGCGGGAGTCGCCGGTCTGCGCGACTGCGGCGTCATCGCAGCAGTTCTCGCGCTCGGCGCGGATGACGCGGGAGATCCACCAGGCGGCGGGATGATAGAACATCAGACCTTCGACGAAGCGCTGCAGGACGTTGATTAAGTAGTCATGCCGGCTGATGTGCGCGAGCTCGTGCAGTAGAATCGCTTCGATGTGGCGGACAGGCAGGCCGGTCAGAAGTCCGACGGGCATGAGGATCACGGGACGGAAGTGGCCGAGGACGATCGGGGCGTCGATCAGACATGATTCGAGGAGCTCGACGGGGCGCGAGAGGCGGAGGTCTTCGCATAGGGATGCGACGCGATGCTGCCATTCGGCGGGGGCGGTGCAGACGCCGCGGCGGCGGAGGCGGCTGACGGAAATCCAACTGGCGGCGTGCCAGATGTAGAAGGCGATGACTCCGGCGATCCAGGGCGGGGCGAACCAGGGGACGATGGCCGCGAGATTGAAGGCCGGTGTTATTCGGGGTGCGGTGACGATGGGGATCCACGCTTGCAGCGGTGACGGATGCAGTGTGCTGAGGGTTCGATGGCTCTCGGGGATCATGCGGAGCAGTGTGATTGCGAAGGCTCCGAGCAGCAGTAGCAACGCTCCGCAAGCGGCGGCGTAGCGGGTCCGAGGGTTGCGCGTGAGCGCTAGAGCGACGGCTAACGCGGCGGCGATGATCGCGCCCTCCCAAAGAGAGTGCAGGAGTGTCCATCCGATGGCTTCGAGCATCATTTCTTCTTCTCCTTGCCGTAGGTGTCGAGGAGCTTGCGCATTTCGGCGAGATCTTCTTTGCTGGCTTTTCGTGCGGAGAGGGCGCCGACCAGCAGTGCTTTCGCTGATCCGCTGAAGGCGCGTTCGAGGAGATCGCCAGCGAGTTGGCTGCGCGTCCATTCGCGTGATCGGGCGACTTGATACACGTGCGCGCGCTGCGTTTCGTCACGTAGGACGAGGCCTTTGTCGGCCATGATCTGGAGGAATTTGAGGATCGTGCTGTACTCGGCGGCGCGGCGTTCGCAGACTTTGTTATAGACTTCGCGGACCGTCGCGGGGCCGATGCTCCAGAGGACGGTCAGGATCTCGAGTTCAGCATCGGTGGGCCTGGGCGGCTCGGTTGCGGCCATATACGAAGACTTTACTAGTAAGAGTTTCGTATG
>DASXZC010000408.1:0-4757 GCA_036502165.1 Bryobacteraceae bacterium
CCTGGTGTGCGCTCAGCATCTTTCCTCGCGCCGCATGATCCCGCACGTGGCGCATGTGGCAGGCGAAATAAATCTTCGGATAGCAGTCGAGAACCGTCCCGACGCCATCCGCAGCGGATTGAAAAGGGGCACGCAACCTGAGAACAGTCTAGATTGAATCGCTTTGATATGTCAAATCATTTGAGCGATCAAAATAAGCGGACGACTTTGCTAAACTGGGGAAGCGAAAATGTCGAACCTGCTTGAATCCAAAACGGCCGTAATCCTCGGCCTCGCCAACAAATGGAGCATCGCCTACGCCATCGGAGAGGCGTTCCACCGGGAAGGCGCAAAGCTCATCATCACCTATCAGGGCGAACGCCAGCGCGAGACCGTAGAGGAACTCGCCCGCGGCCTGGGCGCAGCCCGCGTCGTTCCCTGCGATGTCACGAAAGATGAAGAACTCGCGCAACTGGCCGAGATATTAAAGGAAGACGCGCCGATCTCCTCAGTCGTTCACTCGATCGCCTTCGCCAACCGCGAGGACCTCACAAAGCCCTTCGTCGACACTTCCCGCGAAGGCTATCGCCTCGCGCAGGACGTCAGTTCTTATTCGCTCGTGGCCGTTGCCCGCACGCTCGCGCCGCTGATGCAGGAAGGCGGATCGATCATGACGCTCTCCTATCTCGGAGGCGTCCGCGTCATGCCGAACTACAACGTCATGGGAGTCGCCAAGGCCGCTCTCGAAGCGTGCGTGAAGTACCTGGCCTACGATCTCGGCCCCAAGAACATCCGTGTGAACGCTATCTCCGCCGGTCCCATCAAAACGATCGCCGCCCGCGGTGTTCGCGATTTTTCAAAGATGCTCGAAGCCGCCGCGGAGGCCTCTCCGCTCAAGCGCGCCACCGATCCCGCGGAGGTCGCCGACACCGCCGTGTTCCTCGCAAGCAAGTTAGGTCGCGGAGTAACCGGCAACGTCATCTACGTCGACGCCGGCTATCAGATCATGGGGAAAGTCGGACCGTCCGCGTAGTTAGTCGACAGGAATCGGAGGCAGCCCATACGCCGCTTCGCGCCCCGAGAACTTCGCACGGTTCGCGTAAATGATCGAGTGCAGCCCAGTCGCCTGCGCCGCGCGGACGTTTGGTTCCTTGTCATCGAGGAACAACGCATCGCCTGCTTTGAGGCCCAATCCCGCAAGGCAACTCCGATAAATCTTCGACTCCGGCTTCGCCGAGCGGATCTCATAAGAGAGCGTCACATGATCGAATTCGTCGAACAGATTCGTGTTCTGCCGCAGATGAATTCCCAGGCACTCGGGCATGTTCGAGAGCACCGCGGTCTTATATCCGGCCTTGCGCAACGTGCGATTCCACTCAAGCATCGGCTCATCGAGCGTCAGCCAAAAACGGCAATCGACCTCGACGAATTTTTGAACCTGCTCAGGCGTGTATTGTTTGCCAGCCGATGTCCCGATCGCCTTCCAATACATACGATCGTCGAAATCGCCACGGTCGTAAGTCAGGCGATGGTGCCAGAACCATTGTAAAAGTTCCGGGGTCGAAAGCCCCGCGAGCGAAGCCAGGCCGCCAAACGTCTCGTCGGAAGGCAAGTGACACAATACGCCTCCGTAGTCGAAGATGACTGATTGAACTGTCGTCGTAGCCAAGAGACTTATCGAGCTCCGTCCGTAACTTGAGGCTCACGCTTCGTGCGGATCTCCCGCACGGCGTAAATGCGCCGTCCCTGGCTTTCGAAATACACTCGGATCAGCACTTCACCGAGCAGTCCCGACGTGAACATCATGAGCCCGGCGAGCAGCAGCAATCCGCCCGCGAACATCAGCGGACCGTGCTCCGCGATGATATCCATGCCGCGGATCTTCTGCACCAGCAGGTAAAATAGCACCAGCGATCCCATCGATGTGCCGCCCAGACCGAGCGTCCCGAAGAAATGCATCGGACGCGTGAAATACTTCAGCAAAAATCGGATCGTCAGGATATCGAACAGCACACGGAACGTGCGGCTCAAACCGTAATGCGACCCTCCGCTCACCCGCGGAGAATTGCGAATCGGCACCTCCGCCACGCGCGCGCCATAGAAACTCGCGAGCGCCGGAATGAAGCGGTGCAACTCGCCATACAAATTGACGTCCTTCAAAATCTCCGCACGATACGCTTTGAAAGTAGTACCAAAGTCCCGCAGCGGAATGCCCGACGCCTTCGACATCAGCCAATTCGCAATGCGGGAGGGGAACTTGCGCGTGATGGCATTGTCCAGCCGGTTCTTGCGCCAGCCGCTCGCGATATCGTAGCCTTCCTCGATCTTCGAAAGCAGCGCCGGAATATCTTCCGGATCGTGCTGCAAATCGCCATCGAGAGAAACAATCACGCTGCCCTGCGCCTCGTCGAAACCCGCGGAAAGAGCGGCCGTTTGTCCAAAATTACGCCGCAGCCGGATGACCTTCAACCGCGAGTCCGTCTCGCAGAGATTGGCGAGCAATTCGAAGCTCCGGTCCGTCGACGCATCGTCGATAAAAATCATTTCATACGGCTTGCGGAGCTTGTCGAGGACCCGCGTGAGCCTGTCGTAGAGCCGTAGGATCGCGGGCTCTTCGTTATGAATCGGAACAACTATTGACAACATCGGCGGCAACTGCATCAAGTTTACCAATTTTGCAGCGATTCCCGTTTGAGCGTGCGCACCGGCGAAAAGACGAGCCATAGGCTCGAAAGAACGATCCCGATGGCACAGATGAGAATAGTACTTCTCACTCCCGCGTACTTCGCAATCAACCCTCCAGCCAGTGCGCCGATCGGCAGCAATCCACGGAACATCAGTTGCATCGCCGCATTCACACGCCCCAATACGGCGGCCGGCGCGAGCCTCTGCCGGATCGTGAGCTCTTCGACGTTGAATACCGGATGCGAGACGTCGCCGAGCAACTGCGCGCCGCCCATGCACAAGATCGCCGCCAGCCCGGGACCGGGCGCGAGTGGGATCAAAAGATTCGCAAGCCCCTGAACGAGAGTCGCTCCGATCAACACCGTTCCCGGTTGAAATCGCCGCGTGATAAAGGGAATCAACAAAGAGCCGGACAAATTGCTAATGCCGCCGAGCGTCACCACGATCCCCAACAGGAACGGCGTGAACTTCAAATCGTCGATCGCGTAAAGCACATAGAGGGCGGAAAAAAATCCCCAACAGAACGAAGTCGTCATCAGGCGCAGCGCGATCGGCCGCAGAATCGGATGCGTGAAGACGAATCGAAATCCCGCAGTCAGCTCGTGAAACGACGGCTCATGCTCGACGGGCGCCTTGATCGTCTCCGGCCTTCGTATAAAGAGGATCGACACCGACGACACGAGAAACGATGCAGCATCAATCGCCATCGCGATCGGAGCCGTCAGCAGTTGAATCAACGATCCAGCAAGCGCGGGCCCGACCGCTTCAGCCGTCGCGGAGCTCATCGCCAATTTGCTGTTGGCCTCGAGGATCTGTTCACGTTCGACCAGCGAAGGCACCAGCGATTGATACGAGACATCAAAGAAGACCGTCAATATTCCCGCCGCCGCGATCACTACATATAAGGTCCACAACCGCAGCGTCCCGGTCGCAGCGGCGATCGGAATCATCGCGATCACCAGCGCTCGGGCGACATCGGCTCCGATGAGAATTGGTCGCAGACGATAACGATCCGCAACTACGCCCGCGACCGGAGCGATCAGCAGCGTCGCCAATCCGCCTAGCGCCGCTAGTAGTCCCATGTCGAGCGGAGTTGCGTGCAGTGCCATCACCGCCGCGATCGGCACGCCTTCGCGCGTGATCCGCGAGCCGGCTTCTGATATCGTCTGACCGGCCCACAGCTTGAGAAAGTCGCGGTCCTGCCACAGTGTCCTCATGGATTCTCCAGTGGAACACGAATCGACGCGAAGGCGGTCCAAAATCGCCGCTGCAAAACGATGTATAGTATCTCCAAGATCTGGCCGCATGCCAGGAGGAGAATGAATGCACAACGGGTTTTGGATGCAACCTGACGAAGATGAATTGGACGATTTGTCCTTCGATGAGGATCCCGTCGATTCCGCCAGCGAGATCGGCGACTATGGCGAGGATCTCGACGATGATTTGATCGAGCCTGAGCCAGCTCATCACCATCACCACCATTCCGCCGCCGTCGCGCCGGCGATCGTGGTCGTGGAGACGGTGCCTGTGGTTGAGGTCGCCGAAGAAGCGATCATCATCGTGGAAATTCCCGCGCCAGACGAGCCCGAGGCCGTAGCGCCGAAGCCAGCGGCGAAGAAGTCCGCAGCGAAGAAAGCTCCGGCCAAGAAGGCGCCGCCGGCTCCGGCAAAGAAGGCAGCCGCTCCAGCCAAAAAAGCAGCCGCGAAGAAAGCGCCCGCGAAGAAATCCGCAGCGAAGAAGGTAGCGCCGCCGCCCGCGAAGAAGGCAGCGTCCAAGAAGGCTGTGGCGAAGAAAGCTCCGGCGAAGAAGGCGGCCGCTAAGAAGGTAGTCGCGAAGAAGGCCGCGGCGAAGAAAGCTCCGGCCAAGAAAGCTCCCGCTAAAAAAGCCGCGGCGAAGAAAGCCGCTGTGAAAGCGCCCGCGAAGAAAATGGCGATGGGCAAGCCTCAGAAAAAGGCCGCTGCGCCTGCGAGCAAGAAGAAGACAGGCAAGAAGAAGTAAAACGTCCAACGGGCCGCGAGCGGTAACAAACTCGCGGCCTCCCGCTTTCGGACTTTTAGACGCCCGGCGCCGAGACAACCTTGCGGCAGCGTTCG
>DASXZC010000409.1:0-6457 GCA_036502165.1 Bryobacteraceae bacterium
TACGACTGGTTCGAACGCATTGCGGAATCGACCGAGCGTTACCTCGCCCTCGAACGCGCCGTGAAATACGAAAAGCTGGGCGTCAATCAGGAATTGCTGTTGTTGCAGGCGGCCGGTGAGCGCGGTCGTTTAGTGGCGTACGAGATGTTCCTTCCATTGCTTGATCGGATCATCAAGAACGACAGCTATATGCACATGGCCCGCGAGCGGGCTTCGGAAATGGCCGACAGCATACGCGCCCGCAAGGCCGCCGCCGGCCAACAGTCACAGGGAAAGCTCGAGAAGTAGATTTGCCATGCGTGCTTTTCTTCCATTCGTCCTGCTGCTCTTCGCAGCGCGGATAGCCGCTGCCCAACAGCCGCAGGCGCCGTCGCCAGCTCCGATGCCGACGACAGCCGAACAGACGGAAGAGGAAGATCTCGGCCGCGCCGTCGGCGAGGCCAGCGGATCGCCCATCGATACGATCCGCGCGCTCGAAGCGCACTTGAAGAAGTACCCCGCGACCAAGCGTCGGCGCGAGATCGTCCGCACGCTGACGAAGTCGGCGATCGAGATGCACGATGACCGCCGCCTCATTGAATATGGCGAACAGGCGCTGGTGTTCGATCCTGAGGATCTGCAAATCCTCGATCGGGTAACGGGAGCGCTGTTGAAATCGGACACGACGAATCCCGAAAAGGCGGCCCACGCGCTGACCTACGCCAAGCGCTTCGAAACGATCGTGGTCAACGTCGGGAACGAAAAAGTGGAACGCCGCGACGCCGCCCGCCGCAAGGACGAAATCGACCGAGGGTTGGGACGCGCGTTCCTCTATCAGGCGCGCGCCCTCGGCACTATGGGCAAGTTCGACGAAGCGGTCGCGATGGCCCAGAAAAGCTACGAGCGTTATGCCTCTGAAAACTCCGCGCATGAGGCGGGGCGTTGGCTGGCGAAATCCGGCAAAAATCAGGAAGCGGCTGAAATGTTTGCGAACGCTCTAATGGTTCCCGACACCCGCGCCACCGACTCCGACCGCGCCGACGATCGCAAAGCGCTGAGCGAGGCATGGGTCAAAGCCAAGGGATCGGAAGCCGGCCTCGGAGATCTGATCCTCGCCGCGTACGACCGTACGAACTCGCTGGTCGCGGCGCGCAATCAGAAGCTGAAGGAACTCGATCCGAACCGCGACGTCACCGATCCTGACGAATACACCGTTTCCGATCTTTCCGGCAAGCCAGTGAAACTGTCGGATTTAAAAGGAAAAGTACTGATTCTGGATTTCTGGGCAACATGGTGCGGTCCATGCCGCGCCCAATATCCGCTATACGAAGAAGTGAAGAAACGTTTTAAAGACCGGAGCGACGTGATGTTCCTCGCGATCAACTCAGACGAGGACACGTCGCTAGTGAAGCCATTTCTCGAGCAGATGAAGTGGAACAAGAACGTCTATTTCGACGACGGCCTAGCGCGTCTGATGTCGGTCAGCTCGATTCCGGCGACGGTTGTATTCGACAAGCAAGGCCACATCACGAGCCGCATGAATGGATACTTGCCGGAACGCTTCGTCGAGATGCTAACCGACCGCATACGGTACGCGTTGGGCGAGCAAACGGAGGCCAAACCAATCAAATGACCCAGCCATTCAAACGCGTCATCTGGATCGTCCTCGACTCCGTTGGCATAGGCGCCATGCCGGATTGGCAGGCGTACGGCGACCCCGAGGGAAGCGATACGCTCGGCAATGTCGCCCGCGTGCGTCTGATGCATCTGCCGAACCTGTGTGCGCTGGGACTCGGCAATATCAAGCCGCTTACCGGCCTTCCCCCCGCCGAGGCCCCAATCGGTTCCTATGGGCGTTGCGCGCTCGCATCGCCGGGCAAGGACACTACCACGGGCCATTGGGAAATGGTCGGCATCCATCTCGAGAAGCCGTTCCTGCTTTATCCGAACGGATTCCCTCCCGAGATCATGGACGAATTCGAGTCGCGCATCGGCCGCAAGGCGATCGGCAACAAGGCCGCGTCCGGCACTGAGATCATGAAGGAACTCGGCGAGGAGCATGTCCGCACGGGCTCCCCGATCGTCTACACGTCGGCCGATTCCGTCTTCCAAATCGCCGCCCACGAGGATGTGATCCCCCTGTGGGAACTCTACAAAATGTGCGAAACCGCCCGCGAAATCCTACACGGTAAGCACGAAGTCGGACGCGTGATCGCGCGACCGTTCGAAGGTCCGGTGGGAGGATTCAAGCGCACCACGAATCGCAAGGACTACGCGGTGCCACCGCCGCGCGGCATGCTGCTCGATCAACTCGAATCGAAGCAAGTGCCGGTCTACAGTGTGGGCAAGATCATCGACATCTTCCTCGGCCGCGGCATCCACGAGTATCAAAAAGCCAAGTCGAATGCCGACGGGATGGCGAAAACTCTCGAAGCGATGGACCATCAACCAACCGGCCTGATCTTCGTCAACCTCGTCGATTTCGATTCTCTCTACGGCCATCGCAACGACGTCGAAGGCTACGCCAGCGCACTCGAAGAAGCCGACGCCTGGCTGGGAACGCTGCTGGCCAAGGCCGCCGATTCCGACCTGATCATCCTCACCGCAGATCACGGTTGTGATCCAACGACTGCATCGACCGACCACAGCCGCGAATACGTCCCGCTGCTGACTTATGGCAAACATGCGCACGCCGGAGCGGACTTGGGCATTCGAAAATCCCTCTCCGACATTGGCCAAACCGTCGCCGAGAATTTTGGAACGTCAATCGCGGCCGGCGACAGTTTTCTGAAGGTCATTGCGTGATGCTATGCTTCGAGCAAGGCCGCTTGCGATGCAAATCCGTAGCAGTACCAGAACGGCGATGCTCCTCACTATCGGCGGATTCGCGTGCCTTGGCACACTGCAATCGTTC
Source organism: Bryobacteraceae bacterium (assembly GCA_036502165.1). Lineage (GTDB taxonomy): Bacteria > Acidobacteriota > Terriglobia > Bryobacterales > Bryobacteraceae > F-183. Next base: position 2,894 of record DASXZC010000409.1, read on the forward strand.
CAGCAGCGCCCCTTCGTGCAGTATGAGGGCGTCGAGTACAGCGGCGACTTCCCTAAGCCTGATGACTGGAGGGTCCCTGGCGAGTGGACCTTCGCGCGCCTCATGTATCCGCCGGGATGGAACGACGGTTATCGGGGACGCTTCGATGGTGATTATCATCTCGGCCTCTCACTGTGGACGCAGGACTATCCGCGCGCAGATCGGTTCTTCTCTCAAGCCGTCCGGAGGCTGACGCGGATTCAGGCGCGGTCAGTTGAACAGGTGGTCGATCTCGAAGCCGGAGACGACGTCTACAATTGGCCGTGGCTGTACGCGGTGCAAGTGGGCGAGTGGGGCATCACGAATAATCAGGCGAAGATCCTGCGGGACTATCTGCTGCGCGGCGGCTTCTTCATGGCTGATGATTTTCACACGGAGACTGAATGGGAAGTCTTCAAAGAGGCGATGACACGGGTGTTTCCCGATCGGACGATCATTGACCTGCAAAGTACCGATCAGGTGTTCCACACGATGTACGAATTGACGGAGACTCTGCAGGTTCCGGGCGCGGCCCACTTGCGGCAGGGTTACAAAGGCGATGCCAGCGGCTTTGGCCAGCACTGGCGCGCCATTCTCGACGACAAGGGCCGAGTGATGGTGGCGATCTCCTACAACTCAGATTTGGGAGACGCGTGGGAATATGCGGATGATCCTCATTATCCGGAGAAGTTCACGACGTTCGCTACGCAGCTCGGCTTGAATGAACTTATTTACGCGATGTCTCATTGAGACGAGCCTTCAGGATTCGCTCGAAGACTTCGGACTGGCGGATGCGAGGAGCGGGGATCATTTTGACGCGTGATCCCAATTCGAGAGCTTGAGGATTTGCCGGATCGTAGGGCATCCACTGGTGAGATCCAGCGTGATTCGGATCGCCGGTTTTCGCGAATTGCACCCAGTAGCCGGTCATGGTTTCGACGACCTTCCAGTCTGCTGAGTTGGGCTCTCCCCAGCGGGATTTGCGGAAGAATCCTCCGGCGACGAAGGATAGGTCGAGGGCGTGAAACGTGCCTAGACCTTGGCTGGCGTACGCGCCTTTGGATGGATAGTCGAAGTAGTACAAGTACGCTTGTTCGCCCGCGCGGACGGTTTCACGGGCCAGTGTGCGGACGGCATCGGCACGTTGATAGTCATCCATGGCGGCGAGGAATGCGGATCGAACGTCCGCGTCGGATTTCGCGGGATAGGCAGCGAATACTTCATCCGCATGGGTGTCGAACTGGTGCTGCAGCCATGTTCGATAGTTCGCGAGTGTCGGTTCGCCGAGCACGCCGAGGGCGACGGTTCCTTCATCGGCGTTGCTGCCGGTCAAGACGTTGACCTTCATTTGCTGTTGCTCCGCAAACGTTCGCGCGGGTTGCTGCGGCAAGACCCAGCCGTCGACGGTGCTGCCTGCGTAGAGGAAGTTCATGACGGCGGGTGTTGTTTCCGACACCTTGACGATCTCGTCGGCGGGACGTTCGCGGAGTTGTTTGACGGTCGATGCGCCCATCGCATGAGCCAGTGCGGTTCCGGCATCTTCGGCCGAGGCTTGATCGTATTCGTAGCGGATGCGGCGCTTGAGTTCCGGTGAGATATAGCTCTGGCAACTGCAGCTTTCGAGAATCGCGTGATGGAACAGACCGTGCGCGAGAGGGGATGACATCAGATAGCAAATCATGACGCCGCCAGCGGATTCGCCGAAGACGGTTACGTTCGAGGGATCGCCGCCGAATGAGGCAATGTTGCGATGGACCCATTCGAGGCCGGCGATTAGATCGACAATTCCATAGTTGCCGGAGGCGTGATGCGGCGACTCAGCGGTGAGTTCGGGGGCTGCGAGGAATCCGAGTGCGCCTAGACGGTAGTTCAGACTGACGTAGACGACTCCGCGGGCGGCGAGCTTGGGGCCAAAGGGAGGGAGGGATCCGACGCCGCCGATGTTGCTGCCGCCGTGGATCCAGACCATCACCGGTTGGGGTTTTGGCGCTCCGATGTTGCGTGACCAGACGTTCAGGGTCAGGCAGTCTTCGTCCATGCGCGGGTCTTTGTAGTACGGATAGTCAGGCGCGATTTCGGCGAAGAGCGTCTGGTTGTATGTTGCGTCCGATTGTGGACAGGCGGCGCCGAACGTCTTGGCGGGACGCACGCCTTTCCATTTCATCGGCGGCTGCGGAGGCTTCCAGCGCAACGGGCCGATGGGAGGCGAGGCGAATGGGATGCCCAGGAAAACGGCGTCTTTTTGAAAGGAGATTCCTTCGAGCGTGCCGGCGTCGGTGCTCACACGGACTTGCGCGGATGCGATTGCGGCGATGAGCCAGACGAGCTTCTTCACGATCAACCGCGCTTCTGTTGTAGGCGGGCGACGAACTTTGCGATGTTGATGATGCCGCGTTCGTGCGTGCCTTCGGAGATCTTTTCTTTCTCGTCGAAGGCTTCGACTTTGAATTTTACGCGACGTCCAACGACTTCGATCACTTCAGAATGGAACGTGACCTTCATTCCCATCGGAGTCGCGGCCAGATGCTTAACGCAGACTTCGGTGCCGACGGAATCGTGCTCGTCGCCGAGGATCGGCTTGATCGAATCGCGGGCCGCCATCTCGAGATTCATGATTAATGCGGGCGTCGCGAGCACGCGTCCGCCTTCGACGTTCAGGAAGTTGATGGCGATGTCGCTCGTTACTGTGAGCGTGTGTTCGCCCTTGAGGCCGACGGGGACCATTTATGCGGTCCTCCAGCGAACGCCAAGGTCGAGGACTTTCTTGGCGTATTCGACGCTGCGTTCCATGTGCTCGCGCTGCTGATATTGGATCGCGGCTACGAAGGCATCGGGCGCTTTGACGCCGGGCAGATCCTCAATGACCATCGGCCGTTCATAGGGGTGGCCTTTCTTCGCAAGGGCGATGAAGCGGGCCAGATCGCGGGAACGCTCGGTCGTGTTGGGGGTCCAGAAGGAGTCCTCTAAATAAGGGAGGATCGCGGGCGGACGTCCGGTGATCGGCTTGATGTAGATGTAGAGCGGCGGGCAGATCTCGCGGACTTTGGCGACGATTCGCTTGAAGTCCACGACGCCTTCGCCGAGGGGGACCCATTGCACGGCGACGCCGCGAGGATGTTCGTAGATGACCGAGTCGCGGAGGTGGACGCAGACGGCGAGATGCCCAAGTTCTTCGACGGTCGTGAGCGGATCCTCTAAAACAAAAACAGGATTTCCCGTGTCGAGGTAGGATCCGACAAATTCCTTGCCGGCAGTCTCGATCACGCGGCGCGTTTCGAAGGCTTGTATGTCCTTATGATTCTCGATCGCGATCTTGACGCCGGCGTCCATGGCCTGCGAACGAACAGCGCGCAGGATCTTGACGGCGGTCTCGAGATTCTGTTCGAGGGGCAGTGGCGGCATGGTGGCGCGTTCGCCGGCGAGGAGGCAGCGGACAATGGGCGAGCCGAGTCCTTTGGCTCTTGTGATGTTCTGTTCGAGCGTTTTGACGGATTTTTCGAATCCTTCAGGGGTCTTGGGAAGGATCGCTCCGCCGCCGGTCTCGAG
>DASXZC010000410.1:0-4911 GCA_036502165.1 Bryobacteraceae bacterium
TCGTCCAGGTTCGTCCTCGATCATTGCTGACGGCGATGTGCTGCGACTGATTGGTTGCGGTGTGGCCAGTATAAATCGCGACCATGCAATCCGGGGATCCGACGCACAGGCCGGAGGTGTTCGGGTCGACGACGACGCTACCTGAGAAGATCATGACGCCGTTCTCTTCAGCGAGCGCGACCGGAAGATGTTGCCAGTGGACCAGGTCGCGGCTCACGGCGTGCCCCCAGCTCATGTGTCCCCATTTGTCGCCGAACGGGTTGTGTTGGTAGAAGATGTGATACTCGCCCTTGTAATAGACGAGTCCATTGGGATCGTTCGTCCAGTTCTTCGCCGGGCTGAAGTGGAACTGTGGACGCCAAGGCTCGTTGTAAGAGTCGGCCGCTAAGAGCCGGCAAGTTTGAGCCACGAGAATGGCGACGGCGAACCGGTTGATCACAGGAAGCACAATGGTATTCTACTGTGCATGCTGCGCTGGCTGAAGCGTGCGCTGTGGACCCTGCTGGCGTTCCTCGCCGTTGCTGGGCTCGCTGGCTTCGTATATCAAAACGTCGCCACTTCGCGCGATCAAGCGCGCTTTCATCCCCCTGGACGGATGATCGACATCGGCGGCGGGCGGCGTTTGAATATCAACTGTCAGGGCTCCGGATCGCCGATCGTGATCCTCGAATCGGGTCTGGGAGTTCCTTCGACTGTCTGGGCTCGTGTCCTCGACGGCGTGAAACCATTGACCAGAGTGTGTACGTACGATCGCGCCGGCTACGGCTACAGCGATGCGGGTCCCATGCCGCGTACGACGGACGCGATTGTGGGCGACCTCGAAAAGCTGCTGCCGGCTGCCGGTGAAAATGGACCGTACCTGCTCGTGGGTCACTCGTTCGGCGGTTTTACGATTCGCGTATTTACAGCGCGGCACCGATCGGATGTTGCGGGAATGATCTTCGTCGATTCGTCGCATCCCGAGCAGGCGCAGCGCGTGCCCGCCGCGGTCCGTAGGAAGCAGATCATGCTGAATTGGGCGTCGCAGCCGATTCCCTGGTTATGCCGGATCGGTGTCGTACGCGCGGCTTACGCCTGGATCGGATCGCCGGCTGAGAATACTTATCTCGAGTCGCAGCCGAAGTACACGTCGGCTGTCATCAGCGAGCTGAATCGTTCGAGATCAGCAGTGCGCAAACCCGCGCCGCGGGATCTTCGTTCGGCGATCTCCCGATCATCGTTCTTACCGCGGGGAAAGCGGGGTCGAGCGATCCGGCCCTCTACGCATTGTGGCGAAACCAGTTGCAGCCAGAGCTCGTCCATCTATCGACGAAGGGGAAACAGGCGATCGTCGAAGGCGCGACTCATATGATTCCGGCCGAGAAACCGCAGGCCGTCGCCGCCGCTGTGCAGGACATGCTCGACAGCTTGAAAAGACAGTGAGGCGCCCGCCGCCCCCAACATCGGCTGTTTGAGGTAACTCTGGTAATTGAGACGTGTTTAAGCTTCTGAGGAATTGGTATATATGATTACGTTTTCGAGTCGCATCCTATTGATCCCGGTCTCGGCGGCGGCGCTGCTGGCGGCGGCGTCCGACCAGCCGTGGAAAGACGCCAAGGCGGCTGCGTGGTCCGATGAGGACGCCAAGCTGGTTCTCACGGAATCGCCGTGGGCGAAGCAGGTGACTCCGATCGTCAATCCGGAGTCGAGCGGCTACAATCCGGGGATGGGACGTCCAGGCGGGCGCCGTGGAGGGATGGGCGGCGGCTATCCAGGTGGAGGATACCCGGGCGGCGGTTATCCGGGTGGTGGTTATCCAGGCGGAGGCGGCGGATATCCGAGTGGCCGCAACGGCGGGAATTATCCTTCCGACGATCCCAATAATCCCAACACAAATCGACGCACGACCGATGACTCGTTGAACAATCCGAAGCCGGTGACGCTGCGTTGGGAAAGCGCCGAGCCGGTGCAGGCGGCCATTCTCAAGACGAAGGACAGCAACGCTCCCGCGATGCACGACAACGAATATGCGATCGTCGTGTCCGGCTTGCCGAATCGCGTCAGCAGCAAGGGATCGAGCGCGCTCGATGAAAAGAAGCTGAAGGGCGATGCGGTGCTGAAGCGCGATTCGGGAAAGAAAATCAAAGCGACTTCGGTAAAGGTGATGCGCCTCGAGGAAGGCACCACGGTCATTTATTACTTTTCGCGCAAAGACGAGATTACGCTGAAGGACCGCATGATCGAGTTCGACGCGAAGATCGGCCGCTATGAGATCGATCGTCCGTTCGTGCTGAGCGAGATGGTCTACGACGGCAAACTGTCGCTGTAGGGCGTTCCATAATGAAAGGCGATGAATCACAGTCGCCGCGATTTCGTCCGCCACGCCGCAGGACTCGCCGTCGCTTTGCATGGCTCCTCGAAAGGGGCTGCCGCGGCATCCTCGAGCGACGGCTGGTACGACCGGCCGATGCGGTGGGCGCAAGTCGCCTTCGTCGAGGACGACCCAGGCAACTACGATCTACAGTTCTGGCTCGATTATTTCAAACGCTGTCACATTGACGCCGCCTGCCTGAGTGCGGGCGGTTGCGTAGCGTTCTATCCGACGCAGGTTCCTCTTCATTACAAGAGCAAGTTCATGCGGGCCGGCACCGATCCCTTCGGCGATTTCGTCGGTGGATGCCGCAAGCTGGGGATGAACGTCATCGCGCGCACCGATCCTCACGCCGCGCATCAGGATGTCTACGATCAACATCCGGATTGGATCGCCGTCGATGCCTCTGGAAAGCCGCGCCGTCATTGGGCGGATCCTGAGCTTTGGGTGACGTGCGCGCTCGGGCCGTACAACTTCGATTTCATGACTCGCGTGACGGGTGAGATCGTTGGCAAGTATCAAGTCGACGGCGTGTTCAGTAATCGGTGGGCCGGCTCGGGGATGTGTTATTGCGAGCATTGCCGCAAGAATTTCCATGACTTTGCGGGGCTCGATCTGCCGCGTGTCGCGTCGCCTCAGGATCCCGCGCGCAAGCAGTACATCGTGTGGCATCAGAAGCGGCTCTTCGATCTGTGGAAGGTTTGGAACGACGCGATCGTTGCGGCCAATCCGAACGCCAGTTTCATCGCCAACTCCGGCGGCGGCGCGCTCAGCGATCTCGACATGAAGACGCTCGGCGAGTTGTCGCACACCCTCTTCGCCGACCGGCAGGCGCGTCATGGATTGATGCCTCCGTGGAGCGCCGGCAAGAACGCGAAAGAATACCGCGCGACGCTCGGTTCGAAGCCGATCGGTGGCATCGTCAGCGTCGGGCTCGAGGAGCCTTACCGCTGGAAGGATTCCGTGCAAAGCGGCGAAGAGATCAAGCTGTGGATGATCGATGGAGTCGCGCAAGGGCTGCGTCCATGGTTCATCAAGTTCAATGCGAAGCCAATCGACAAGCGTTGGATGCAGCCCGTTGAGGACATCTACGTCTGGCATCACAAGAATGAGAAGTACCTGCGCAATGTGCGGTCGCTGGCGCGCGTCGCGATCGTCTATTCGCAGCAGACGGCTCACTACTACGGTGGTGAGCAGGCGCGGGCGAAGGTCGAAGATCCGGCGCTCGGATTTTACGAGGCATTGGTTGAGGCGCGGATTCCGTTCGAAATGGCCCACGACGGACTGCTTGACGCCGCGCACTTGGCGCCGTTCCGGACGATGATTCTGCCGAACATCGCCGCGTTGTCGACGGCGCAATGCGAGCAGATCCGCCAGTTCGTCTCAAACGGCGGCGGATTGGTCGCGACCTACCAAACGTCCATGTTTGACGAGTGGGGAGTTCCTCGCGCGGACTTCGGCTTCGCCGATCTGTTCGGCGCATCATCGGGCAAGCTCGAGGGTCCGATGCAGAATTCGTATTTGAATCTCGAAGGTCCACATCCGCTGCTTGAAGGATTCGAGGACGCCACACGCATCATCAATGGCGTCAACCGCGTCGTGATCAAGCCTGCCGCGCAGGCCGCGCGTGCGCCATTGACGCTGGTGCCGAGCTATCCGGATCTTCCGATGGAAGAAGTTTATACGCGCGTGAGCCGGACGGGCGTTCCGGGCGTGATCGCGCGGGAATTCGGCAAAGGGCGCGTCGTGTATTTCCCCTGGGACATTGATCGCACGTTTTGGGAAGTGTTGGACGTCGATCACGGCAAGCTGCTGCGCAACGCGGTGCTGTGGGCATCGAACGAGCGCAGGCCGGTCGAGGTTGCAGGGAAGGGAATCATCGACGTCGCCGTGTGGCAGCAATCGAATTCGATGACCGTGCATCTGGTGAATCTGACGAATCCGATGATGATGAAAGGCCCGATTCGCGAGGTCATCCCGCTGGCAGATCAGACGGTGCGCGTCGTCATTCCCGAAGGCAGGCGCGTGGGCGGAGTGAGCCTGCTGGTCTCCGGAATGAAGACGCAGGTCCATCAGGAAGGCGCGATCCTGCAGGTCGAAATTCCGAGGATCGATTTGCACGAAGTTGTCGCTATCGATTTCACGACGGCTTAGTTACACTGGTAAGGCTGCGGAATCGTAGCAGGGAGATTGTCCAAAATGATCCGCCTTAAAGTAAACGGCGCGTCGAAACAGTTCGACGGCGATCCTGACATGCCTGTGCTCTGGTACGTGCGCGACATGCTCGATATGTGCGGCACGAAATTCGGATGCGGCGCCGGACTCTGCGGCGCGTGCACCGTCCACATCAACGGCGTTGCCAAGCGGAGCTGCGTCACTACGATGAAGGACGTCGCCGGCCAGAGCATCACGACGATCGAGGGTCTCAATGCCAAGGGCGAACATCCGCTACAGAAGGCTTGGGAGGCTTGCAATGTTCCGCAGTGCGGATACTGCCAGAGCGGCCAGATCATGCAGGCTGCATCCCTTTTGAAGGAGCACGCGAAACCGACCGATCAACA
>DASXZC010000411.1:0-18460 GCA_036502165.1 Bryobacteraceae bacterium
TCGATCTCATGCTCCACGATCTCGAGAACGTCCTCGCACTCACCGGCACGGATCCCGAGGAAGTCCGCGCTTCCGGCATCTCGATCCTCTCGAAAAAGGTCGATATCGCTAATGTCCGCCTCGCGTTCCCTGGCGGAGTCGTCGCCAACCTCACCGCCAGCCGCGTCTCGACCGAACGAGTCCGGAAACTGCGCTTGTTCCAACCCGGCCAATATCTTTCCATCGACTATGGCAAGCAGGAACTGTTCGCGATCGGCGTCACCCCTGATCGCCAAGTGCAATTCCTGCCATCGAATGTCGTCAAGGACGAGCCGCTCCGCCTCGAGATCGAGCACTTCCTCGACTGCGTCCGCACCCGTAAGGCTCCGCTCGTCGGTGGCCCTGAGGCGACTCGCGCGCTCCGCGTCGCCGACGCCATCTTAAACAAAATTCAGGAGCACGCTCAAGTTGTCGAACAGACTTTAGCAACTTACTCGCTCTCGCATTCGTCTTAACAGGAACTATGGAAGTGGAAGTCCAGGCGCCGTCGTCATCCGAACCCGAGCCGCATCTGCTCGTGGATTGGAAGGCCGACAACACCCGGCCTCCTCTTTCAGTCACGGCCATCGGCTCCATTCTGATCCACGTCGTCGTCCTGGTCGGAGTCTGGCTCGCCCCTGCCTTGCCCAATCCTCAACCGCGATTTGAAAACGAAGTGGTCGATATTCGCAAGGCGGTTCCGCTCGTCCTGCCCCCCGAACTCCTCACACAAAAAGCGGCGAACAAGCATGCAGTGAGTAAGGAACTCGATCTGGCCGGACTGATCGCCAAGCCGGACGTCAAATCGACCGCACCCACTGCTCCCGTCACGGCTCCCGTGCGCAAGTTCGAACCGCCCGCCGCGAAGAAGCAGGAGGCCAAGAGCATCGATCCCAACAAGGTCGAGCCCGCTCCTGTTTTGCAGGCGCAAAATCCGCCCGCGATTGGAACCGCCGAGCAACCGCTTCCCATCAATCTTCCGCCGCCCCCACCGCCCGCGGAGAAGCCTAAGCTGGCCTTTGAAACTCCGGGCGCGCAAACCGGATCCAAAACAGGCCACGGCGGACTTTTGCAGGGTCCTAACATGACCGTCGAGGAAGCCGGCAAGCGAGTGATGCAAGGCGCGGGATCGACATCGGTCAGTGAGAGCGACCTGCAGTTGCCGTTCTCTGCTCCTGGACGCTCGCCGCAAAGCAAGGGATCGAGCGCCCTCGAACTACTCAGCGACCCCATGGGCGTGGACTTCCGTCCCTACCTAGTCCGCGTCCTCGCCGCGGTTCGCCACAATTGGTTTCTCGTGCTGCCCGAAGGGGCGAGGATGGGTCAACGCGGCCGCACGGTCGTGCAATTCACGATCGCCAAGAATGGCAGCGTGCCCAAGTTGGTGATCCACATGCCCAGCGGCAACGAGCCGCTCGACCGTGCAGCGGTGGCGGGCATCAGCGCTTCCAATCCGTTTCCTCCGCTGCCGAATGAATACCACGGCGAAGTACTGCGGCTGCAGCTCGTCTTCTCCTACAACATGCCCGGCGCGCGATAGTTATGGGTTGCGTTGGTACACGACGGATCCGCCGGTCGTGGCAATGACTGCATAAGAAGCTATGTACGACTCAGGGATCTTCAATTTTGGATTGAGCGGACCCAAGCCGTCAACGATGTAATCCGGCCGCGCACGCTCGACCGTGCCGCGGAACCGCTCGGCCCACTCAGGCGCTGATACGTCTTCGCTCTTCAAATGACGGTCGGCGATCACCCCACTGAGCGGTTGCGAATCGAGGAACGGCGTCGCCGCCGGCATCCGCGTGAGGACGTAGATGTCGGGTCGATATCCCCAGACGAACAACGATCCGGATCGTCCTTTGAGCGCACTTGCAACGTGCTCACTATCCTGCGCCAAGGCGAGATCGCTCCATACCGGCTGACGTCCGGCGATCAGATCAGTCGTTAGCATCACGTATCGCGGCCCGAACCGTGCGACCGGAATCAGCACCAGCGCCAGCAGCAACCATTGCATTACTGGACGCGATTTCTGCATCGTGAATCCGCGGGCCGCAAGCAGTGCAATGACCGGCAGCAGTTGAAAGTAATATCGCGGGAAGAATCGCAATCCGAGCACGACTGGTATGAGCGATAGTGCGATCCAGCCTGCAAATCGCCAGCGCCGATCGCCTTTGAAGAAGTAGAGGATCGTCCCCAGCACCGCCGCCGATTGAAAGCCGCACCAGTTGAGCGTCTGCTTCAATCCGTACAAAACCGGATCCTCGACGAAGGGATGCCGCGCGTACATCGCGCCCCAACGCCACACCTGATCGACGTATGCGCCGAACGCCCCTTGCGAAATAAGCACTCCGAACTGCACAGCCGTCGCGGCCGCGAATCCACAACCCAGCCAGATCCACTCGAGAGGACTCAGGAACAGCACGCACGACGCCAAAACGAACAAGGCTTTGGTGTTGAACCAGAAGCCGATCCCCGCGCATACGCCAGCCCACACGGGACGTTTCAGGAACGCAAAATACATCGCCGCAATGTGCGGCAGCACCAACGCCAGATCCGGAGCGATCGCCATCACTGCCGCCGGAATGCCGAACGTCAGGTACACCGCGAGTAGCGCCGCCGCAATGACACCTTCGCGATCGCTCCACAACTGGCGGCCGAGTTGGAACAACAGCAGGCAGCAGGAAAACAGGAACGCAGTGTCCGCGAGGCGCAACGCGATCCCTGTACGCGCGCCCCACAAGCAGTATAAGTACGCGGTCCCGGCCGGCTTATCGAACCAGACATCGCGATACAAAACCTTACCTGAATCGAGGACTTCGATCGCGGCCGCAGCCGGATACGCTTCCTCAACCCAGACAATTCTCAGATGCGCGAGACGCGACGCCAGCACGAGGACGAAAATCGCCGCCAGCGCCCACCGTGTCATTTTGCCGCGTGAACAGGTTGTGCCAATAGCTGCTCGAGCTTCGCCCGCAACTCCGGTCCATAAGCCGGATCCGCCAGCGCGAATTCTATGAAAGTCTCAAAATAGCTGGGGAAATTGCCGATATCGTAGCGCTTCTCGCCCTTCGGCAGCTTGACCGCCAATACCCGCCGGCCTTCTTCGCACAGCGTCTGGATCGCGTTCGTCAACTGAATCTCGCCGCGTTTGTCAGGCTTCACCTGGCGGATCAAATCGAAGATGAGCGGTGAGAATACATAACGTCCGGCGATCGCCAGATTACTCGGCGCCTCAGCCGCTGTGGGCTTCTCAATGAGATTGACGACGCGCAGAACGCCGTCGTCCTCGCCCTCCGGCGCGGGATCGATGATGCCGTAGTGATGGACTTCGTGGCGCGGCACTTCCTCGACGGCGATGACGCAACTCGCTCCGCGATGCTCGAACAGTTCGACCATCTTCGCCAGCGTGCGCGAACGGCCATTCATACCGAGAATCGAATCGCCGAGTGCGACTACGAACGGCTGCTCGCCGGCGAAATTCTCGCCGCAAAATATAGCGTCGCCGAGTCCACGCTGCACGCGCTGGCGCGTGTAGAAGTACTTCGTTTTGATCTCTTCTTCAAACTGCAGCTCATTGAGCAGGTCGATTTTCTTGGTTTCCTGCAACAAACGGCTCAACTCGGGGTCGAGATCAAAATGATTCTCGATGGAGGTTTTGTTCCTACCAGTGACGAACAGCACTTGATCGATTCCATTCGCCGACAGCTCTTCGGCGACATATTGGACGATCGGCTTACGCGCCACGGGCAGCATTTCTTTCGGTTGAGACTTGGTCGCGGGCAATAGCCGCGTGCCATATCCCGCGACGGGTACGATTGCGCTTCGAATCACAGTTTCCAGAATACAGGAAGCCTGCCGCGGCGCGTCAAGAGAGAATAGAGTTTGATGCAACTTACCGCCGAAGCCGCCGATGCCGGCAAGCGCCTCGACCACTTCCTTCAGGATCATCTACGCGACTACAGCCGTTCGCGTTTGCAGGATTGGATTAAGCAAGGCCGCGTCCATGTCAACGGCATCGCCGTCACCAAAGCTTCATTTGAAATGCGCGGCGGCGAGGACGTCGCGGTCGAGCCCGTCGCCCTCGCTCCATTGAAGGCCGAACCCGAGGACTTACCCGTCGAGATCCTCTATGAAGATCCGGATGTGATCGCTGTCAACAAGCCTTCCGGATTGGTCGTCCACGCCGGCGCCGGTCACCACGAGGGGACGCTCGTGAACCGCCTGGTCCATCGCTTCGGGACGCTCTCGAATGTCGGTGGCGACTTGCGCCCGGGCATCGTTCACCGGCTCGATCGCGAGACCTCCGGAGTGCTACTGGTCGCCAAATCGGATGCCGCACATCGCAGTCTCGCCGCCCAATTCGCGAGGCGAACGACTGAGAAACTTTATCTCGCGCTCGTTCACGGCACGCTCTCGCAGGAGACCGGCCGCATCACTTCCGCGATCTCGCGCGACACGATCCGCAGAACCAGAATGACCACGCGCAACACGAGCGGACGTACTGCACTCACGGATTACCGCGTCATCCGCAGATATGAAAAATTGACGTATCTCGAAGTTCGCATCGGCACAGGCCGTACGCACCAAATCCGCGTCCATCTCTCGAGCATCAACCACCCAGTGTACGGCGACAAGCTCTACGGTGCGCCCGCCGCACCCGCCGGCTTCGAACGATTCTTTCTACACGCCTGGCGCATCGGATTCGACCAACCCTCGACGGCCGAGCGAATTGTGGTGGAAGCGCCGCTGCCCGCTGATTTGGAGGCAGTCCTAAAGCGCCTTACTGCGATGGCCCCGCCGCCTTCGGAAGCGGCTTCAACTCGACGTTGACGTGCTTATCCGCGCCCGCGCTGATCGGCACGATCTCGTCATGCGGTTGATATCCCTCTTTCACAACTCGCAGCCGCATGTTGCGCACATACGCCGCCGGAACCGACGCCGGAGTCTTCTGGCTGTACTTCTTGCCGTCAATGAACACGTCCGCGCCCGGGACGTTGGAGGCGATAAACAGATTCCCTTTCGGGCTTCCCGCTGACAGGAACACCCAGATCCCCGACGCTGAACTGATGTCGAAGGCACGCTCCAGATTCGGAGCCATCTTCGCCTGATGCGTTCCCACGGCGAGCGGCGCGTCGGATTTCATCTGCATCGACGCGTTGTCGATCGACACATCCGAATCCGGCGCGAACAGCCAGTGCGGAGCTTTGCCGCCTTCTGCAAACAAGACCGCCGCGCCTTTGGTCTGCACGGTATTCAGCGGGCCATGCAGCTCGGCGAGGCCGTTTTTCACAACGAGCCCAAACTTTGCATCGATGCTTCCGGAAGCCACTTCAACTGTATGGGTCGCGTCCTTCGTGCCGACGATGGCCTCGAGTTTCGGCCCTCCTTCTTCATCCGCGATCTGCTTGCCGTCGAGCAAAATCGTCATGCCTCGGAAGTCGGTGACGAAATGAATCGGGATACCGTCAGGCTCCATGGTGAGCACGATTCGATCGGGCTTCGAGCCAGCATTGATCGTCGCCACCAGATTCTTAAATCCAGCCCGCTTGGCTTCAACGCGATGCGCGCCCGGAGTCAACGCTCGCTTCACTGGTGATTCGCCCGCGGGGACGCCATCGATCGAAATCTCCGTTGCCGCGCCGGCGGGATTGACTTCCACGCGGAACTCCGCCGTGGCGGGCGCCGAGGCGATGGCAGAATTTCGTTTCCAAACAATCGCTCCTGCAATCGCCACCACCGCCAGGAACGCCGCGGCCGCGATCCCGATCCAACGCTTGGACGACGAGGGCGCAGGCGCCATCGGCTGCTGCTGCGGGGGCATCGGCGCAAACGTCGGAACCGGAGGAAGCGGCACTCCAACTGGCAACACCGATGTCGCTCTCACCGTATCGTCGCGGAAGGGCATTGGCGGGGGCACCGGCGGCATCACGATCGGCGTCACATCCACAATCTGCTCACGCGCCGCGAGAGGCACGGGCGGAGGACCAAGTGGAGGCGGAGGCGGCGGCACGGGTACATCGTCCAGGAACGTGTCGGTATCGTTGCGGAACTGCTTCAACAGCTCCTCGAGTTTCCCTTCGAGGTCCTCCGTCAAAGCCGCAATCCGCTGATCGCCGCCGCTGCGCTCACCGATCTCGCGCAGAACTTCCAACTGCGATTCCACCAATCCGATCGAGGACTCCGGCGGTGGACCTTCCAACCCGATCTGGATCCGCTGCAACGTATCGAGATCGCTCTGGCGAGTATATTCGGAGTTGATCTGCTCCTGCAATTGTTCAAGCGCCGGACTCCCCGGCGCCAGTTGGAACGCCTCTTCGACCACGGCCATCGCGCCGTTGACATCGCCGATCGCCAGCAGATCGTTTGCCCGCTCGATGAGCTGATTCAGATCGTCGTCCTTCGTTTGCACGGCCAGTTGACTGGACAACGCCCGCAGCCCGGCATGCGATGGCTCGACTTGCAATCCCTCCGCAGCCAATTGATGCGCCTTCGCCGGACGCACGTCCGCTTCACCGCGCGCGAAGCTGGCGAGCGTGAACAAAAATTCCGCGCGGATCTCGCGATCCTTCGGCTCCAGTTGGAACGCGCGGCGCAAGGCCTCGGCGGCCCGGCTCCAGTCCTTCGATTCACGCGCGCTGCGGCCCTGCTTCAACAGTTGCGCCGCTTCGTCAGCATTGTTCCTTCGCCCCGCGACCTTGCGTTCCAACTCATCGACGACAGGATCGTTTTGCAACTCCACACGCGCATCCCGCAAGGCCGCTTGCGCCTTGTCGTAATCGCGGAATTCCAGATAACGTTCGACCTCTTGCGCCAGTTCCGCTCGCCGCTCGTCACGCCGTTTCGCGTCGCGCAACTCGCGGACGCGTTCGAGTTCAAATGTCAATCCCGGAAACGCCGGATACGTCGTCTCGACAATCTCCCACAGATTGACCGATTCCTCGAAACGGCGCTGGTCTTCGAGCACGCGCGCTTTCTCGACCAGCCGGTTGACGGTGTCCTGCTTGCGGCGTGCGGCTTGCAAATGCCCTTCGAAATGCGGCTCGCCTGGGAACTGTGCAACCGCGTCCTCGAGGATCTTCAGCCGCTCATCAATGCGCGGCTCACGCGCCAATTTCGCATCGACATCGGCGATCGTCTCGAGCAGCGCCCGTTGCTGGCGATCCTCGATGTCCACGCGCAACGCCTGAAAAGCCGCGTTATTCGGATCTTCCGCGAGGATCCCGTCGCACACCTCGCGCGCCTTCGTAAAATCCCGCCGGTCGATCGAACGTTGGATCTCGACGCGTGCCGTGCGTAAGGAATCCGCCCGCGCTTTGACTTCCTGATAGAACTTTTCGTATGCCGCCCGCTGATCGGAATCGGGCGACCGCAAGTCGTTGTCGAGTCCCAGCACCCATTCGATTTTGTTCAAGGCGGACGTCACTTCGCCCTGCTGCCAAGCTCGCCTCGCGGATTGATACAGATTTTGCTGCTTGCCGATGAGCCGCTGAAATTCGACGTCCTGCCTGTCGACTTCGTTCAACATCTGCAAGGCTTCGGAATCCGTCTCGTTCACCTTCAACACGCGATCGAGCGATTCGCGCGCCCGGTCGAAATTCCGATTATCCAGATGCTGCCGCGCGAGTCTCTTCAACGACGCGATGTTCTGCGCCTCGAGCTTCTTCCGGATCTCTTTCTCGAGCGTCAGTGCGTCAATGTTCGAGGGATCGGCGGTCAACACCGACGCGATCTTTTCGTTCGCCAGCGTGTAGTTCCCGTAGTCGACCAGCTCATGCGCATGCTTCAAATCCTGCGCCACGCGGCTGCCGCGGATCGCCTCAAGCGCCTCCTTGCGCATCTGCAGCGCCTCGCTATCGACGTAGCCTTCGGCCTCGACCGTATACAGAATCTCGCTCGCCAATTCGTAGTTCCGGTCCTGAAACGCCGCCCGCGCGCTCTGTATGCTCTGCTTGAAATTCTCCGGATTGAAGTATTCGACCGGCTCCCGCCGCACTGCTTTCTGCAGAGTTTCGATCACCGCGCGCATCGATGCGAACCGCCGCTCGGGATTCTTGGCGATCATCTTGTGGACGATCTGGCTGATCACCATCGGCACATTCCGATCGATCTCGGAGGCGATCGGCGGAATCTCATGCAGGATCGCTTCGATCACCTTCGCCTTGTTGTCACGCTCGAACGCGCGGTGTCCGACGAGCACTTCGTAGAAAACCGCGCCCAGCGCGAACTGGTCCGACAAAGCAGAGGAATCGTTGTTCCGCAATTGCTCGGGTGCCATGTAGAGCAGCGTTCCCTTTTGCCCGGCCTCGGTCCGCGCGCCCACGAGTTGCGCCACTCCGAAATCGATGACCTTCACCGAAAGATCGCGCAGCAGGAAGACGTTACTCGGCTTGAGGTCGCGATGGATGATGCCGCGCTCATGCGCCGCCATCAAACCGCGCGCGACCTGGTCGATGATCATGATCGCCTCATCGACATTGAAGTGCCCGCGGACGCCCATCTGCTGCAGCCGCTTGTCGAGGGTCTGCCCATCGAGAAGCGGCATGACGAAGAACGGCTTGCGATTGCTACCGTGCTCGTCCAAATATCCGGAATCGTAGACGTCGACGATATTCGGATGGCTCAGCGATCCGAGAACGCTCAATTCCCGTTGAAATAATTCTAAATGGATGGTTTCAGGAGTGCCGGAAATAGTCTTTAGCGCGACTTTGCGGCGGCCTTGATAGGTATCGTAGGCGACAAATACAGTGCCCATGCCGCCATGATCGAGCTCTTCACCAATCTCATAGCGGTTGGCCGCCAGTCGAAACGGCATACTTGGGGAACTCATCGGAGTACCAGCATACAGAGAGAGTGGATGCAGCGTTCACGCCGCCGATGACGGTCGAGATCGTCCCGTTACTATCTGGTTGATCCGTTCCGTCGCCTGGTCCCCGCGCGGCTACCTAAAAGTATACAGCGGCGATAATCGAAAGTGTATGAGGTAAAAACACGAAAAACGGCGCTGGCCGCAGAGGAAGTCGAGCCAGCACCGTCGATTTTCAGAATTGTAGGATGAAAAGGTCTACGCGGCGATCGCTTTGATGCGCTTCGTGACGCGGCTCTTGTACCGGGCAGCCGTATTTTTCTTGATGATGCCCCACTTAGCGGAGCGGTCGATGAGCGAAAACGTCTGCGGGAGGATGGCCAGCGCTGCCGACCCTTCCTTTTTCTCGATCAGGCGGCGGATCGCGCGAATCTGGTGGCGCAACCGCGTGCGCCGCATCTGGTTGATTTCAGTGCGGTGCTCGGCGGTCCGGACGCGCTTCACCGATGATACTGTATTAGCCATTCGAGTCTACTGTAGTTCCTTTTTCGTTGTGGTTCATCTGTCAGATTAGCGCAGGTGGGGTGCGTGGCGCAAGGGCCTGATCAGTTGTTGATCCGCTTCCGCTCGTACGGCTTTTGAATGTACTTGCTGGCTTCCTCGAGCGCCCGGTACGTGTTGTCCTTCGTCCGCAACGCGAGCTTGTATTCGTTCACCGCGCGATCACGTTGGCCGGTTACGTCGAAGATTTGCCCCAAGCGGATGTGCGCCCAGACTTCCGTCCACTTCGGCTCGAGATCGCCGTCGAGGGACTGCCGCAGTTCATTCGCCGCCGACTGGTAATTGTTCTGCGTGAAGAACAGATCGCCGACGCGATAGTGCGCGAGCGACGAGTTGCGCGCTACTTCGAGCGCCTTCTGATATTCCTTCAAAGCGTCCGTGAACTCGCCGATCTCCTGGAGCTGTTCCCCCTTGCGGATCGCCACCGCGACTCGCATTTGATCGGAGAATCGCAGCACTTTCCCTTGCGGATCGAGCGTGATCGTCTTCGGTTTACCGAACGTCTCGATCACGAATTCCGATGACGTACCGACCACGTCGATTCGCTTTTCCTCAGGATTGCCTTCCGTTTCGACTTTTATGTCGACCGGCATGCGGAAAGTATCCAGATCCTGGTTGACTTTGCCCATGATCCGGAAGCCGGTCTTGGTGCGGAATACGGTGTATTCGAGGCGGAACTCGGGCGCACCCGTCGACTCGATCCATTGGATGAAGAACGCCCGCAGATCCTGGCCGGAGACTGCCTCGGCGATCTTGCGGACATCCTCTGTATGAATCGATTTCCAGGCGAACTGCTCGAAAATCTTGCCGAGGATCGTCTTGAAATTGTCCTCGCCGACGACCCAGCGCAGCATGTTGATTACAGCCGCGCCCTTGCCGGCGGTCGCGGCCCAGAATTCCGGCGAGTAGTCCTCGAGTCGCGCCGCCTGAATCAGCGGCGGATTGTCGACGGTCAAGGCCTCGACATAGATATCCTTCATGGCCGTTTCGCCCGCTCCGGCCCCGTCAGTCTGCTCGCGATAGAGGACCTCGGAATACCGTGCAAACCCATTGTCGATCCACAAATGGTTGCGCGTAATCGCCGAAACCATGTTGCCCCACCATTGGCGCGACACCTGATTGGCCACCAGATTCTGCGCCACCGTCGTGCCGATCGCCTTCGGTGAAAAGAACAGAATCCCCGGCGCCGAGTAGCCGTTCGGGGCCGAATCCTCGGTCTCGATCACCGTCAGGTTCGTCTTCGGCGGATTGCCGAACAGGGTCGTGAAAAACACGAGCGCCCTGGCGATTTCCTCGCCGTACGCCTGCGCCATATCTTTTTTCGCACGGAAATAGAGCTTCGTCGTGATGCCGTTCGTCGACACGGTCTGCGGTTCGCCTTGCACGATGGCGATGCTGCCGGGGAACGACGGCTTCGCGTACTGGAATTTATAGACGGTCTTGCCGGCGAGTTTCTCCTCTGATTCCGTACCGCTCGCGATCACGCGATATCCATCGGGCACGGTGATCTTCAAGTCAGCGGTGAAGCGTCCCGCGGCATAGTCGAGCACCGGAAACCAGCGCCCCGGATACAAGAGGAACGACGACGCCTCCTGCAGGCTGACCAATTTAATGCCGTAAATCGGCGATTCTTCCTGGCCCGTCAGTTTGCCGTCGTAGGTGAAGGTCAGGGTGACCGGCTGATTCTTGCTCAAAGGCGTGGGGAACGTGAGCCGGGTCGCGGGCTCCTGTTGCGACCGTGAAACCGCGATCTGCTGATTGTCGCCGTCGACTACGCGGGCGAGCGTGAGCGCATTGTTCAATTCGAAGGTGGCCGTGGTCTGGTGATCGTCCGTCGGTATCGCCTTCACCTGGACGTTCGCGGCGATCGTCTGCGCTTTCGGATCGATCTCGGCATCAATCTTATAGCTCTCGACCAGCATCCGGCCGGTACGGCGTTCGGTGGGTTGCGACGGAATCCCCTGCGCCGGCGCCAGCGCGGCGGCGGAGATAGCCATCAGGATGATTCTATTCAGTCGAGGGGACGGCAGCAGCATAATCCTTCTTCTTTACTAGCGTACCGAGAATGGAAAGGGCATTGCGCATCGGGTCGGCGTCGCCCTTGAGTTTCGCGGCGGCGGCGGCGAGATCCGCCTTCATGAGCGAACGCGCGGAGTCGTCGTCGAGCAGACGAGCTGCTTCCCGGGCCAGATTCGGGCCGGTCAACTCATGCTGCATCAACTCCGGTACAACTCGTTTCCCCGCCACCAGATTCACCATCGAATAATACGGAACTCGCACCAGCAGTTTGCCCATCGCCCAACTGGCGGCTGTCACCCGGTAGAACGTGACCATCGGACACCCGAGCAGCGCCGCTTCCACTGTGACAGTGCCGCTGGCGGCGAGGGCAAGATCCGAGTGCGCCAACAGGTCCCAGGTCTCGCCTTCTAACACTTGGATGGCCTTCCCGGAAAACGGTTTCCAAAAATCCGCACGCGCGCGGCGCGAAAATCCTAAAGGAGTACCAATCGCAAACGTAATCCTGCGGTCGCGCGACAGGATCTCGACCGCCGATGCCAGCGGAGCCAGATGACGTCGAGCCTCCCCGGCGCGGCTTCCCGGAAGAATGGCGATGATCGGACGATCTCCGCGCAGCCGGTGTTTCTCGAGAAAGGCCTGCCGCGAGAGGGTGGGCTTGATCGAATGCGCGAGCGGATGTCCTATATAAGTGGCTTCGACGTCGTTCGAGCGGAAGAACTCCTCTTCAAACGGGAAAATGCACAGCAGATGATCGACATACGTCTGCAGCGTTTTGAGCCGGCCTTTACGCCAGGCCCAGACCTGCGGCGCCACAAAATAAACAGTCGGCACGTTTCGTTTGCAGAGTTGCGGCAGCAGGCGGAAATGAAAATCCGGACTGTCGGTGAGGATCGCGAGGTCCGGTTTTTCGTCATCGATCGCCTGTTTGAGCTTGCGGAATTCACCGTAGATACGAGGGATGTGGCCGACGACCTCGACCAGTCCGACGACGGCCAGCGATGAGGAGTCGACGATCGCCCGGACGCCGGCTTTCTGCATACGCGGACCCGCGCAGCCGAAGAATTCAGCATCGGGATACACTTCGCGCATGGCCGCGGTGAGCTGGGCGGCATACCAGTCGCCGGAAGCTTCGCCGGCCGAAATGAGGATTTTCAGGGGCAATCGTTTGTCGTGGAGGCCGGTTCTATCGACGAGGATAGCATCCGGGGCCGATTGTCGAGAAGCGACGAGCCGCACTCGTCGGCGGTGCCGATCTCATCGAGTGTGGGTAGGGCATCCTTAGAGGGGCGTATGACGGCGAGGCGGCGCAGCGCTCGCGCATCGTATGACCGCTGCCCGCGGTGGCGCGGAGGAGGGGCGAGGAGTCCGATGGATTCGTAATACCGGATCGCCGAGGGCCGCAGTCCGGCTAACTTCGCCAGCGCGGAGATGCATTAAAGCGACTTTGAAAGGTTAGGATGGGGTCATGGCCCTCTCGGAATCGCCCTTCGCCTGCGACCATTCGGCGTTGACACCGGAAGCGCGCAAGCATCATTCTGACGAGGTCGTTCCCGCATTGCGCAGATTGGTCAAGAGCAGGAGAGAAGTGCCGGATGGCTACGCGTTTGAACTTCCCGCTGAGAGCGCAGCGATCCTGCTGGCGGCTGAGTTCGCGTCGATCGAGCGGCTGTGCTGCCCGTTCCTCGACATCGCCTTGCGGATCGAGCGGGAACACGGCAAGTTCTGGCTCGAACTCAGCGGACGGCCCGGAACGAAGGAGTTCATCCGCGAGGATTTCGCGCCATGGTTCTCGTGATCGCCCACCACTTGGCTTGACTCGCGCCGCGCGGCGGCTGATCATGATGGTCGAGGGGAATTTTTCCACTCGCGATGTCGATTTGCAGCCGAATCGATCGTCGTCCATTCGAGGAGATTGCAATGAGCACCGTTCGTGTCCTCGTCGGCACGCGCAAAGGCGTATTCGTCCTGACGTCCGATGGCAAGCGCGAGAAGTGGGACATCAGCGAACCCGCGTTTGCCGGTTGGGAAATTTATCACATGAAGGCGTCGCCCGCGGATCCCAACCGGATGTACGCGTCGCAATCCTCAGGATGGTTCGGACAAGTTGTTCAAAGGTCCGATGACGGCGGAAAGTCCTGGACGCCAGTCGGCAACAAATTCATCTACGACGGCGATGCCGGAACGCATCAGTGGTATGACGGCACGCCGCATCCCTGGGAGTTCAAGCGGGTCTGGCATTTCGAGCCGTCGGCGACCGATCCCGACACCGTGTACGCTGGCGTCGAGGACGCAGCGCTGTTCAAGACGACCGACGGAGGCGCGAACTGGACGGAACTTTCCGGACTCCGCAAGCACGGCTCGGGTCCGCGCTGGCAACCGGGCGCAGGCGGCATGTGCCTGCACACGATCGTGCAGGATCCGACCAATCCGGAGCGGATCTTCATCGCGATTTCAGCGGCCGGCACGTTCCGCACCGATGATGGCGGCGCAACCTGGAAGCCGATCAATCACGGACTCGTCTCGGCGCAGATGCCCGATCCGCGCGCCGAGGTTGGCCATTGCGTCCATCGGATCGCCTTGCATAAATCGAACCCAAATCGTCTGTTCATGCAGAAGCATTGGGATGTCATGCGCACCGACAACGCGGGCGATTCCTGGACCGAGGTGAGTGGGAACCTGCCGACCGATTTCGGATTCGTGATCGACATCCATTCGCATGAACCCGAGACGATCTACGTCGTGCCGATCAAGAGCGACAGTTTCCATTTCCCGCCCGATGGCCAGTTGCGCGTGTATCGCAGCCGCACCGGCGGCAATGAATGGGAACCGCTCACCAAGGGGCTTCCTCAGAGCAACTGCTACGTGAACGTGCTCCGTGAGGCGATGGCGGTCGATTCGCTCGACGAATGCGGCGTGTATTTCGGAACGACGGGGGGCCAAGTGTACGCGTCCGCCGATGCCGGGGATTCGTGGAATCCGATCGTGCACGACCTGCCGCCAGTGCTGTCGGTCGAGGTGCAGACGCTTCCATGAAGACGATCCGCGTGGTGCTGCCTGGGCATTTGCGGACCATCGCCCGTGAGGAGGGCAGTGAAGTGACCCTCGAAGTCGCGGAGCCCGTGTCGATCCAGTCCGTCCTCGACGCGCTCGAGTCGCGTTACCCGGCGCTCGAAGGGACGATCCGCGATCATGTGACGAAGAAGCGGCGGCCGTTCCTTCGATTTTTCGCGTGCTCTGAGGATTTGTCGCACGATCCGGTGGACGCTCCGCTGCCTGAGGCAGTCGCATCCGGCGCGGAGCCGCTGCTGGTCGTCGGCGCGATCGCGGGTGGAACCACGTCACTGCTCGAGAGGCTCGACAAAATCAACGCCCGCTTCCCGGAAACATCGAGGTACGATCAGGCGGGTCATGCCGGTTTCCAAGTCCGCAAGAAGGTGTTCGCGTATTTCCTGAATAACCATCATGGCGACGGAATTGTCGGACTCGCCTGCAAAGTGCTGCCCGGCGACAATCAGCGGCTGATCGACTCCGATCCGGCAAAGTTCTACATGCCTGCGTACGTTGGCTCACGAGGATGGGTCGGCCTGCGGCTCGATACGAAGAAAATCGACTGGGACGAGGTCGCGGAACTGATGCTCGGAAGCTACGTCCTCTGCGCGCCGAAGACCTTAGCCCGTGCCGTATCGATACCAAACGTGTGACAGCCGGATCCCTGATTTCCACCGTTTGACCCCGATGGGGTTGTACACTGATCCCCGATGACGCTAACCTGATAATATCCATGCGTACGCTTTTCTTGAACCCCCCATCTTTTGAAGGCTTCGACGGCGGGGCGGGGTCGCGGTGGCCGGCGAGCCGCGAAATCGAGTCTTACTGGTATCCGGTCTGGCTCACGTATCCGGCGGGAATGATTCCGGATTCGAAGGTCCTCGACGCGCCCGCTCACGGCGTGTCGATCGAACAGACCATCGAAATGGGCAAGCAGTACGAATTGCTCGTGCTGTTCACTTCGACTCCCGGCTTCAGTGTCGATCTGCGGATCGCCGAGATGATGAAGGCTGCGAATCCGACGATCAAGGTCGCCTTTGTCGGGCCGCCGGTGACGATCGAGCCGGAGAAGGCGTTCCTCGAGTCGAAGTCCATCGACTTCATCGTTCGCAAGGAATTCGATTATCAGATCGCAAACTATGCGAAGGGAACTCCGCTTTCGGAGTTGCCCGGCGTCAGCTATCGCGATGAGAACGGCATGCTGCGCCACAATCCGGATGGGCCTGTGATCGAAAACCTGGATGAACTGCCGTGGGCGACCAAAGTCTACAAGCGCGACCTCGATTTCACGCGCTACAACGTCCCGTTCCTGCTGAACCCGTTCATCAGCTTCTACACTTCGCGCGGATGCCCGGCGCAGTGCACGTTCTGCCTCTGGCCGCAGACGCATTCGGGCCACCGCTGGCGCTTACGCTCAGTCGACGACATCATGAACGAGTGCCGCTTCGCGCTTGAATCGTTCCCCGGATTGAAGGAGATTTTCTTCGACGACGATACCTTCAATTACAAGAAAGACCGGACGATCGCGCTGTGCAAAGAACTCAAGAAGCTCAATTTCACCTGGTCCTGCACATCGCGCGTGACGACCGACTATGAGACGTTGAAGGCCATGAAGGACGCCGGCTGCCGGCTGATGATCGTTGGTTATGAATCGGGCGATCCGCAGATCCTCAAGAACATCAAGAAGGGCGCGACCATCGAGATGGCCGAGCGGTTCACGAGGGACGCGCACAAGATTGGACTGACGATCCACGGCGATTACATCGTGGGGCTGCCGGGCGAATCGCGCGAGAGCCTGCGCAAGACGATCGATTTTGCGAAGAAAATCAATTCAGAGACGATCCAGGTCTCGCTCGGCCACGCGTTTCCGGGCACCGAGTTCTACGATTACGTCAAGAAGAACGGCTTGATCACCATCGACGCCATGACGGATGAAAGCGGCCACCAGTTGCCGAACATCACGTATCCGGGCCTGAATCGCGGCGAGTTGATCGAGTGGGTCGAGCGCTTCTACAGCGAATATTATTTCCGTCCGAAGGCCGCGTGGCGCGTGGTTCGGAAGGCGATCATGAACAACGACGTTCCGCGTCTCTATAAAGAAGCTCGCGAATATCTGTCGTTGCGCTCGAAGCGGAAGCAGTTCGTGAAGGATCAGAAGGCCGCGAACAGCAAGGCCGCCGCCAGTTCCTTTGGAGACTAAGCTTCTTGGATATCGCCGGCCGGCGGCGTCTGCGCCTGAAGACGTGGATCTTCACCGTTCTCGTGATCGTCGCGAACGCATTTGGAAATCTGTTCCTCGATAAGGGCGTCCACGGCGCGGCGGGCGGCATCGGACTCGTGCGGCTGCCGCTGTTCGACATCGAAGTCAATCTGCTGTGGCTGGTCCCCGGAATCGGACTGCTGATTCTGTGGATGCTCACGCGCATGGCGCTGCTCGGCTGGGCGGATCTGACGTATGTTCTGCCGGTGACGGCGCTCGGATACGTGCTTTCGACGGTGCTGGCCGCGATGTTCCTCGGCGAACGCGTGGATGGACGGCGATGGGCCGGAACGATCCTGATCGTCCTCGGTACGGCTTTGGTTAGCGCGACATCTCCGAAAGGGAATGCGCGATGAAGGAACTGCTGGTGGCGGTGGTCGTCCTCGCGACCGTCTGCGCGGACCTTCTGCAGAGCGCGGAGATGAAGCAAGTCGGCGAGCTCGACGATTTCCGTCCGTCCGGAATACAGGCTTTATTGCGTGCGATGGCTCGAAATAAATACCTGATTCTGGCCGTATTTTTCATGGCGTTGTCGTTCTTTGCGTTCCTTAAACTGTTGACGATCGCGGATCTCAGCTATGCGGTGCCGGTCTCCGCGCTGACGATCGTCATCGACACTGTCCTCGCCCGGGTGCTGCTCAGAGAACGAGTCGATTGGAGGCGCTGGACCGGTGCCGCACTGGTCGCCGCGGGCGTCTTTCTCATCTCGGCGGCGTAAACAATGAATGCCTGGTCGATCGCGGTCGCGGCCGTTTCCGGGGGATATCAAGTCACGGCAATTCTGGCGTGCCTGAAGCATTTGCTGCGGCGCAATTCGCCGCGATCCTTCACTCCGCCGGTCTCGATTTTGAAACCCGTGCGGGGCGCGGATTCGGGATTCTACGAGGCGATCCGCTCGCAGGCGCAGATCGACTATCCGGAATACGAGATCCTCTTCGGAGTGCGGGAGGATGATGCCCCCGCGCTATCGGCCATCCGGCGAGTACAGTCGGAATTCCCTGACCGAAGCGTACGTATCATACGGATTGTTACGGACGCCCCGAACGGTAAAGTCGGCGCCCTCATCGACTTACAAAAGGAAGCCAGATTTGATTACCTCGTGATCAGCGACGCCGACATCCGCGTTCCGAAGGACTATTTGACGTCCGTCATCGGCGGGCTCGAGGATCCCTCAGTCGGACTCGTCACCTGCCTGTACCGCACTCATTCGGATACGTTCGCTGGAACGTTCGAAGGCCTCGGCGTCGAGACGGACTTCGCGCCCAGCGCATTGGTCGCTCCCCTAGTGGGAGTGGACGAATTCGCATTCGGATCGACGATCGCCGTCCGCCGCGCGGATCTCATACGCAGCGGCGGATTCGAAGCCGTCGCCGACTACATCGCGGACGATTACCAAATCGGGAAGCGGATTCACGCGCTGGGGCTAAAGTGCGTATTGAGCGAGACGATCGTCGACACTCACCTCGGGGCGGAGGGATTCCTCGAGGCGTGGCGACATCAAATCCGCTGGGCGCGGACGATCCGCGTGTCGCGCACGGGCGGATTCATTGGATTATTCGTGACGTTCGCGACGTTTTGGGCATTGCTGCTGGGAATCTCAGGTGAATGGAAGCTCGGGCTAGCGGTCCTAGTGATCCGTCTGATCGCCGCAGCGATCGCGGGGATCGGCGTCATGCGGAGCCGACAGACAGCACGTCTCTTCTTCCTGGTCCCATTTCGGGATTTATGGGCCGTCCTGGTATGGGCCGCAG
>DASXZC010000412.1:0-19290 GCA_036502165.1 Bryobacteraceae bacterium
TTTTATTCCTACACCAAGCGATTCACCGCCATGGCGCATCTCGTTCTAGGCTTCGCGCTAGGCATCGCGCCCTCTGCCGCGTGGATCGCCGTGCGCGGATCATTCGATCTGCGGATGCTCTGGATGACCGCCGCCGTCACCCTGTGGACAGCAGGCTTCGACATCATCTATTCCTGCCAGGATTACGAATTCGACGGCCGCGAAGGCTTGTTCAGCCTGCCCCGCCGCTTCGGCATCGGAGGTGCGCTGTGGATCTCACGCGGACTGCACGCATTGATGATCCTTTCGCTCGCGGCACTCGTCGTCAGCTTCGATCTCGGATGGCTCGCCTGGGCCGGTGTCGCGATGATTGTCTCGCTACTCATCTACGAGCACCGCCTGGTGCATGCCGACGATTTATCGCGCGTCGATGCCGCCTTCTTCACCGTGAATGGCTACGTAAGCGTGTTATTCTTCGTGTTTTGGGCCAGCGATATTTTCCTGCTCCGCAGAGGTTCCGTCTAATGCCAATTCCCACTCCCAGTTTTGACGATCCGCGCCTCGTGCCGATCCATGAAAAAGTCCTCGCCGGAACGCGCCTCGACTTCGACGACGGTCTCGCGCTGTTCGGCTCGAACGATCTGTTGGGCGTCGGCTATCTCGCGAACATCGTGCGCGAGCGGAAGCACGGCCGCGTCACATATTTCAACGTGAATCGCCACATCAATCCGACCGACGTCTGCGTCGCAAGCTGCCGCCTGTGCGCGTTCGGCAAACGCAAGAAGGATCCGAAAGCGTACACGATGTCCCTCGACGAAGTATGGCATCGCGCCGGCGAAGGCTGGTCGGAATCAGTCACCGAGTTCCACATCGTCGGCGGACTGCATCCGGAATTGACGCTCGACTGGTACTGCGAAATGCTGCGCGGACTGAAGCAGCGATTCCCGCAAGTCCACCTGAAGGCCTTCACGATGGTGGAAGTCTCATGGTTCTCGCAGCGGACGAAACTGTCGTATCGCCAAGTGCTCGAGAAGCTAAAGGACGCCGGCATGGACTCAATGCCCGGCGGCGGCGCCGAGATCTTCAACGAAGGCATCCGGCGCATCATTTGCGACCACAAAATCGACGGCAACGAATGGCTCGAAGTAGCGCGCGAGGCGCACAAATTAGGTATCCATTCCAACTGCACGATGCTCTACGGCCACATCGAACGCAACTCCGATCGCGTCGATCACCTGATGCGTCTCCGTGCCGTGCAGGACGAGACCGGCGGATTTGTGACGTACATCCCACTCGCCTTCCATCCGCAAAATACGCCCCTGCATCACGTCCCGAAAACCACTGGATTCACGGACATGAAGAACATCGCCGTCGCGCGGCTGATGCTTGACAATATTCCGCACATCAAGGCCTATTGGGTGATGATGACGCCGGAAATCGCGCAGATCGCGCAACGTTTCGGAGCGAACGATCTCGACGGCACGATCGTCGAAGAGCGGATCTATCACGACGCCGGCGCCACGACTGATCAGGGCATGAATCGCAAACAGCTCTTACGCCTGATCCGCGAAGCAGGCTGCGAGCCCGTCGAGCGCGATACCGCGTATAACAAGGTGGAACGGACCGAGTCGGCGTTCACGGTGTTGGTTTAGCCAGAAGATTCCGTTCCACTCATGGCTGGCAAGTCAATGACTGCGGACCTGGGAACACCACGTTCGATCCTAGACCCGGCCGGAGCGTCAGTGTGTGCGCTTTGCCATCCTTGAGCCCCGCCGGAGTCGGGAAGCTGAACCCGTGCAATCCGTTGTCCCCCAGAGCCGCTCCGACGTCCGGCCTCGACACATTCGCCGACTCACCGAAGAAGGGTGATGATCCATCGTATAGCTCCACAATGATGCTCGTATTGAGAGCGTTCCTGTCCGCCGCCCAGCCGGCAATCGTCGAGCAGTTGAGTACGTCCACACTGCCGGTGTAATTTGGCGTTTCACCGCAAGTGAGCGTCACCGGCGAGCCGTTCACTGGAGTCGCCGACGATTCGAAATGCACCGAATATGTCTTAGAAGTACCGGCGAACGGAACCTGAAGCGAGTAGCCGTGGAGCCCGTTGTCGCCAAGAACGGCGCCTACATCGGCGCGGTAGGAGTTGGCCGTGGTTGTCGAAACGACGGATCCGCTCGTCGAATCGACTAGTGTCACTGTGATCGCCTGGTTGAGGCGATTCCGGTCAGCGGCCCAACCAACGATACCGCTGCAAGAAGAAGCGTCGACATTGCCCGTGTAAAGCAGCGTCGAGCCCCCCGAACCCGAGCCGCAGGTCAGAATGACAGGTGAGCCGGGCAATTGGGTCGTCGAAGACTCATAACGAACTTCGAACGTGTACGTCACTCCATTCGCAAAAGAAGCAGGAATTTGTAGCGAATAGCCATGTCGTCCGCTGTCGCCGAGCAGCGTGGCAATATCAGACCGATAGGTGTTAGCGAGGGTCGACGCGATTTGATTTCCACTCGCCAGATCCCACAGCGTAACAATGATCGACTCATTGGGGCGGAGCCGGTCAGCCGCCCATCCCGTGATGCCACTGCAGGCATGAGACTCGATCGCTCCGGTATATTGAGGAGTCTGTAACGTGCCGCACGTCAAGGTAATGGGCGAGCCGGGCAATTGAGTGGCGGTCGAAGCGTACCGGATCTGATAGGTGTGCGCGGTGCCATCCGCGTAGTTACCGGGCACTTGCAGCGTGTATCCATGCAAGCCATTGTCTCCGGTCTGCGAAATGACATCGCCTCGGGAAGCCACGGCCAGATTTCCTGAGATCTCGGTTCCGTGGTCGTCCCACAGCGAGACCGGGATCGGTACGTTCGGGCGGCTCAGGTCCGCCGCCCATCCCGTGACGCCACTGCACGTTGCCGAATTGATCGCTCCCGAATAATTGGAACTGACAAAGCTGCCACAGTTGAGCGTAAACGGCGATCCGGGGAGCGTCGATGTGGTCGCGCCTTCGTAGTAAATCGCCAAGGTGTAGGTATTGCCTGTGGCGTACCCGGGCGGAACCGGGAACGTGAAGCCATGCATTCCGTTGTCCCCCAAACTGGCGCCCACGTCAGGACGCGAGAGATTCGCAATTGTGGACGCAATCACCAGCCCATTCGAAGGGTCGGTCAAGTTCACGACGAGCGGAACGTTCAAGCGGGTTCGATCCGCGGCCCAGCCAGTAATTCCAGCGCAAGTGGCCGAATCGATGTTGCCGGTGTATTGCCGAATGACCAACGAGCCGCAGGCCAGCGTAAACGGCGAGCCCGCTACCTGAGTGGATGACGATTCATATCGGATCTGGAGCGTTCGAGTATCACCATTGGCAAGACGCGCAGGAATTGGAATCGTAAATCCGTGAAGTCCGTTATCACCAAGCTGTGATCCGATGTCGGAGCGGAAGGCGTTCGCCCAGGCTACTGCCTGTCCGGTCTGACTCGCTACGTCCCACAGCGTGACCAAGATCGAGACATTAGGGCGATTCACATCGGCGATCCAGCCGCTGATCCCGCTGCACGTCGCCGAATCGACGTGGCCGGCGTAATTCGTTGCTCCGGCCACGGAGCCGCAATTCAAAGTCACCGGAGAACCGGCCAACTGAGTCGACGACGATTCAAAGCGCAGTTGAAGTGTGTAGTTGACGCCGTTCACATAAGAGGATGGAAGCTGCAATGAAAATCCGTGCAAGCCGTTATCCCCCAAATACGAGCCTACGTCGGTTCGCGATGCGTTGGCAGTGGTGGAAGCGATCGTATTTCCGGTCGACGGATCCCATAGCGAAACCACGATCGGGACGTTCAGCCGATTCCGGTCTGCAGCCCAACCGTTGATGCCGCTGCAGCTAGCCGAGTCAACCGATCCGAGGTAGTTGTGCGTCGTCGAGCCGGATGATCCGCAAGTCAGCGAGAAGGGCGAACCCCCGAGTTGGCTGGACGACGAGGCGAATCGGAGCTGCAGTGTGTGGCTCAGACCATTCGCGTAAGAAGTCGGCAACTGGATGGAGAATCCATGCAGCCCGTTATCACCCAGATAGGAGCCCACGTCAGGCCGCGCGGCGTTGGCGGTTGTGGAGGCGATCGAGGTCGACGTCGCGGGATCCCAAAGAGTGACCGTTATTGATGTATTCAGGTTGTTGCGGTCCGCGGCCCAACCACTCATTCCGCTGCAGGTGGCCGAATCGATTGCGCCTGCATAGTTGGGGCTTGCTCCGGCAGACCCGCAAGTCAGCGAAAATGGCGAGCCTCCGAGTTGAGCACTCGACGATGCAAACCGGAGCTGGAGCGTGTGACTGACACCATTCGCGTATGAGGCGGGCAAATGGATCGTAAACTCATGCAGGCCGTTGTCTCCCAAATAGGATCCAACATCAGGCCGCGAACCGTTGGCCGTCACGGATGCGATTGCCGTCGAGGTCGAAGGATCCCACAGAGAAACTGTGATGGAGATATTGAGACTATTGCGATCGGCCGCCCAACCCTGGATTCCACTGCAGGTGGCCGAGTCGACAGTGCCCACATAGTTCGGAGCCGCCAATCCGCATGTCAGTGTCACTGGCGACCCCGGTAGCTGGGTCGACGATGATTCGAAGCGGACCTGTAGCGAGTGACTGACACCATTCGCATAGGAAGAGGGCAGTTGCAGAGAATATCCGTGCAATCCGTTGTCGCCGAGCAAGGTTCCGACATCGAGACGTACACCGTTCGCCGTAGTCGATGCAATTTGAGAGGCGCCATCCCACAGGGAAACGGTGATCGACACATTCAGCCGGTTGGTGTCGGCGGCCCAGCCACTGATGCCGCTACAGGAAGAAGAGTCGATGCTGCCGGTATAGCTTGGCGCGCTCTGTATGTTGCCGCTCTGATTGACGGTCACGGGATAGCCGGCGATGGTGAAAGACGCGGAGCGAAGGGCGCCGGCATTTGGACCCGCGGTAAAAGTAATGCCGCCTCCTTCGAGGTACGTGGTGTTCGGTGGAGGACTGACCTGAAGCCACGATGGGACCGTTCCGACCATGCTCCATGTGCATGTCTCGTCCGTCGACGATACGACAATCGCCTGATTGAACGTTCCATTTGCCAATCCTGTAATCGAATTCGCCGAAACCGTATAGGTACAGCCATTCGCCTGCTGAATCGGGAAGGCAATCCCTCCGACTGTTAAAGTTGCTGTTCGAGCCGGCGCTTTATTAGCTGCGACCGAATAACTTACAGAGCCTGGTCCACTCCCCACCAGCGCAGAATTGATGGTGACCAACGTTGGCGAATCCGAAGTGACAAGCCAATTGCACCCCGCCGCTGTGGTCAATGAGAGCGAGCCGTTCCCACCGGCGGCCGGGATGCTCGATTGCGCCGGTTGCAGGGAAAAGGCGCAGCCGCTGGACGTTGAAACCGCAGCCACGAACGCCTGCCCTCCTGCCGGAAGATTGAGCGCTCCTGACGTAACAGGAAACGACGCGGGCGCATTTCCAGCAATGTACGCGATTCCGTTGCCGTCGACCGCTATGCCTCGCGCGCCCGCGCCATATCCAACGAACGAAGCAAAAACAGGCTTTCCGCTGGTGTCCAATTCGACGATCGCGGCCTGTCCAACTGAAGTGCCCCCGAAATTCGTGCCTTCAAGCGGCACAACTGTTGGGAAGTCGTTCGACCCGCTCTGGCCGCTTAAGTAAGCATTTCCTGCCGAGTCAAGAGCGATACCGTTCGCAAGATCGCTTCCAGCCGAATTTCCACCCAACGTCGTCATGTAGAGAGCTTCCGATCCGGAGGGGTTTAGCTTCAGTGCGAACATCCCTCCATAAGGAGAAGAACCATATTTCACGATGCCCGTGTAATCCAAGGTCCCGCCTGCACCTGCCACATAAGCATTGCCAGACGAGTCGAGTGCGACCGCGTTGGCCGATACCGAGGTTCCCGTGATGAGAGTGGAATATACCAAGCCAGTGCCCGCCGGATTCAGCTTCGTGACAAATCCCGCGCCCAAGGCGTTAAGCCCCGTGGCTTCAAACGTACCGGCGGTCGTTGGAAAGGAAGAGTCGGTGGTGGTGCCCGCAACATAAGCGTTGCCGGACGCATCGACCGCGATCCCATTGACTGCGCTGTTTGGCATGAAAGGTTGCGCGGGGCCGCTTAATAGCGTCGAATAAACCAGGGCTGTGCCGGTCGAATTCAACTTTGTGACAAAACCAGCCGTCGAACCCGTGGGGAACGTTGTTTGAAACGCTCCAGGCGTAGTCGCGAAATCCGGTGAGTACGTCGTGCCACCGATATATGAGTTTCCCGATCCGTCAATCGCGATGGCTCTCGCCTGGGTTAGGTGTTGGCCGCCATTCAAATAAGTGGAGAAGCGCAACGAAGTTCCGCTGGAATTCAGGCTGAACACGATCGCATAGGTGCCAGAGTTGGCCGATTGGGAAGGTTGAAAGAAAGCATTGGCCGTGACGGGAAAATCAATTCCAGTCGAGAATCCAGTTACGTATGCGTTGCCCTGAGAATCGATTGCTATTGCAGTGGCGCCGTTAGTGGTAGCCGGCGCCTGGCTGCCGCGGATCAAGGCCGAATACAGGACACTGGTCCCGGTCGGATTCAATTTAAAAACAAGAACTGCACCACCCTGGTCTGCGCCCATACGCAAGCCAGTTCCCGGAAAATCGGTTTGGGTGTTGCCAGCCAGATACGTGTTCCCAGCGGCGTCCGCGGCAATGGCGCTGACACTGGATGGCGTGAGACCACTGACGAGAGCTGAGTAAATCAGCACCGGATCGATGACTAATTCTCTCGATCGATCGTAGCCGGCGATCTGGAACGCTATCCGATTCGTGCCGCGAACGGCATAACTGCCGGCCACCGTAACACGCTTGCCATCGACGACCTGATACAGGACCGGCTTCCGCTGCATGTATTCCGCATCACCATCCCGGCTCGAGATCAAGAGGTCTCCGTCGCCCGTCACTCGGAGCGCTCTCACTCCGTCGAACTCAACCTCAATTTTCTTTGGATCGGCCCCCGGCGCGACCACAAAGTCGTATTCCAGATTGCGGCCATCCCCATGGAAAACCCAATCGACGCCGGGATAGACGCGCGCATACCGCACACGCCTGTAATTCGGCAGACCGGTTAGCCAACTCTCTTTCTCCCCGACAAAATAGTTGGAAGTCCCGCCCGTCGCATCCAATCCATCCACAGACCGGGCATTTATGCCGGACACTGTCCGCAAGGTAATTGCGCCCCTGGCGCCGCGAGCCTGCACTTGAGCTCCGCGATCACCAAGAAGGATCGTATTCCCAGTCGACCGGCTTAAGTATCTGACATACGAAGGGGCTTGGCCGCGATTTGGCTCAAAGGTCACGGGAATCTGAGCCAGACGTTCCCTGGGTACGGTTGCACCGGTCACGATCGATTGAAAACATCCGGTAGATGCGAGAACAATTAACCCGATGCTACGAATGGATTGCAGAATATTCAAGGTCATTGGGCGATACTCACATTGGAGAGTACCATAATTGGAAGTTTGCGACAGGGGGCTTCTTATGCAATACGGCTCCCACAATCGCACCAATCTACTTGTACGATAAGGAACAATTTTTGGTTAACAATGCCTCTTTCCTCATCCACCTCGCCGCCGCCATTCTATTTGCTGCTGGGCCGGCCGAGCGCGACACTGCGTATAACAAGGTGGAACGGACCGAGTCGGCTTTCACCGTCCTGGTCTAAATCCCCTCCCAGGCGTCCTTGTCCAAATCTGGGAAAGTAACCATGGCCGTTCCCGGATCGATGCCGTCGACACGGGCGCTGCCTTGATCATCCAGCACGCCTTCACTGGTCTCGCCATCCGGCAACAGAATCCGATAGGCGATGCCGGGGATCGGCTTGTCATCTTCTCCCACGAGCTGAATGGCAATCCATGTCTTCTTGGGATTCTTGAGTGGACACGGCTGCACCGCGCCGCCATACGGAATATCGCTCACGCCAGTGCCTCGAGTGCCCGCAATTTCAATTCAGGAGTCAAATCCCGGTCCGCGAGGATGTCCGGATCGAGCGGCACGCCGATCGCCCGCAGCGTGACCCAGCGAGCTACATCTGATTCTTTGGTCAACCCCAAACGCAGCGCCTCATCGACGCTCGAGCGGATCTCTGCTCGATCCAACCCTTTCCTCACGAACGTGTCTTCGAACTCCACCCGCCGGCGCGCGCCAAGCGCCTCGAGCTGTTCCTTGCTGATGCGGAGCATGCGTGTGGCGAAGGTATCATGGCAGCTACAATGAAAGCAACATGAACGAGGAGTTGCTCCGCTCGGTAATCGCGGATCCGGATTCGGACGCTCCCCGGCTCGCCTACGCGGATTGGGCCGCTAGCCAGCCGGATGAGGAAACCCGCGAGCACTCGGCATTCATCCGCGGCCAGATCGCAATCGCCCGAGCCGATCCGATGGCGATCCGGTCAGGCGAATTTGCCTGGTCCCGCGAGCTCCTTTCACGAGCCCTGGCGAACTACGGACCTGCCTGGTCGAATGGCATCGGCCCTTTAGTCAGCGGCTATGAGTTCGAACGTGGATTCGTGGGCCTCGTGCGGATGTCCGCCCAAGCCTTCATGGAAAACGCCGGCACCGTTTTCAACGCCGCGCCGATCCGCCACCTCGACCTCCTGAACGTCCGCGATGTGGATGAGAACCTGACCAGGTTACGCGCGTTCGCCCGCGTACGATCACTCGCCATGGACGAGTGCGGACTCTACGACTTTCACGTTCGCCTGTTCATAGCTGCCCGCCAGATCGGAAGCCTGCGATGGCTGTCGTTGAAGAACAATCACCTGACGCTCGCCGCGGCGGAAGCGATCGCCGCCTCGGAGGGTTTTTCCTCACTGCAGTTCGCGGACTTCCGGGGAAATCCCGTCGATCCCGGTGAACAATTGGGCTACGACGCCGGCGAAATTGTTTCGGCCTGGCTTCCGCCCGAAGGCGAGCGATTGGAAGAGCGCTTCGGCTATTTGGCGTGGCTTCACCGGCACGAAAGCAATATGGACCGTTTTTCGGCCTAACTCTACTCGTAGGTGAATTTCGCGAGGGCGAGCGTCCCGCGCAGGTTTTCAATGTTCTGAGTCACCGTCGCTCGACGAGGCAGGTCGATTTTTGTCGGAACGGCGGCCTTGAGCTTGTCGATCATATCGCCGATGCTGGAAAATCCGTTCCCTTTATTCCTGACCTCGGGAAACAGCGTCATGAAGTCGGTCTTTTCTTGGCCTCCAAGGTTGACAGCCGTCTCCACTTCGCTCAATGTCATGGTGTTCCAATTCGTGTTCGGCACGGCTTTGAAGAACTCGTTCGCTTCCGCAATATTGATGCCTGAAAGGATGAAACCCTCAGGCACGGCCGTAACCGGAAGCCCGTTGCGGAACACCTCCATCTTTGCGCGCGGATCCTTCGCAGCGGGAACCATGTCTGGGATATCGGGCGCCTGGGCCGCGGCTCCGAGTACGCGGATAAAGCCATCGCCCGACGTCAAGCCGATCAAACGGTCACCCTTCAAAAGAGGTTGGAGCGTGACGGGCACGGCCCAGACCGGTCTTCCCACTTCGTTGTTCACCAGACCGGCGTGAAGAATCAGCCGATCGTATTGGTCGGATGGCAGCGCCTTCGTTGTAGCGGTTGTGTACGCCAGGCCGTACCACGGCGAGGCCAGCCACATCCCTCCCGGATTCAGGCCGCTTTCGATTGCCTGATGATCGCGAATCAGCGGATCGGCCACCACCGCAGTCGACCCGGCGCGAGCTTTCCCCTTCTCGAGCTTCACGGTCACACTCGCGCCCCCTTCAACTGCGGAAGCCACGGCTCCCGAACGGCCCATCCGGGTCCTGTCATAGGTTGCCAGCATGTGCGCCTCGGTGAGCCTTCCGCCCGCCAGCCGCGCCGCTCCCTGCGCTGTGTCCCAAAGAAACGCTACATTCCTGGGGTTTCCAAAGGATCCAAGCAGATCCGGGACATGGAACCAGTCCGTCCAGCAAGACGTGTCGCGTGACCGTTCGGCGGCATTCAAAGCGATCGCGCCGCCATTGGCAATGCAGATCCGCTGCGTGGCGCCCCCGAACGGCAACTCCTCGCCGATCGCCTCTTCGGCGACCAATATCCGGCGTGCCTTTTCCGGGCCCTGCCAAGTCTCAGGATTACGCCAGGGCTCGAGCCTGGCTGTCTTGAAACTCTTATTGTCCTGGCGCGGCCTCCCCGAGCCGGTACAGAAGTCGATGAACTGCGCATACAGGAAAATCGGCTCGAGACTTCCATCGTCCAACTGTCGCAGGACGAGAACGCGGTACGGTGCAATGCCATCGAGGTAGATCGGATATGGCTCGCGTAGTTTCGTTTCGATGGCAGCCTGCACCTTCGTGCCGGTCAGTTCCTCAGGATATTTGTCCGCGTGCCCGAGCGGCTCGAGCGATCGTGTTTGTACCCATGCCACCCAGCCTTTGACGACCGGCCAGCCCAGCGCGCGCTTGCTCCGGTCCCGGCCTTCGAATCGCGTTTCCTCGGCTGCGGTACATCGGGCCAGTTCGCGGTCGACACAGCCACCAAAATGGGTCGACTGCATCCCTCCGTCCTTCTCCGCCGGTGGACCATTCGTCGGTTGGTTCGCGGCGTCGAATCCCGGCAAGCTCAACAGGTAGTTCCGCTGGCCCATGCCATGCAGGAAGTGATTGGACCACGGATTGGAAAAGCCCACATGGATGATCGGAATCTCGTCGGCAATCGATTCGTGCAACCGCTTGTGGCCGAACGGCGTCTGTTTGAGGGTCGTGTGGTTGATCGTCGCGCCCGGGCCGCAGCCCACGATGACGTAGAAAACGGGCGGCAGCGCCCAGTTCGGAGTATCCGTCTGCCCCTGACCCACAAGCTGCAAACTCGCCATAACCTTACCGGTCTTCGGCGCGGGCTTCTTGCCGCCGCCGACGAGTTTGATGTCCGGCATACCGTAGAGTGGCCCAGTGGCGCCGCCCCCGCCGGAGCCGGATCCTGACCCGCTCGGTGCTTCGTTTCCGTCCTTGCTGCCTTGTCCCATCCCCGCCCTCCTTACTTCGTCCGGAAACGATCCAATATGAGATGCCGCCGGATCAATCCCTGCCTGCAGTCGAATGCGTTCTTCAACTTCTCGACCGGATCCTCCGCCGTGTCGCTGTTCATCACCGCGATCGCATCCGGATACAGCGGATCCCGGTCGAACTCACTGCCCAGAATCGTCATACATTGCATGCAAAAAATAGCTCCGGCAGGCAAAGGGAGCCCATACACAGCCGCCTTCCGCTCGCTCGCCTCGAGCAGATACCGCCACTGATCCTGACTGAGCGCCGCCGCTTTCTCCGGATACCAGTTGCGCAGCGATCTTTCGAGGGATTCGTGCAGGTCGCCGTCTTCCGCGAGGAGGGTCTCGAATGGAACAGGCAGCAGCGCCAATAACGCTTTCGAATACGGCGGACCCGCGAAAGTCGACGTCTCGAAGTTCATGCGGCTGAATAGCCGAGCCATGACCTCGTCGCGGTTGGCACCCGCCGATTCCTGCAGTGTGGCTTCCGCCCAAGGGCACAGCGCATCCTCGTCGAAATACCCGCCAAAATACACGCTCAGCGTCATCCAGGAACAAACTTCAACCGGTTTCAAGAATCCGTATTTCGCCGCCCGCCGCTCTGCGAAAAGGACAGCCTCACGCGTTCGAGGATCCGTGAGGATGATGCTGTGCTGTGGAAAGCGCCGCCACATATGCTCCAACACTTCGCGGCGGCCCGAGCCTGTCATTCCGCCGGCTCCGGCTCAGGATATTTGTAGGGCTCATCATGCACCTGTTCGAGCTTCGCCTTGGTGGCCGCGTCCGGCTCGCCGGTGACCTTGACTCCGTGATTGCGCTGGAAATCGCGCAAGGCCTGGTGCGTCTCGGCATTGAGAACTCCAGGCTCGGACGAGCAATCGTAGCCCAGGTTCTGCAGGCGGTTCTGAATCCCGGAAATATCGTTGATCGGATTGAGATACCCGAACTGCAGCGTCAACAGAATTTCGTTGTCCCCGATGACCATGGTTCCTTCCCGGGCGTCCGCCGGAACGAACTTCTGGGCGATGCCCATGCTGTCGGTTGTACCCGACTGCTCGACGCCATCCACGACAAGCTTGAAA
Source organism: Bryobacteraceae bacterium (assembly GCA_036502165.1). Taxonomy (GTDB): domain Bacteria; phylum Acidobacteriota; class Terriglobia; order Bryobacterales; family Bryobacteraceae; genus F-183. Next base: position 12,157 of record DASXZC010000412.1, read on the forward strand.
TCCTTGTTGGCCATCGCGATATTCTCGTCGAATATTTGGATACGGAAGATTGCAGGAAGCCCCTTGCGGCGAAAGCGATGTTTCATGCCGGTAGGCCGTTTCTCCAATCGCAAACGTATATCGGGCACAACGACCACATCCCCCGGCAGCAGGATGTTCATATCCGTCCGCTGTGCGCGGAGGGCGGAATTCGCCGAGTCGTTCCAAATGGTGGGAGCAAACAGGCCATGCTCCTCCGAAAGACTCAATACGCTGTCTCCCGGTTCGACGGTGTGACTCATCGGCATGGGGAAAGTATGCCACATCCGCGGCCCACCGCTCCCCTTCAGAGCGAATCCGAGAGGACGACCGACGTCTCGATCTGACGCTCCGGGACGGTCCAATACGTCTTGAGCAATCGGTTCTTCTCGTCATCCCCAACCAGTCGAAATCCGTGCTTCTCATAGAACCGGATCGCCCACAGCGCGTCCGCCCAAGTGCCGATCAACACGGGCCCCTGCGCGCGATCCCGCAAATGACCGAGCAGCCGCGTTCCGATTCCTTGATTGCGCCGGCTCGTCAGAACATAAGCGTGGCGGATGAGCGTGACGTCTCGAACCCGCTGGATCCCCATGACCCCCGCGAGCGCGCCGTCCTCCTCATAGCCCCAAAACTCCACGCCGAGTTCCATCTCATGCGCTAGCTTCTCGCGCGACATGTACGGCTCAGTCCAACGATCGGCCGGGATGATTCCCTTGTAAGCCTGTGCGCCATCGTTGATGATGCTCCAGATCGATTCAAAATCGCGTTCGTGATCGCAGCGGCGGATCATATAAGACCTCTCGATCATGAATCGCACGCGGACGCCCCACGCGTCTTGAACGAAATTGCATCACCGCGCAACGGCGGCGCGATAGCGAGCGGGCGTCACTCCCAATTGACGAACGAACGCGCGCGTCATATGGCTCTGGTCCGCGAACCCCGCGCGAGCAGCAGCCTGAGCAGACGTCTCGCCGCCCGCCAACAACCGCCGCGCCACGCCCACGCGCTTCTGAATCAGATACGCATGCGGAGTGATTCCCACCTCGCGCGCAAATCCGCGCAACAGTTGGAAGCGGCTCATGCCCGCTAGCGCCGCCAACTCCGCAAGCGACACCGCCTCGTCCGGATCCGCCGCATCCAAGCGTTCGAGTGCTTTTCTAATGGATCGCCGGTACGACCGCACCGGCGCAGGACGCGGGATCGCATGCCGCCACACGATGTCCATCACGGACCGCAGCAGGTTCTCCTCGACTTCCATACGATCGTCGGTCAAACACGCGAACAGCCGCGCGAAGCTCGCCGCGAGCAGCGGATCCTTCGCCACCGGCCGCACCATTTCGACGTCACCATTGATCTCGTCGTCCACCAATCCGGCAACGACTGACGGATCGAGATAGATCATCCTCCAGCCGCGCTCCCCGCGCCCATCGTGCATCTCGCCAGGATTGACCATGATCACATCACCGGCCGACGCTTCGACGGCACCGGTTCCGCTCCACGACCGGTGCGCGCCGAATTCGATCACGCCAATACCGTACTGATCGTGCGAATGCCGCGGGAAATGGTGGTCCGAAACCAGCGTCATCGCCTCAAGCCCTGGGATTGAGGTTCGATGCTGTTGCACCCTGTGCATGGCGTTACTTACTTCGGATAATTCGGATCGGCCTTCACTTCGAGAATCTGCAGCACGTGCCGTTCAGTATGTCCCGAGATCAGCAGGATCCACTGATACGCATTCAGCGGCCCCGCCGCCGGATGGTTCATCACGCGATCCAGTAAACTGTCTTGCGTCGTATTCACATATTCAATATGTTTATCGCGGCTTGCTTTAAATCTCGCGACATATTCCGTCGGATCACTTAACAATTTCTTCGGTTGAATTGGCTCCGGCGCCACGAATTTGTGGCTCCGGTCGGGCAGCACTTTCACAATCAGTTCGTCTTTGCCCTTGGTCTTCGCGATCGTTTCCGCATCCGCCGGCGGACCGGCGACGAGCTTGTCGACGACTCCCCAAATGAAGTCCTCGGCCGCGGAGATGTGCTCGGCGCACTCCGCAATCGACCAGCGATCGGGCCCGGCTTTGAAGTTCCATTGCGCCGGAGTCAGATTCGCCGTCGCATCGAGGAACATCTTCCGCGTCGCATGCATATGCGACATCGCGAAATCCCGCTGCCCCTGCGTGAGCGGCTCTCCTGCGAACGCGCTCACACAAACCAAGCCAGCGATTGGGAGGACAAGTAGTCGTGACATTCTCTAGCCAGTCTATCGAATATTGATGCGCCGCAGCTCTCCTGACAGACCCTAAGGACCTACCGCCTTACGGCTAATGCTTTTCACCGGTTCACCCGATCCATTTTCTAGAGGAGTGTTGCCGCCAAGGGCGAAGATGGCAATCGATTCGCAAACGTCTGTAGACCCGCGTGTTTTGGAAGCGCGTTCCGCACCATCTCTAAATGGTTCGGCGAAAGCCACGCCGGGCGAGGACCGTGCTCTCGGACAGTTATCCGTCTGGGATGACATCGTCGAAGACTCGTCTCAACCATCCACCGTGTTGATTCTCGATAGCGTCGAAGTCAACCGGCGGCTACTTCGCGGGATGCTGAAGAACTCGGCCTACCGGATCCTCGAGGCGAAGCGCCCTATGGAGGCGATCGACGTCCTCGCGCAGGAAAAAGTCGACCTGGTCGTCGTCGATCTGATGATGCCCGAAATGAGCGGCACCGACTTCTGCCGGAAGATCAAATCCGACCGCCGGACGCGCCTGATTCCGATCCTGATGTTAACGAGCATCCAGGGAGCGGAAAGCGAAATCGCCGGTATTTCCTCCGGCGCCGACGAATTTCTAGTAAAGCCTCTTCAGCCGCAAGTCGTCCGCACTCGCGTCCGCGCCATGCTGCGCAACAAGGCGCTGATCGACTCACTTGAAGAGGCGGAAACGATCCTGTTCGCACTCGCCCAATCCGTCGAGCAGCGTGACGCCAACACCGGCGAACATTGCAAGCGTTTGGCACATTTCAGCATGATGCTCGGCCGTGCACTCGGACTTCCCGAGTGCGACATCCGCTCGCTTCACCGCGGCGGATATTTGCACGACATCGGTAAAATCGGCGTTCCCGACGCGATCCTCTTCAAGCCCGGTTCGCTGACCGATGACGAATGGTCCGTGATGCGCACGCACACCGTGATCGGCGAAGGCATTTGCCGCCCCATGAAGAGCCTCTCAGGCGTGCTGCCGATCATCCGCAACCATCATGAGAAATGGGATGGCACCGGATATCCGGATGGATTGAAAGGTGAGGACATCCCCCTGCTCGCGCGCATCCTGCAAATCGCCGACATCTACGATGCCCTGACTTCCCAGCGTCCCTACAAGCGCGCGTTCACGCACGACGAGACGATCCAAGTGATGCTCGAAGAAGCCCGTCGCGGCTGGCGCGATCCCCGGCTAGTCCCGCTGTTCGCGACCCTGTTCGACGTACCCGGCCCGGAATTGAAACCCGGCGATGGAGCATCGACATTGTTATCCCTCACGAACATCAGCGTGCAGCTGTCGAAGCACGGCTAACCGCTGAAACAGTTTACGATGAAGAGGAGGAGTAACTCTTCATGAAAGCCCTTGATTGGTCACAATGCCCCGCCGTCGAAAGCATCCCCGGCAAGGTGAGCGGCGCTTGGGTGTTCAAGGATACACGTATGCCAGTCGCAACGGTGTTCGAGAATTTGGAAGCAGGCTTAAGCATCGAAGAAGTCATGGAGGAATTCGCCGTGACGCGCGAACAGATCAAAGCGGTACTTCATTTTGCCGCCGCCAGCCTCCAAACGCCCCCGCCGTCTCCCCTTCAGGTCTAACCTCCCCTAGCGTCATCCACGAACGGATTGGTCGCACCACAATGCGCGCATCGGAACGTGTTTGGCCCCCACCAGCGCCGTGAGATCAGACTCTGGCTAGCCAAGAACGATGCTGACGCCCCCCTGCCACAGCGGATACACATGTTCGGCCACGGCGTCGTATCAACCGGACTCTCAAACCTGCCGAAATAAAATGCCCATCCATAAATCGCCGTACGAGTATTCAACCAGCGGTCGATTTTCCTTGATAACCAAATATAAAGGAATAGGCTCCACTCATAACCGGCCCCCAAAATTAGCAACCGCCGCGGCAGCGGCCTTGGAGCGTTCCGGCGATTGAGGAACGAGAGCGAAGAATACAGCAGCTTCGTCGCAACAAGCGGAAGTCCGATAGCCCGCTCAATTTCAGCGGCGGTTTCACGAGCCGAAACAAACGCATTCACGTGCCCGCCTCCCCGGGCGAGCCACCGGTAGAGCCTGTCTGTGAACGTCGACGCATCAGGCACCGCCACAAATACGGAACCATCCGCTCGCACAATCCGCCCGACTTCGCGCAACGCACCGGCGAGGTCGTCGAAATGTTCGAGGCTGTGGTTCATGATGACCGCCGCGAAGCACCCATCCGCGAACGGCAGAGCAGCCGCGTCAGCCTCGATGATCAATCCCTGCCCGGCAAGTTCGCTTGGCACCTCTCGATCGACTCTGACCGTCGTAGCAAGCGTTGCATCTCGCGCGAAACTTCCCTTCGAGGAGCCAAGGTCCAGCACCAGCATCCCAGGCCGCAAACTGCTCAATATCTCATCCATCTATTTTGCTTCTATCCTGCGTCGTACTCCAATCCAACATGCTACAACGCCGTCGGGCCAACCAACTCAATAGTCGATAACGTACCCCAGTACCGTTTTCGCTACTTTCGACCGTGCGCCAAGAAACAAGTGAGCGCGCGCGCCAATCTAACATAAAGGAGAAGAACAACATGCCCTTCGCAATGGCGGCCGACGGAACTGAACTCTATTATCGCGATTGGGGGACCGGCGTTCCGGTAGTTCTGATTCACGGCTGGCCCTTGTGTGGCGACATGTGGGAAAAGCAGGCCGAATTCCTGGCCCAGAACGGCGCGCGCGTCATCGTCTACGACCGGCGCGGTTTCGGACGCTCTGACCAACCCTGGCAAGGGTACGACTACGATACCTTCGCAGCCGACCTGAATACGATCATGGAAACGCTCGATCTCACAGGCGCCGTTCTCGTGGGCTTCTCAATGGGTGGCGGCGAAGTGGTCCGGTATCTCGCGAAGTACGGCTCCCAGCGTGTCGTCAAGGCCGTTCTGATTTCGTCTGTCACGCCGTTCCTCCTACAGACGGACGACAACCCGGATGGAATTAATATTGAGGATTTCCAGAAAATCGAAGGGCAGATTCTCACCGATCGTCCTGAATTCCTGAAATCTTTCGGACTCCAATTCTATGGCCGTTCAATGATCCATCACAGTGTTTCCGAACCCGTCCTCGAATGGACCTTCGGCCTCGCACTGATGGCCTCCTTGCACTCCACCGTGGCGGCCGCCAAAGCCTGGGCTTCGACGGACTTCAGACAGGACCTTCCACAAATCAAGATTCCCGTCCTCGTCATCCACGGAGCCAGTGATGAAACGGTACCGATCGACAAGTCCGCGCGGAAGGCGATAAAGCTCCTCACGAACGCGACCATGACGGAATACGAGAATCAGCCCCACGGCCTCTTCATGACAGCCACTGATCGACTGAACGAAGAACTCCTGCGGTTCATCGAAGTCGGCACGTCGATGACGAAGCACATGACCGCATCAGCGGTGCTGTGACTCGGGTGGCCACTACGCGATGTGATACTTCATGGATGCGCTATTCTGGTAGCACCTAATAAGGTGCTTACCGGAGCCATCCTATGCTTGACATCACCAGCGACATCCAATCACTGACGACCTTCCGTCGCCGTTCCGGTGACTTCATAAAGCAGCTCAAAAAAACAAAACGCCCGGTGGTGCTCACGGTGAAGGGGAAAGCGGCAGCCGTGGTGCAAGACGCGGAAGCCTACCAGCGCCTGCTCGACATCGCCGCCGGCGCGGATTCGCTGGAAGGAATCCGTCAGGGTCTCGAGAACGTGAAAGAACGGAAGGTCCGGCCAGCGAGGGAGTTTTTCAAGGACTTCGAAGCTGAGCATGGCCTACCTCGTTAATATCACGGCCCGCGCCGAGCGTGATCTTGCCTTGCTATACGGGGAGATTGACGCACAGAATTCCGATGCCGCGCTGAAGTGGTATCGAGGTTTCAAGAAAGCGATTCTCAGCCTGGAAGAACAGCCGAACCGATGTCCAGCGACGCCTGAGAGTAACGAGATGCGGCATTTGCTTTATGGCAACAAGCCCCACATTTACCGGGCGATATACCGTGTTCTGGAAAAGCAGAAAGAAGTTGAGGTGCTCCATATCCGCCACGGCGCAAGGCGGACGTTTAAGCGTTCCGATGTCGCATGAGCCATGGAAGTGCCGAAACTGCCACGTAACTGAGCTTGTCGGATCACACTCCGATCATCGCGAGATCCGCCTCCAGCAGCGCCCGATCGTGATCGTCTGTAACCTCCGGCACCAACTGCTTCGCTCTCTCGAGATACTCCCGCGCCTCCGGATCCTTCGCCAGCGCGAGCGCCCGCGCCATCGCTTCGCACGCGTACCCCACCTGGAAGGGAGGCAGTTCGTTCTCCGTCGCAATCGCCAGACTATTGCGCGCATGAAAGAGCGCCGCTTCGGCGCGGCCGAGCATGCTGTAAATCCTCGAAATTTGCCATTCTCCGACACTGCGGTTGCGCGGAGTCCCCACGAGTTCCCAATGCATCCTCGACGCATGAGCCATGTGGATCATCCGCAGATCTTCCGCTGGAGTCCGGTCCGCCTTGTCGATCAGCGTCCACGCGCCATTAAAGAATTGGGCGGCCAGTTTACGATGGATGGCGACGGCCTCGGCTGTTGGTTGGTCATTCATAGCTTCTAGTGTTTCGCAAAAATCCCCATCCAGAATGCCTTGCCTCCGGCGACCGTGCGCCTGGACTCATACACGAGCCGCAATCCTCGTGCGGCGAGCGTCTCGCGCAGCCAATCAGGACTAATCAAATTGAAGTGGGATTTCAGTTCTTGCATCGATCGAAACGCGCTCGCGCCGACGTGCGGTTCCGATTCGCCCGGCAACTGCAAAACCACCGACAACGCACCGCCCGGCGAAGTGAGCGCGA
>DASXZC010000413.1:0-1629 GCA_036502165.1 Bryobacteraceae bacterium
AAGTTCCGATTGCCGCTGAGGACTGCGGCGACAACGAGCTTCTCTTTGGTGACGGCATCTCCAATCGGCTCCGGCAGCGGACCGCTGTTGCCAATGCATGTGGTACAGCCATAGCCGACGAGATTGAATCCGAGCGCGTCGAGCGAATCGGTGAGACCCGCCTGGTTGTAATAATCCATCACGACTTTGGAACCTGGCGCGAGGCTCGTCTTGACCCAGGGCTTGGTGTGGAGGCCCTTTTCCACGGCCTTTTTCGCAAGCAATCCGGCGGCGATCATGACCGCGGGATTTGAAGTATTCGTGCAGCTCGTGATGGCCGCGATGACGACCGCGCCATCCTGGATGTGTCCGGAGTTCCCGTTCGATCCGTAGGACGCGGTCTTCGGCGCGGCGCCGTTTAACAAGGCGGCGAAGTTCGGCTTCACCTGCGGCAACTCGAGACGATCCTGCGGACGCTTCGGTCCGGCGAGCGATGGCACGACCGTCGACAAGTCGAGATCGAGCGTGTCGCTGTACACGGGATCGGGCGCGCCCGGCAACAGGAACAAACCCTGCGCCTTGCTGTACGCTTCGACGAGTGCGATCTGTTCTTCCGAACGATTGCTCATCCGTAAGTAATCGAGCGTGGCGTTGTCGATGGGAAAGAATCCAATGGTGGCGCCATACTCGGGAGCCATGTTGGCGATCGTCGCGCGATCGGCGACGCTGATGTTGCTGACGCCGTCGCCGTGAAATTCGACGAATTTTCCAACTACACCTTTCTTGCGCAGCATCTGCGTGACGGTCAGCACGAGATCAGTGGCGGTTGCGCCTTCGGGCAAACGGCCGGTCATTTTGAATCCAACAACGGGCGGCAACAGCATCGAAATCGGCTGGCCTAACATACATGCCTCAGCTTCGATTCCGCCGACGCCCCAGCCGACAACGCCGAGTCCGCTGATCATGGTCGTGTGGGAATCCGTGCCGACGCAAGTGTCGGGATATGCTTCGATCACGCGGTCCGCCGCGTGATTTGTGAACACGACAGAAGCCAGGTATTCGAGGTTCACCTGATGGACGATCCCCGTTCCCGGAGGCACCGCGCGAAAATTGCGGAACGACTTCTGAGCCCAGCGCAGCAGGGCGTATCGCTCGCGATTGCGCTGGTATTCGAGCAGGACGTTCACGCCGAACGATTCGTTCGAGCCATACGAGTCGACTTGCACGGAGTGGTCAATCACGAGGTCGCAAGGGATGAGCGGATTCGCGAGCTTGGGATCGGCGCCGAGCTTCTGCAGTGCGTCGCGCATCGCCGCGAGGTCAACAACACAAGGGACGCCAGTGAAATCCTGCAGGACGACGCGCGCGGGGCGATAGTTGATATCTTGCGGAGCGGCGGCGGTATCCCACTTGGCTACATATTCGATGTCGGAGCGTTTGACGGTCGAATCATCCTCATAGCGGAGCAGGTTTTCGAGGACCACGCGGATCGAATATGGAAGCCGTGAGACCGTTCCCACGCCGGCTTTCTCGATTGCGTTAATACGGTAGATTCGATACGATTTTCCACTCGCCTCGAGCCTTGAGGCAGCGTTAAAAGAGTTTCGGGAAGACATATTTTCCTTAGAAGAATGGTGCTATTTCAGTGTA
>DASXZC010000414.1:0-2373 GCA_036502165.1 Bryobacteraceae bacterium
TAATGTTTGCAACAGCCGCTCGGCGAGCCCCGGCGTATCGAGGATCTCGTTCAGCAACACCAGGCACCCCCGCGAATCGCTGTGCCGCGCCAGATTCAGCAACGCCTGCCCGACCTCGAAATCCTTCTTGAACCGCTCCGAACCTTCGATCAGCCACAGGTCGAGCTGATCCTCGAGCGACCTCACATCCGACACCAGATCGGTCTGGAATCCCTCCGGATCGTCGACCAGGTACCCCGGGTGAACCTTGAAAAATCCCGCCAGCATCTGCCGCGTCGAGTTGGTCAGGTGCGGCCGCGCTCCACTCTCGATTTGAGAGAGGTAGGACTGGCTGATCGAGCGGCCGAGTTCCGTTTTCATGGCGCGTACGGTCTCCTGTTGCGTCATTTCGCGGCTCAGTCCACGGAGGGTTCCTTCGACTTCCCGTAAGTACCGCAACTTTTCACCTAACTTCATATTGCAATCTGCAATGAATCATATTGCAAATTGCGATTTCAGTCAATAGTCTCGGGGTTGGAGTGGCTGGATTAAGTTGCCGCACTAACGGCGTTTATCATTATGAAAATAAGCCGATTATAAGCGTGGAGAAAATTTTGTAACACTTCACGCAGGTGCTAGATTTGACAACAGCCGCGTAGCTTGGCAGAGTGTAGGGACGCCCGATCAAGAGAAATCCGTTCGAACTCGATTTGCATGGCTTGCGGTGGCTGCTGTGTGCCTGATCGTCTATCGATACTACTGGCTGCGCGGAGCCGTGGACGAGGGATTCACGCACGACGACTTGATGAACCTGTACCGCGCCGTCACCAATTCCTGGGGCGAACTCGTCCGCGACCTGTTCACAATCTGGCGTCCGAGCGCGTTGGTCCGGCCGATGGGCGAACTGGCGTACCGCGTCCTCTGGCTTCGTTTTGGATTCTCTCCCTGGCCCTATCACTTCGTCTGCCTCACGCTCGGCGCGGCGAACATGCTGCTCGCGTTCGCGATCGGGCGGGCGGTCTTGAAGAACGTCTGGCTCGCGCTGGCAATCGGATGGTTCCTCGCTTATCACGGAGAAATGTCCGGCGCTTATTCGAATGTCGGCACGATATTCGATCTTCTTGCTTCGTTTTTCTATTTATTAGCGCTGTGGATTGCAGTCGGTAATACGAAGAAAGAAATCCGGCTCGCACTGCTTGTCGCAGTCACTCTCGCGGCGCTCGACAGCAAAGAGATGGCGGTCAGTTTGCCCCTTGCGATCGCAGGCGTGCTGAAGGGGCGAACGTCCCAACGGACAAGGATCTGGAATTTCATAACCGTCGCAATGCTGGCATTAATGGCCGGCGTCTACGTACTCGGTCGCGTCCTCGGCCATGGCGGAGTCGCGGAAGTCCCTTCATACCAGCCATCCATCTCGATCGCCCAATTCGCCGGCAACTTCGCGACGCTGCTATCGACGCTCTGCTACGACTTGATCCATTGGACCCCGGCGGCCGCGCTCGCATTCTTCCTCGTGCCGCTCGCCGTGTTCCTGATCGCACGCCTCTGGTTCGCGAGCTTCGCGTGGATGATGTTCGTTGTGAGCTTCTTGCCGCTCGCGTTCATTCCCACTCGCGGACTCGACGCCGCGTCCCTGCCACTCTTCTGGATGCTGCTCGGGCTCGCCGCTGGATTGAAGCCCCTGACAGAACGCAACCACGCGGTCCGCGTCTTCGCGCCCGTGCTGCTGATGATCGCGATCACCGTGTGGCACGCGCGCATCGGAGCAGCCCCCTATCCGCAGTTCGGCGCCGAATCGAACGACATCAGGATCGCTTACGACGGCATCTCGAAGTCGCTCGCCGCCCTCCCGCCGGACGCGCACGTCGCCATCATTGAGGACGAGTTCAATCCGACGTTCGAATGGGCCACGCTTTTCATGGCGCGCCTCGCGACCGGTCACGACTGGACCCTGTACCGCCCCGCTGACCTCAAACAACTGAGCCCTTCCGAGCGGATCGATGCCGCTCTGAAAGTAACGCCCGACGGAGTGTTGACCTGCACCGAGCCCAACGGCGCGCCGCCCAATCTCGAACAAATTCGATCCGGCGAATTCACTTGCACCGCACGCTGAACCTCAGACGGCCCAGATCCGCCCGAGGACTCGCACGGCATTCCCACCGAGAATCAGCTTGATATCCGCATCGCTGTAACCGCGGCTGATCAGCCCTTCCGTGAGATCGAACATGCGCTTCGGATGGTCGAGCCGATCGGCTCCCAGGTGCTCGGCACGATCGACATGGAACCGGTAGCGCGCGAAGTTCGGTTGACTGTCGGGCCGCATCCCACCGCCGATCGGATTGGCATTCCCGAGGACGTCCATATCGCTGCCAACCGCGAGATATTCGACGCCGA
>DASXZC010000415.1:0-4102 GCA_036502165.1 Bryobacteraceae bacterium
CGGGAAAATTTTCCGCTTGCTGGTCTGCTTTCCGAACGTGTTGACTGATTCGATTGAAATTTGAGGATCGGCCCTCGACCTGCTTCCTTTGTGCCATCCCCACTGCGACCTCACACGGCAGGAAAATCGTGCCGTTCGAGGCGATTTGGGGATTGTCATAAACGCGCATACGGCATGCCATTGCTCGACGGTGCGTTGAGACGCAATCGCCGCGCGCTCGAGTACAAAGAGCGTGCTCGCAAACCAATGTCGATCGAAAAGGAACAGTACGTTAGGAGATTTTGAAAATGACTACCAACACTTCCGTCTTCGGACTCTTTCCGGGCGCAAATGATGCGGAAAAGTGCCTCGGCCAGCTTCGCAACGCGGGCGTCCGTGATTCGGATATTTCGATCCTGATTCCCGAGAGTTCGCGCCAGGCGATGAGTGGACAACAGGACAAGCGAGGGTCGAAGGCGTTTACGGATAAGATGCCGGCGCCAGGCAACAGGAGTCCTGTGAGCGACGGGCTGGTCACGGAGTTAGCCGGAGCCGGGGTGATCGCGATTCCCGGGATGGGTTCCTATATCGCCGTCGGGCCGATCAAGTCGGCGCTGACCGAGAGCCCGGCGAGCGATAGCGGCCGCGGAGAGGTTCATTCTCTCGCCGAAGGGCTGTTGCATTTCGGACTGCGTGACAACGATGCCAAGAAGTATGAGAGCAAAGTGAAGTCCGGGAACATTTTGTTCGGATGCCGTTGCGAAAGCGACTGGGCAGATCGCGCGCAGGAGACGCTCGAGCAGTGCGGAGCGGAGCAGTTGACGCGGGGCACTGAAGCGGACAACATGCGGGCGCAGCAGTCGAACGCGCGCAGCTACGGCGCGGGCCGCTGAGGCTGGGCTTCGGCCGGCGCTGCTGCCACTGCCAGGCGCGGTTGCTCATGCGGCGGCAGCGCTGGCCGATAGCGTTCCATGCGTGCGGGCTCGACATTCGGATCGAGCATCCAGACTTCTCGCGATCCTTTGTAATAGTCGATGAGTTCCGAGTTCCGCTCTACGCCGAGGTCGCGCGCCCAAACGATGCGCGAAGCGTCGATGTCGGCGTCGTTGTAGATCCATTGCAGGAAGTTACGCCAGTCCGTCTTCGCTTTTACGAATACCAGGTGCTTTGCCGCAGGCTGTTGCGCAATGAGTTCGTGCGTGATGCGCGCCTTGTTGAGATTGCCTTCGACGCGGCAGCACCAGGACTGGTAGTTCACGGTCTGTGTGTACGGCAGGTGCAGATTCTGCGCGGCGATTCTTATGATGAGCACTGCGGCGATGGCCCAGGGGAAGGCTCCGGCCAATCCCCACCGGGCGACGCGGAGATGGCGGATCGACTCGACGAGAATCGCGACAATTGCCGCGGTGGCGATGGCGATGTAGTGAGGCGAGGCGGCTCCTTCGAACATCACGGCGAAGACAGCTCCGGAGAGTGCGACGAACATCCACGGGCGGCGCTTCCACACGCGGGGCAGGAACAAGAGCGGGATCGTGAGAATCGGGCCGAGGAAGAATCGCCAGTATTCCTGAATGCGTAGCGTGAGGAATTCAAGGAAGTCGAGCGGGCCGTCGACCTTCTCACGCTCGGAGATTTCGTATTCAAAGTACGTCTGCATTTCGACGTTCTGATTGTGGATGTTGGGGACGGTGGTCCACGCGACGCCTAGCGGCCAGCCGTAGGTCTTCTGACTGATTTGATATGCGCTGACGAATGGGCTGCCGGAGACCTGCTTCATGTATCCACCGAGCAGCAGGCCGGCGAACGCTGCGAATGCGGCGGCGGGAATCGCGACCCTCGCGACGGCGGTGAAGCTCTGGCGATACTGCCACGCGAGCGCGCCGAGGATCGGCACTGCGTACAGCGCCCCTTCATAGGGTCTCGAGAGCGCCATGACGAGCAGTCCCGCACCGAGAACCGACGCGTGGATCCAGTTCGCTTTGCGCTGCAGCCGAGGGAATGCTCCGAAGACGAGGGCGCCGCCGAGGGCGGGGAGGAATCCGCCGTGGAAGGCGTTGATCCAGTAGCTGCCGATGCCGAAGCGCAGGGCAGCCAGAAGGACTCCGTAAGCGCTCCAGCGGGCGGGCATCCATCCGCGAAGGCTCCAATAGAGGATCGCGAGGAAGGCGGCGCATTCGGCGAGGATGCCTGCCCAGGGATTTCCGACGAGGATCCACGCGGCGGCCAGGACGATCGCCGGGCCGGGGAAATAGTTCGAAGCGTAATGCGGCTGCTGAATGATGTGCAGACTCTCGAAGTGGGGCCAGAACGGATGCGTCGGGTTTACGAGGCGTCCGTGGACCAGTGTGTCGGCGAGCAGCAGGTGGCTGAATTCATCGGCGACGATCGGCACGGGCGCGGGCAAGAGGGGCAGTAACGCGAGGCGGATCAGCACGACGCCGGCGGCGATTCCGAGTGCGTAGATTGTTGGTTTGCGCGGATTCGGAATCCGGTCCCATTTGGGGCGCCAGCCGTGTTTTCGCCACGCCCAATATCCGGCGGCGATCGCGCCGAGTTCGAGCAAATTCAGATCCATGCGGAGGCCCTGCCAGATTCCGGCGAGGGCCATGAGGAAGATTTCGACGATACGCATGGAGGGTCCTACCCTGCTAATCGTCAGTGGCGGGGCGGTTCGTTAGGCGATGTCAGGCGGCGGATTCGTCGGCTGGAGTTTTGGACTCCACCGCCCAGGTCCGGTACCTCTCAATTTTCACTCGAGCGTCGGCGCCATAGGAACGCAGAATCGCGAGCGCCTGGCGCGGAAGGGGACCCTCGGGAAAGCCGCCCAAAGCGGCGCAGGTTGCTTCCACAAAGGCGGCGATGTCGCGTTCCGAATGAATGTCGCAATCCGAGGCTTCGCGGATTCCACGGGTGATCTGGCCTTGCAGCCACACTTCGCTCCGGCCTTCGGGCAGGGATTGTCGGAGGTGATTGAACAAGCGCTCTTCGAAGTCCTCGCGGAGGGCGTCCTCAAACACTTTGATTTGATCGGGGCGGACGGTCAACAATTTCGGCGATCCTCCCGGATAATTGTACACTTTTCCGGAGGTGCCGTTTTGAGAGTGCTGGTATCAGCCTTCTGGGGTACCGCTTATTTTGCCCTCGATGGACGCAAAATCCTGTGTACTGTCGACTCGTGTCGGCGTATAGCTGGTAATGAAGCTAGTCGATTTGTTTCGAAGACCAGTGCCGCTGCCTTAGAATAGTCCAACTCCATAGGCGGAGGCACCCAATCGCTGTCAGCGCACTTCGGGGCACTACGGAAATTCCAGCCGCCAACCGATGTACAATCCTGGGTATTGTAAATGATACGTTCCTTCGAGTGAGGAGTCATCGGACGCCGAGATAAAATGAATTCAACTAACGATGAGTCCGGAACAGCAGTCGCCACCGCGGAAAGCGTAGAAGGCGTTCAATGTTCAAAGTCCGAAAGTGAATCGCTGCCGAATGAAGGTTCCAGGACCGACCGTGAGCCTTCGCCAGAATTAGAAGCTCGATCTTCTGAAGCTGGAGGAGTCACCGCCAATACACCTGGGCAGAACTCTCTTGGCAAAAGCGGAGCCCCTACGACACCTACTGCGCTGCCTGTTGGCCTTTCTGACACCCGGTCGGTTCGAGCGAGACGGTGGACCAGACTCGACTCAATAACCGTGAGGAATTTTAAGGCTATCTTTGAGGCAACGATAGCCCTTGGTGACGTGACAATTCTGGTCGGTCCGAACGGCTCCGGCAAATCTTCACTCCTCCAAGCCATTCACTGGTCTGCCCGAGCCGCGAGTTATGTCCTACCTAAAAATACGAAAGAAATGATCTCTTTCGAACGGCTCGACTATCTTCCGTCGAGCGAGCCGCTTAGGATGGCACACAAGAGCGAGCTAAAATCCGAAACGAACGCGCCCCCGACAGAAGTGGTGTTCGTTCACACACCAGTAAATGATGAGGCAGTTCAAGTAACTGTAAAAATTCGAGCGGCTCGCAACAAGGGAGGCATCACGGTTTCAATGGACGGGGGCACGGCAGTGACACCGTACAAACAGCGTGTTCAGTTCATCACCGCATATATTCCGGGGTTGGCGGGTCTATC
>DASXZC010000416.1:0-17793 GCA_036502165.1 Bryobacteraceae bacterium
AAATGCCGCACGCCGCGCAGTGCGGCTTCCGAGCCCTGCTCACCGGCCGCGGCCAGCGCGAGCAATGCCCATGCGGTTTGCGAGGCCGTCGAATCGGCGTGCGAATAACGGCCCTTCACATAGCTCGAGCAGCTTTCACCCCAACCGCCATCGGGGTTTTGCACACTCTTCATCCACTCGACCGCGCGCGTGATCGCCGGTTTCGCTTGCGGAGCGCCGGATGCCTTCAGGCCGCGAAGCGCGAGAAACGTTCCATAAATATAGTTCACGCCCCAGCGGCCGTACCAACTTCCATTCGATTCTTGCGACGAGATCAGGTAGTCGACTCCACGGCGTATGGCGTTGTCTTCGTAAGTAAGTCCGCGGCGGCACAACGACTCGAGGACGCGCCCTGTAATGTCCGGGCAAGTCGGATCGAGCATCGCGTTGTGATCGGCGAACGGCACCTTGTTGAGCAGTTGCCAGTCGTTGTCGACATCGAACGCGGCCCATCCACCATCGCGCGACTGCATGCCTAGCAGCCACGTCACAGCGCGGCGTTCCGCACGGCGTTGCCGCTCTGGATCGCTGGCCTTCGCGTGCAACAGCGCGAGCAGCACGATCGCCGTATCGTCGATGTCGGGATAGTATTCGTTGGCAAATTCGAACGCCCATCCACCCGGCTCGAGGCTCGGCCGCTTGACCGACCAATCGCCCTTGCGCCGCACTTCACGATCAAGCATCCAATCGGCGCAGCGCGTCAACCGGGCTTCATCGACATCCCTCGAAGGATCGAGCCTGCGCATTTCACCCAGCGCGAACGCCGCATACGCGGTATCCCAAATCGGCGAGTAGCACGGTTGAAACTGGAACCGGTCTTCGGTCTCAATGATCAACTTCTCGAACACCCGCACAGCTTCGATGCGATCCGGATGATCGTCCGGATAGCCGAGCGAATCAAGCGCCATGATCAAATACATCATCGACGGATAGATCGCTCCAAGCCCCTCGCAATGCCGCGTGCGATCGAGCATCCAATGTTCCGCCTCGCGGATCGCAGCCATGCGGACGTTCTTGAATCCGCGCCGTTCCCAAATCTTGAAAACCTTGTCGACGTGATTGAAGAACACCGCCATCTTGCCGCGGCTGGGAAGGATGAGCTTTTTGCCAGGCTTGAACAACTCCTCGACGGTCATGTTGTCAGGCGTGTGGCGATTCAGTCCGATGGCTTGCACGATCGAAAGCGGAACAATGATCGCGCGCGTCCACGACGACATCTCATAGAGGACGTCGCCCGGCAACAGCACAACCTCAGGCGGCACAGATGGCGCATATTGGCGCGGAAAAAGTCCGAAGAGCGAGAGGTTGATCTTCGTATAGCTGTTGCAGGCCTGCAGTCCGCCGAGCGCGAGCACACGCTCACGGGCCTTCACCATATGAGGCGCGTCGGTATTGTGGCCGGCAATTTTGAGCGCGGTGTAAGCGCGCGTAGTGGCGTTGACCTCAGCGGGTCCGCGCGGATAAATGTTCCATCCGCCATCGGGAAGCTGGCATTTCAGAATCTGCTTACAAGCCTTGTCGATGCGCGCGCGTGATTTCGGATGCCACACCCCGTTCTCAGCCGGGTACAGCCACAACTGCAATAAAACATAATCGGACTCGAGTGTCGTATCCGCGAGCAGCTCGCCGCACCAGAATCCCTGATCATTTTGGAGGTCGACGAGGGACTCCGCGGAAGCAGAGATAGCAGTTTCGATTTCGTCCTTGAGTTCGCGAAGTTGCTGAGATGCTGCGAGGTGAAGTTTCTTCCGCCGCTCGGCGGGCGCGACCCATTGGAAGCCCATATTTTTAGCGTACACCCGGCGCGCGTCTGCGCAGTCGACAGGAGATTTCTTTAGCGTAGATTAGAACTATGGGCGCGGAGCAGAAGAGCAAGCGGTCCGACGTAATTTGGATCGATCCAGATCGAATGAGTGGCGCGCCTTGTTTCAAAGGAACGCGAGTACCGGTCCAGAATTTGCTCGACTACATTGAAGGCGGTTCGACCATCGGCGAGTTCTTTGAGGATTACCCGTCAGTCACTCGCGAACAGGTTGTGCATTTCCTTGAGCTGCGCCAATCGCCAACGGCCTAACGACTGTACGGACTCAGATAGAGACTTTCCTCATAGTGCACCAACCCGAGACGAACGCGATCCAGCCATCCTCGCCGGCCCAGAAACGCGTTCGCCGGATTGACGGAATCGTGAAAGAACACCGTCGCGGACCACTCCATTCCTAGCGTTGAGATCGACACCTCGTGGCCATAGGCAGTAAAGCCGCCGGTCACGGTCCGGTACGTCCGTGGCAGACCCGACGTCATATCGATGCCAAGTACCTGGGCATAGTGGGAGTCGAAAACGCAGTCCGCTGCACCGGTATCAAGGCGCGCCTTCAGCGATACTCTTCGATCACCTCGAATCAGCGTTATGGGAACGAGGATACCCGCGGCCGTCTCAGCGTAGTGATAGCGAGCGTCAAAATCGATCGATTCGCTCAATTAATCCAACCATCCGCCGGCAAAGAATTCAGGCTCCTCGCGCGGAACATAGATCAGGAAAGGCGAATAAATCCCGCTCTTTCGAGCCTGCTCATAGATCGCTGAAGGATCAGGACCGGAAGCCATCACCTTGCTACCTTCCAGCACAACCCACGTGCCTCGGTATTCCGCAACAGGTTGTTCGGCCCACCTCATCTCCGCAGTCCTGTCTTGTGCGGGAACAGTCCGCGCACCACTCCCGGCGGGACGATTCGCCAGATACAAATCTAGCGCCTCTGCAACGATGACGTCGACCGAGACGCCTCGTGCCTCCGCCGCCGCTAGCAGTTCAGCTTCCACGTCGGACGTCAATTGTATGCTCATCGCGTTTTACACCTCGTGTGCGAACCGGCGCACCGAGTCGATCTCACCCTGCATCTGCTCCTGCTTCAACCGGATCAGGATCATCGGAATCGCAAGCAACGAAATCGCCAGCACGTTCCAGTATGCCAATCCTTCCCACCCCGCGGCCATGCCTCCGCCATTGCGGATGCTCAACACTGGTCCCGGATGGTTGCCGCGCCACCACTCGATCGACTTCCACACAATGATGATGTCGAGAGATGCGAATATCGCAATCACCGCCGAGAGGCTCGCCCGTTGCGCTGGATCCTGCACGCTCCGGCGGAGCATCAGATATCCCGCGTACATCAGAATGCAGACGAGATAGGAAGTCAGGCGATGGTCGCCGACGGCCCACCAGATGCCCCAGGCGATGCGCGCCCAGATCATGCCGGTGATCAGCGTGATGCTCGCGAACACGAGCGATACTTCATTGATCACCGCGGCCAGCGCGTCGTACTTCAGATCCTTCTTCCACAGGTACATGATGCTCAGCGCTGCCCCCGTGTAGAAGCCAATGAAGCTCGTCAGCGCCGACGGAAGATGGAAGTAGAAGATGCGCCAGATTGCGCCTTGATTCGCTTCATCCGGAAAGTCCAGCAGTATCGTGTAGAGGTTACGCACCAGCAGTGCGCTCGACACAAGCAGCATGGCAACGATCAGTTTTTGTCGCATACTTCTTCTCTTATGTTAGTTCACTAAAATCGAGTCGGCGAGCGCCAACGCGAGGCACGTGAAGATCAGATCGAACCCGAACAGCACCCGTAGCCACTGCAGATCCTCACTACCGATCGCCTGCCCGGCGACCAGCATCGTCAGCAACCGGAACGCCGCCAGCATCGCCGGCAACAGCATCGGATAAACCAGCACCGGCAGCATCAACTCGCGCAGGCGCAGGTTCACCGTCAGCGCGCTGAACGTCGTACCCATGATGGTCACGGACCAAGTCGCGAGAAGCAATGTCACGCTCAGTTGCCCCGGATGGTCCATGATGCGTCCGCCGAAGAACAGCACGAACACCGGCAGCGACAGGACTTCCACAATCAGCATCATTGAAAATCCTGCGAAGCATTTGCCCAGGAAAATCGCAGCCGATGACGCCGGCGACGCGACCAACGCATCCAGACAATCGTTCGGCAATTCACGCGCGAAGCTGCGATTGAATACGAGCGTCCCGGCGAATAGGAAAATCATCCACAGTACACCTCCGCCGATTTCTGCCGTCTGGTCAGGCGTCGGATCGAGGGCGAAGCTGAACAACAGCAGCACCGAGATCGAGAACGACACCGCGGCGTTGAGCGTCTCCTTCGTGCGTAGCTCCGCGCGCAGGTCCTTGCGCGTGATCACGAGGGCTTGGCGCAGAGTCTTCATTTAGGACTCGCCGTAGGTGCGGTACAGATACCCCGGGTCGGCGAGCATCTCCGCCGTGCGTGGACCGAAATGCACCAGCGATCCTCGTTGGATCATCGCCACGTGCGTAGCCAGTTCCATCGCTTCGCGCAACTGATGCGTACTCATGATGACCGTGCGGCCTTGTGCGATCGCTTCTCCGAAAAGAGTCTGCAGCAGCCTGATCGCGCGATCGTCGAGCGAGGTGAACGGTTCGTCGAATAACACCACTTGCGGATCATGCAGGAACGCCCGCGCAACCGCGAGCCGCTGTCGCATGCCGCGCGAAAACTCGCGTACCAGCGCGTCGGCGACTCGATCGAGGCCGGTGCGCTCGAGCCAGTGCGTCGCCGTCTTTTTCGGATCGGCGACTCCGTGCAACTGCCCAAAGACCACCAGATTTTCGTAGGCCGACAGTTCCTCGTAGACTCCGATGCCGTGGCCCAGCCATCCGATGCCGCCGTTGATGTGGACGCTCCCCTTTGCCGGACGCAGCAACCCCGCGGCGATCCGCAGAAGCGTCGTTTTCCCCGCTCCGTTGCGCCCGAGCAGTGCGATGCATTCTCCCTGGGCCGCGGTCAAAGCGATGTTGCGGAGCGCGGGAAAATCGCCGTAATATTTCCAGACGCCCTCGATCTCGACGGCATTGGTCATTTCTTTTTAGCCGGTCTCTTCGCAGGCTCAGCAGGCTTCGCGGCCTCCGCCTTCGGAGTTCCCCGTGCCGCCATCGCGAATAGCGACAGCGTCATGATCGCGAGTCCGAGCCCCAGAATCCACCAATATCGTTCATACAATCGTGGACGATGCGCCTGCACTTGCGGCGACTGCGCATCCGGATCCTCAGGCTCAGGCGCGGCCGCATTGCCGACGAGCTTCACTGTGAATGGCCCCGGCTTGATCCCATACACCGGCGACTGCGTCTGCGGCTCAGGCGCGAATCGTTCGAGCCCTTCCCCTTCGAGCGTGATCCCACGCGGCACGATGAGCCGCGTCTCGCCGTCCTTGTGCAGGATGTTGCCCGAGAACGTCACCGGATTCGTCATCGGCTCCGCGTACTCGATTTCGATTTGCGTCTGGCCAGGCCGCAGCGGATAGCTGATTTTACGCACCGTCGGATCCGAAGTCTTCTCGGCCGGACGCTGCAGCGGCATGCCAGTCGGCGGCGTAATCGCGACCCTGACCGTCTCAACATCCTTCGGAATGTAGAAGCGATACGTCCCATTCGAAGCATCCGCGTACGTCGTCTTCGACAGGTTGTTCATAAAAATGAACTCGCGGATCATCAGTTGATTCTGCGCAGGCTCGATGAGGATGCCGTGCCGGTCGACTCCAATTCCCTCGCGCTTGGCGCTCTGTTCATAGATGAGCACCTGCACGCCCGTCCGCGGCTGGTTGGGCGTGATCAGAGTCGTGTAGATGACCGTCTGATAGGTCGTCTGCAACAACACCGGCCCCGGCCCTGCAGGATCGGCGCTGAAGCTGAACGTGCCATCCGCCGCGGATGTCGCGCTCCCCAACTCCTGCATGCCTTGCTGGCCCGGTTGCACAAGATGGATGGGAACTCCGGCTTGCGGCTTGCCCGTCGTTCCGTTGACGATCGTGCCGGAAACCGCGGCGTCGACCAGCGTTGGAACCAGCAACAACATCCCCGCGATCCAAAGCCGCCTCATCGCGCCATCTCCTTGCCGCACTCACCGCAGAATTTCATGGCCTTCGGCATTCTTGCATTGCAGTGTACGCAGACGAGAGGATCGACCTTCGCGGACTTCGCCGGCTCCGCACCTACGGGCGCCGGTCCCAGTTGAGCTTTCAACGTTTCAGTATCCGCCAGCACCTGCGCGAGCTCTTTCTGCAAGGCCAGCTTCGCCCCCTGATAATCCTCGTCCGACAGTTTGCCGAGCCGATATTCGAATTGCAGATCGCGCAGATTTTCGTACACGCGCGCCTTGCGTTCATCCAGATGTCGATACGGCGACTCCGGTTCCGGCCGGGGCAAATCTTCAGCTCGAACGAAGAGGGTGAAACCAAGTGCGGAAGCAATGAGAACCACTAAAGCGATGGACAGCAGCATGTATAGGGAGGCTTAGTCGTGATCCGCCATATCCTTTTCGAAATCTTCGATTTCGTTGTGAAAGTGATCGAGCGTCGCCGCCGGAACCTCTTCGAGCGGCCGTGGCTTCGAGTGGACCTTCACATACCACGCGATCGCACCCAGGCCCAGCGCGGCCGCGATCCACGGCATGATCCAGACCATCGCGTTGAAGCCTTGCGAAGGAGGAACGGATAAAGCCTGTATGCCGTTTTCCTTCACGAAGACGTCGACAATCTGATCGTCGGTCATGCCCTTCTTCGCCATCTGCGCGATCCTCTGGCGGGCCGGGCTCGAGTAATGGCATTGCATCATCGGACACGTTCCGACCGTCTCGACGCACGTCTGGCACAGGCAGGCGAGGCGCGTGCCTATGCGGCGCACATCCGGCCCGAAAACATCCATCGCGGATTCGCCGAGGCAGATCGCAGTGACGAGCAGGAACATCGCCACACGCAAATTGAGGAGCGCCCGGATCCGGCTACTTTTCGACAGTCGCATGGGTAGTAACTCCGATCACCTGCGTGCGCGGATATTGGCGCGCCACCTTCGGTGGAACCAGGCAGATGATCGTTCCAAACAGCAGGAGCCAGTATCCGGCCCAGATGCAGGACACCAGCGGAAACACGTACGCCTGCAGCACCAGCATCTCAGGCGCATTCGGATTCTGATCCTGATTCGAATTGCCGGCGAAGTTCAGATACAGATCCTCATTCAAACGCCTCCGGATCGCGACGTCCGAAGTCGGCTGCTGGCTCGCCAGATAAAAGCGCCTCTCCGGATTGAGCGTCCCCAGATCGCGGCCGTCCGCGGTGACGTGAACCGGCAGAATTCCCCATTCATATTGATCGGTCTTGCCCGTTTGCAATTGTCCGATCGTCAAATCGTAACGGCCGATCTGCACGTGCGACCCCGCCTGTACATTCACGGCCATGTCCTTATTAAAAGCGCCACCGGTAAATCCGATGAAGATGATCACGATCCCCATGTGGACCATGTATCCGCCATAGCGGCGCGTATTGCGATGTGTCAGTTCCCACATCGCTTCGATCCAGCTCATGTCGTTCTTGCCGCGGATCGCTCCGGCGCCCTTGATGAACTCAGAGAAAATCGTCACCGTGACGAACGCGCACAGCGAGAACGAGATGATCGCGTAAAAGTCGCGCATGCCTGTGGCGACCAGCACTGACGCGAGCGCCAGTCCAGTGATGGTGGGCCACAGGAACGCCTTCTGCAGGCTCTTCATCGAGCTGCGGCGCCAGGCGATCAGCGGTCCGACGCCGGTGAGGAACAGAAGGAACAATCCGATCGGGATGTTGATGCGGTTGTAGAACGGCTTGTCGACGCTGATCTTGTTGTGCGTGATCGCCTCCGAGATCACCGGGAACAGCGTGCCCCAGAGGATCGCGAAGCAGCTCGCCAGCAGCACGAGATTATTGAAGAGGAAGCTCGACTCGCGCGACACTACGCTGTCGAGGTGCGATTCGCTCTTCAGAAAATCCAGCCGGCGCAAAATCAGGTACACCGTCGCGGCCACGCCGAGGCCGAGAAATCCGAAGAAATAACTGCCAATGCTCGACTGCGCGAAGGCGTGCACAGAATTCACGAGACCAGTCCGCGTCAGCGATGTACCGAAGATGCACAGGAAGAACGTCGCCGAAACCAGCACGATGTTCCAGACCTTCATCATGCCTTTCTTCTCCTGCATCATGACCGAATGCAGGAAGGCGGTCGAAGTGATCCACGGCATCAGCGAGGCATTCTCGACCGGATCCCAGCCCCAATATCCGCCCCATCCGAGGACTGCATAAGCCCAGCCCGCGCCCAGCAGAATGCCGGTGCTTTGGAAGCCCCAAGTCACCAGCGTCCAACGGCGCGTCGTATTGATCCACGCGTCGCCCGGAAGCTTCGCGATCAGCGATGCGATCGCGAAGGCGAACGGAACAATGTAGCCGACATAGCCGAGATACAACATCGGCGGATGAATCACCATCGTCCAGTACTGCAGCAGCGGATTCAGTCCCTGCCCATCCTCAGGCGTGACGATTCCCTTCCCCGCCATCCACACATCGAACGGACTCAGCACATACGTATTGACCATCAGGAAGAACGCGAGCGTCGTCATCAGAATCGCGGTGACGTACGGCATGATGTTGCGGTACTTGTTGCGGTTCAGATAGACGGCGAGGCACGCGTACAACGCCAGCAGCCACGCCCAAAACAGCAGCGAACCTTCCTGGCCGCCCCACCACGCGGTGAACTTATAGATGAGCGGCATGTGCTTGTCGGAATGCTGTTGCACATACGTCAGCCGGAAGTCATTGTTGAAAATGCCACTCAGCAGGATGCCGGAGGCGACGGTCACCAGTCCGAAGCACGCGTAAACCGCACGCTCACCGCTGACGACGAGGAACTGGTTAGCTCTCAGTTTCCCGGTGATCGAAGCGGCGACGGAGTAAATAGCCAGGCAGAACGCCAGGATCAAAGAGAGAGCGCCGAGATTTTCCATTGTGGGGTGTGGGACCTCCTAAGCGGCCGGCTTCACGTTCGTCGGCGGTTTCGCTTCATACTTGGACGCGCACTTGGCTTGGATCTTCTGCGCGTGGAACACGCCATCCGTACCCAGCTTTCCATCGGCCAGCGCCTGCGAACCGTCTTTAAAGGTATCGGGCAGCGGGTCGATGCCGGAATACACCACGTTCAATATGGAGACCGTCTTCAGCTTCGGATCTTCCTGCTTCAACGTAAATCGCACCTGCTGTCCTTCGCGCTTGATGGAGCCCGGCTCAACATCGCCGCCGACGCGCACACGCTTGATCATGGCTTCATCGCCCATGGCCTTCAACTCGGGAACCGTCTTGTAGTACGCCCCGCCATCATTGACTCCGCCGACTGCGAGCCATGCGAGCGTACCGACGATCACAACGATCAGTGCGCCAAACTTGACGTAGTTGTTCTTCATGCCTGAGAGGAGCTCCTACCGTTAGTATAAGACTGAAGGCAGATGGCAAGCTGGAACCCCGCGCAATACGGCACGTTTCTCGAATGGCGAACGCGCCCCTCGCGTGATCTGGCGCAACGAATCGATCTGCAGTCCGCGCCGCGCCGGATCATCGATCTCGGATGCGGACCGGGCAACAGCACCGCAGTCTGTGCGGATCGCTGGCCCTCCGCATCGATTCTCGGAATCGACAACTCGCCAGAGATGATCGCAGCCGCGCAGACCGCCCATCAAGCGAGCCAATTCGAAGTCGGCGATATCGCCAAGTGGATCCTCGAAGCCGCAGACGCCGCCGCGCCCATCGATCTCATCTTCTCGTGCGCCGCGCTGCAGTGGATCGACGATCACTCCGCCGTCTTCCCACGCCTGCTCCGCAAGCTCGCACCCGGCGGAGTGCTGGCCGTCCACATGCCCGCTTACGATGCCGTTCCCAACCGGTTGATGCGCGAGATCGCCGCGAGCGAACGATGGCGGAAGTGGTTCCCCACGGGCCGCGCCGGCGAGTGGCGATCGCATCCTTTAGAGTTCTACTACGGCGTCCTGGCCCGCGAAGCGAAATGGCTCGACCTCTGGCAGACCGACTATCTGCAGAGTATGCCCAGCACGCACGCAATCGTCGACTGGTACGCGAGCACCGGCCTGCGCCCTTACCTCGACCAGATCCGCGACGACCAGGATCAGCGCACATTCCTCGACCAGTACCAAGCAAGGCTCGAGCCCTTCTTTCCGGCCTCTGAATCAGGCGGCGTGCCCTTCCTCTTTCGCCGAATCTTCATCATCGCGGGCGTCTGAAATTCGGGATCCGCCGTTTTGGGGATAAGCTAGATACAGGGCCTCGTCGCCCCCAGGACAAACCGATGCTCACTGCAGTAACCACTACCGTGGCGCCCTCGAACGCGGATCATAGCGTTCCTTTAAGTAAGAACAAACACCTCCTCAAATGGGTCGAAAAAATGGCCCAGCTCACCAAGCCGGAGTCCATCCACTGGGTGGATGGGAGTGCCGAGGAAAATCAAGCCCTCTGCGATCTGATGGTCGCCGCCGGCACGTTCACCAAATTGAACGAAGAGAAGTGGCCGGGCTGCTATTATGCCCGCTCCGACGCAGGCGATGTCGCCCGTGTCGAGAACCGGACGTTCATCTGCTCGCTCTCCCGCGACAACGCCGGCCCCACCAACAATTGGGAAGATCCTTATCAAATGCGCCGCCGCCTCAAGGACCTCTTCAGCGGCTCCATGCGCGGACGCACGATGTATGTGCTGCCCTACTCGATGGGCCCCGTCGGATCCCCGCTCTCGCAAATCGGCGTGCAGCTCACAGACTCGCCTTACGTCGTCGTTAACATGCGCATCATGGCGCGCATCGGCCTCGCGGTCTTCAAGGAAATCGACAAGGACTACAAGCGCGTCGTGCCGTGCATGCACACGGTTGGGGCTCCGCTCGCGCCCGGGCAGGCGGACGTTCCGTGGCCGTGCAATAAAGAGAAGTACATCGTCCACTTCCCCGAAACCCGTGAAATCTGGTCGTATGGATCCGGCTATGGCGGCAATGCGTTGCTGGGCAAGAAATGCTTTGGCCTGCGCATCGCTTCCACGATCGCGCGCGATGAAGGCTGGCTCGCCGAGCACATGCTGATCCTCGGCGTCGAGGATCCTCACGGCGAAAAGACTTACGTCGCCGCCGCTTTCCCAAGCGCCTGCGGCAA
Organism: Bryobacteraceae bacterium; assembly: GCA_036502165.1. Lineage (GTDB taxonomy): Bacteria > Acidobacteriota > Terriglobia > Bryobacterales > Bryobacteraceae > F-183. The sequence continues at coordinate 11,083 of DASXZC010000416.1, forward strand.
GACGAACTTCGCGATGATGATTCCGCCCAAGGCCTTCGACGGCTGGAAGGTCTGGACCGTCGGCGACGACATCGCCTGGATCAAGCCGGATGCTAATGGACGCCTGCGCGCCATCAATCCCGAAGCCGGATTCTTCGGCGTCGCACCGGGAACGTCCACCAAGACCAATCCCAATGCGATGAAGACGCTCGCGACCAATTCGATTTTCACGAACGTCGCACTCACCCCCGACGGCGGAGTCTGGTGGGAAGGCATGACCGACACGCCGCCCGCCGAGTGCACCGATTGGCAAGGCCGCCCGTGGACCCCTGAAATCGGCAAGGAAACCGGCGTCAAAGCCGCCCATCCGAACGCGCGCTTCACCGCCCCCGCGCGCCAATGTCCGACGATCGACCCAGCGTGGGAAGATCCCGAAGGCGTGCCGATCTCGGCATTCATTTTCGGAGGCCGCCGCGCCAACACGATCCCTCTCGTCTACCAAGCCTTCAATTGGAGCCACGGCGTCTACATGGGCGCGACCATGCGCTCGGAGACTACCGCCGCCGCCGTCGGCGCAGTCGGACAGATCCGTTCCGATCCCATGGCGATGCGTCCGTTCTGCGGCTATCACATGGGCGCCTATTTCCGCCACTGGATCCGCATGCAGCGCATGCTCGAGGAAACGCCGCGCATTTTCCACGTGAACTGGTTCCGCAAAGGCGAAGACGGCAAGTTCATCTGGCCCGGCTATAGCGAGAACATGCGCGTCCTCAAATGGATCGTCGAACGCGCCCGCGTCCGCGCCCATGCGAAGGAAACGCCCATCGGCTGGATGCCTCGTTATGAGGACATCGACTGGCGCGAACTCGATTTTCCACGGGAAAAGTTCGACGAATTACAATCCGTCGATCGTCTGGCATGGCGCAAGGAAGTGCTGGCGCATGAGGAGCTCTTCATCGAGCTCCACGACAATCTGCCGCCGGAAGCGATATACGAACGCGAGCTCTTGATCTGTCGCATTTCGACCACGCGCCCGGCGCACTAAAGGCGCTCGAGTTCAAACCCTGCGAGGCGGAATCTAAACGGTCCCGCCTCCGCCAGCCGCGCCCGGCACCACTCAATCCCCTCGCGGAGCGACTCGCGCTCTGCCGTCCACCACGGACCCGCGTGCCCGCAATCATAGAACGGAAGACACTGCTCGAGATGCCTCGCGAATCCCGCGAGCAGTCGCATCCGATAATGCGCAACCAGCTCTTCGGATCCTCCACCCCGTACAACCGCCGCCGCGAGGATCGCCTCGCGCACCGCGTTCCCCACTCCATCGCCACATATAGGATCGAATCCCATCGCAGCCGTCCCGCACGCCAGCCATTCAGCACCGCCCAGCGGATCGCTGATCCGCGGAAACGCCGCGAATTCCCCCAAACATGTGGAAACTTTTTGAATTTCCGCGCCGACCACTCTGCTGACCCCGAGCATCTCCTCTACCGAACCGCCGACCGCTAACAGCCAACCTTCGCCATCGCCCGGAATCAGGAACATCCAGCCCTCCTCGAGCGATTCAATCCAGCACGCAGCCCGGTCCGTCCGCTCGCGGAGCTTCACCCGCATGACCGCAGCTCTTCTTGATCCAAACGCACGTTCCTGCGCATCGGGGTGCGACTTACGTCCCGCATAAATCGTCCACGCCGGCGCATCCGCATCTGGAACCTCCAACAACGACTCAGAACGCAGACGCTCGATCAACTCAAACTCAGACACAACGACGGCCGCATGCGGCAGCACCTTCAGCGCCGCACCCGGACCCCACGCCACAATCCTCTTATCGATCCGCGGCAAACCAACGAACAAATCGCGCCTTTCAAAGACATCCATGAGTAATGACTGCGTACCCTCGCCGATCAGGATCGCCGGCACTCCCAAACCTGCATCGGCCACGTTCGCCTGCTTTAATAAGTGGGCGCAGCAATACGCCGCCACTCCGCCGCCGCGAATTACGACTTGAGGAACTTCGTTCAGTCCTGGCAAAACGCCATTGTAACCGTGCGAATTCGGAAATTGAAATTGGTGTCGAAAGTCCTCCTCCACAAACTCTCGCAATAGGTGTAAGATGACTAGCAATGTTGAGGGGCTCACAGTCAGACTCGCAACTGTACAATCACCCAGTTAGCACCCACAACAGACAAGGAGAATTTAACCTATGTTGAACCGATCCAAGAAGTACGTATTGACTGGCGCTCTCGGCGCTGGCCTGCTATTCGTGGGAAGCCTCGCACTGGCACAGCCCAAACAGAACATTAACGCCGGCCGGCATCCCAACCTCGCCGCCGCTCAGAAGGCCAGCGAGAACGCCTATAACAAAATCATTGCCGCTCAACAGGCGAATGAGTGGGACATGCAAGGACATGCTCAAAAGGCAAAGAATCTTCTCGAACAGGTCAACAACGAGTTGAGAGCGGCCGCCACCGCAGCCAACAAGAACGGCAAATAAAGGCGCTCTGTCTTGAAGTCCGATCTTCGCCGGATGAGCAGCGCACACGGCTTGCAGCGGCTCTGCTCCTCCGGCGGATTTCTAGTCAATTTCCCCATTTGAATTGCGCAACTCCCCATTTCCCCGAGCCGTGGCTCAACCGAACACAACGTGCTAAAGTTTTTAAACGGGTGGAACGTCTCGCCCAGGAGAACTGTGTAAATGAAACAAGTAATCGGATTGACAATTGTATTCGCCGTTGCCGTTTTTGGGCAGCAAAAGCCACAGCAACACGGCGGAGCCAAGCCGGCAAAGCCGGCGCAAGTGGGCGGAGGACACATTCCGGCGCACGGTCCACCTCCCGCGAGACCATCGAAACCGAACGCTCCGCCCAGAGTTGCCCAAGCCCATCCGCCCGCCGACAAAGCCGGACATCCCGAGGCTCCTCACGTTCATGTGAAGGGCGATCAGTGGGTCGGCCACTCGACCGGCAAGAACGATCCGCACTATCATTTGGATCATCCCTTCGACCACGGCCACTTCGAAGGCGGCTTCGGCCCTAGCCACGTATGGCATCTAGCCGGCGGCAACCGCGAGCGTTTCTGGTTCAACAATTTCTATTGGAGCGTCGCGCCTTTCGACTACTACATCACCGACGGCTGGCTCTGGGACAGCGACCAGATCGTGATCTATGAAGATCCGGACCATCCGGGTTACTATCTCGCCTACAACCCCCGCCTCGGCACGTACGCGCACGTCACGTATCTCGGACCTCAATAAGAAAGCCTTGCCGGTACGGAGTCGCGCAACAGCGATTACGCGACTCCGTTCTAGCCTTAAACACCCGACAGCCTCACGCTTCTCAGGCGTGAAATAACTCCTCCAAAATTCCCAATTCTGCCCCCGTTATCAAACAGAACTTGGTAAAATTGTTAGGTACGCCGGTCCTTCCTCCCCCACGCGGACTTTGAACCCGTTCGCCTCCCGGCTATTTCAGGAGTAACTCTTGGCAGATCAACAAGATCCGAAATCTCAATCCGGCGGCGCGGGAGCCCCGCCTCCCACCAACGGCGGAGCTCAAATTCCCCTCGGCGGCGGAGGCGACGGCGGCAAGAATCAGATCCCCATTAACATCGAGGACGAAGTCCGCCGCTCTTACCTCGACTACGCTATGAGCGTCATCGTCGGACGCGCCCTTCCGGACGTCCGCGATGGCTTGAAGCCCGTCCACCGCCGCATCCTGTTTGGGATGCACGAGATGGGTCTGCACTACAATCGCCCGACCCGCAAGTGCGCCAAAATCGTCGGCGATGTCATGGGTAAGTACCATCCTCATGGGGATTCCGCGATCTACGACGCCTTGGTCCGCATGGCTCAGCCGTTCGCGATGCGCTACCCGCTCATCGACGGCCAGGGGAACTTCGGATCCGTCGACGGCGACTCCCCCGCCGCCATGCGATACACCGAGGCGCGCCTCGCACGCATCGCCGCTTCGATCCTCGAGGACATCGACAAAGAGACCGTCGACTTCAAGGACAACTATGACGGCAACGAAGTCGAGCCGGAAGTCCTGCCGGCGCGCGTTCCCAATCTCCTCATCAATGGATCTTCGGGAATCGCGGTCGGCATGGCCACCAACATTCCGCCGCATAACCTCGGCGAGATTGTTGCGGCAACGATCCAACTGATCCAGAAGCCCGACACATCGTTCCAGGATATTTGCAAGATCGTCCTCGGCCCTGACTTCCCGACCGGCGGCATCATTCTCGGGCAGAACGGCATCATCGACTATCTGAAGACCGGCCGCGGATCGATCAAACTGCGCGCCAAGGCCGCCATCGAAACCGTTGGAAAAGACAAGCAGACGATTGTCGTCACCGAGCTTCCCTATCAGGTCAACAAAGCCCGTCTCATCGAACACACCGCCGCCCTCATCGGCGAGAAGCGCATCGAAGGCATCTCGAACATTGAGGATCATTCCGACCGCGACGGCATGCGCGTCGTCTATGAACTGAAGCGCGGCGAGCAGCCCGAGGTCGTCCTCAACAATCTATACAAGTTCACGCAGTTGCAAGTGAACTTCGGCGTCATCATGCTGGCGATCGTCTCCGGGCAGCCCCGCGAGCTCGGCATCATCGACGCCATCAAGCGCTTCATCGACCATCGCGTCGATGTCGTGCGCCGGCGCACCGATTACCTCCTGCGCAAGGCCCGCGATCGCGAGCATATTTTGCTCGGATTCCAGCGCGCCCTGCTCAACATCGACGAAGTCATCGCCCTGATCCGCGCTTCAAAGAATCCCAAGGAAGCGCGCGAGAAGTTGATGGAGTTCATCACTCCCGCCGAAGCCGCCGCCTACGCGAAGCTCGTCGACGCCGATCCTCGCGGACCCCGTTTCACCGAGAAGCAGGCGCAAGCCATCATCGAACTCCAACTCCAACGCCTCACCGGCATGGAGCAGGAAAAGATCATCGCCGAACTCGCCGACATCCAACGCATGATCGGCGAGTACATGGAAATCCTCGGATCCGACAAGGTCCTGCGCAATCTGATCATCAAGGAATTGAAGGAAGTGCAAAAGGACTTCGCCGATGAGCGCCGCACGCAAATCGTCGAGGACACCGGCGAAATCCTGCTCGAGGATCTCGTGCAAGTCGAGGACGTCGCCGTCACCGTCACGCGCGGCGGATACCTCAAGCGCACCCCCGTCGACACCTATCGCCGCCAGACTCGCGGAGGCAAGGGCCGCATCGGCATGGGCACGCGCGCCGAAGATGCGGTCGAGCATCTCATCATCAGCTCGACCCATTCCTACTTATTGATCTTCACGAACAAGGGCCGCGTCTACTGGCTGAAGGTCTATCACATCCCCGATGTCGGAACCTCCGGCAAGGGCAAGAACATCGGCAGCCTGATCACGCTGCAGGCGGATGAATACGTCAAGGCCTTCCTTCCTGTGAAGGACTTCAAAGACGAAACGAAGTTCATCGCGATGATCTCGAAGCTCGGCGTCATCAAGAAATGCCAGCTCACTGAGTTCGACAACCCGCTTGCGCGTGGCATCATTGCAGTCTCGCTCGATGAAGGCGACGAACTCATCTCCGCCCGGCTCACCACCGGCGACAACTACATCTTCATCGGAACCTATCAGGGCAAGGCGATCCGCTTCCGTGAAGAGGACGTTCGTGCGATGGGCCGCCCCGCCCGCGGCGTCCGCGCGATGGATCTCGCGAAAAACGACTATATCGTCGGCGCCGAAGTCGTCGAAAAGAACGGCCTCATCCTCTCGATCTCCGAGCAGGGTTACGGCAAGCGCACCGAGCTCAAGGAATACCGTCTCACCGCCCGCGGCGGCAAGGGCGTCATCAACATGAAGATCACCAGCAAGATCGGACATGTGGTGGCCGTCCTCTCCGTCAAGGAAGACTCCGACCTGATGATCATCACCAAAGACGGCAAGATCATCCGCATCGATTCGAGCCAGATCCGGCAAGCCGGACGCTCCACGCAAGGCGTACGCCTCGTCCGCACCGACGAAGCCGATCTCGTCGCCGGAGCCGGAGTTCTACCAGAATCCGAAGTCGTCGCCGAGGATGGCCAAGGCGACTTGCCCTTACAGTAGTACATAGAACTAAATTCGACCAAGGGCTCCGCCTCATCGCGGAGCCCTCAATTTTTCCAACGCTCGTCGAAGAGTAGTGTGTGGTGCTCATGTTGTGTCTCCTCCTCTGGGGAGTCTCCATTCCGGCAGCAGCGCAGGAGCGTGCCTTCTCCGTGGTGCTGCCGGAAATGCAATATTCGCACCATTGCTCATCTGAGATTGAGCTGCACAATACGAGCCCCCGCTTTGTGGACGTCGACGTCATCGGCCGCAAATCCACGGGCGCGATCGTCGGACTTCGCGATCGCAAGACGAATCGTCTGCGTCTCTCGCCCGGAGAGCGCGTACCGCTCCGTCTCGAGGTACAAAACGAAATTGCCTGGGCGCAAATTGTCGAGACCGTTCCGCACCCGCGCCTGCAGCCGGTCCTCGCCATCAGCGGATTTACGGAATGCCTCAACGGCAACGAACGTCTCTCCGAGCCGCGCGAGATCGCATCGCCCTCGAGCAATCCCCATTTCTCACTCGACCCCGCGAGCGTCTCAGGACGCACCGGCACGGTCCTGCTGATCATCAATGCCTCCGCCGCGCACGTCTCCTGGTCCGCCTGTTATTCGGCCGGCACGGAAGTGTCGAATGGCAAAGGCGAGATGACGGCCTT
>DASXZC010000417.1:0-6272 GCA_036502165.1 Bryobacteraceae bacterium
AACATCCAGAACAAGTCGGCCGCGAGATCGACTTCTCGGCCCCCCCCGCGCTCGAGGCACGCGTCCTCGAACTCGCCGGCATTGTCGCGCGACAACCTGCGTTCGCCCGGAGCGGACGTCAACACCGACCGCACCCCGATCGTCACCGCACGTCTAGAAAATCACGATTCAGCGGCGCTTTCAGCCGCGCTGAAGGAAGAACGCATCATCGTCTCCGCACGGCAGGGTCGCCTACGCGTCTCGCCGCACTTCGACAACAACGCGGGAGGATCTCGACAACCTCCACCGTGTATCTTCGCGGATCACTGCCGGCACGGTTGTTGGATAGAACGAAGCGGATCACTGCCGTTCGCGGCGGCGAAAACGTCGGCGCCTGTGCCTAGAGAGGAGGCATCATCGTCTCCCTCATAAGCGGCGCCTGGGCGTGCTCGCCGCACTCTCAAACAATGCGGACGACCGCGGTCGAATTTTTCACGCAAAGCCGCGAAAACGCAAAGGTGTTCACCGTCAACCTTGGCGGCTTTGCGCTTTTGCGTGAGATTTTGCCTACGGAGACGAGCGGTCGGCGGTCCGATTTTCACGCAACGTCGCTAATGCGTAAAGGTGTTCACTATCAAACTTGCCGGCTCTTGCGACTCTGCGTGAGACGTCGCCGATCGAGTTCAACCGGCGGCGTGCTGATTTATCACGCAAAGCCGCAAAGGCGCAGAGTAATCCATCACCAACTTGGCGGCTTTGCGCCTTTTGCGTGAGACGTCGCTGATCGAGTTCAAAACCGGGTGCGATTGCGATTTTTCACGAAAAGGTGCAAAGGCGTTCCTTATCAAACTTGGCGGCCTTGCGCCTCTGCGTGAGACTTTGCCGCCCACCTCTACAACAACCCAGACGATCTCGACAAACTCCACCGTATATGCTCGCGGATCTCCGCCGGTACCGTCGCCGGATAGAACGTGAATCCATCATCGTAGTAAGGCGTCCCGTCATCGTTCGCAACCGCGAACATCCAGAACAAGTCAGCCGCGAGATCGACTTCGCGCACGGTCTCAAGCCACTTCGCATATACATCGCCGCGACGTTCTTTGTCGAGCCACCCGTACTCTTCGAGCATCACCGGCTTGTTCCAACGCGCCCCCGCCTTCGCATGGCGCCGGATCCACTTCGATCCGAACGTCTCCGGCTGATCCCACGGATATAAATGCAGGGTTCCAAAATCAATCGCGTCAAGCTGTAGGAACTGATCGAAGTCCGCACCGTGTGAGCCATCGAAGAACTCCTGTTTGGGCCACAGCCGGTTAAAAAATCCCTCGTCGCCCATGGCCACGAGATGATTGCCATCGAGCGTCTTAACAGCACGGCTCATCTCATCAGCCCAGCGCAACAAAGTCCCCGGATCGCCATCGCACCGCGCCTCATTCGTCAGCTCCCACGCAAACACCGTGGGATCGTCTTTGTACGCGATGCCGTTGATCGTGTTCACACGCGTCACGACCGTGCGGCACCAGTCGCGATACGTCTGCCGCGCCCGCGCATCCGAATAAAATTCCTGCGGACGCGTCAAGCCGAGCCAGCTCTGATAAGCCGGAATTCCCCCGAGATCTTTCCAATTATTGACCAGCGGAAGGATCAGACGGATCCCTCGCTCGCGCGCCGCTGCGAGCGCATAGTCGAGATGCACAAGACCGTCTTCGTGATACACCGGACGCCCGTCGTTCCACGATTGATACACGACCCCGCTCGCCGGTTCATCGAGAAAGCCCCACGTACGAAGCACCTCGACGCCGAGTTCCTTCGCCGCATCGAAAGTCGCATCCACCATGCGCCGCGAAACCCATCCGAGATAGTAGGAATTAGTTCCTGTGAAGCGAACCGCGTGCCCATCGACTGCGAAATGTGTGCCAGTTCGAGAAACGAAATCCACCGTCCACAGTGTATTCGAATCCGCGGACCTCAGCTCTTGCGCCGCACGTAGATCGACCCGTTGAACGAGTTCAACCTCATCTGCACGCCCCCGCCGTTGATCGTTCCGTTCAATCCCTTGCCCGGCTGCATGAGCGTTCCACCGGCGAGGCGCACATCGAAGTCGGTATAGATTTTGCCGTTCGATGTCTTCAGGTTCAGATCCGCCTTCGTGTCGCCCGGCACGATCACCTCGAGCCCGCCATTCAGGGTGCTCAACGAAATCGGCTTCTGCGGTACGCGGTCGAACGTCGCGTTGATGTTCGAGTTCAACGAATGCGCAAGCACGCCGCCTGAGACGTTCGTCAAGCGGATCCCTCCGTTGGTGATGTTGACGTCGACATCGCCGGAAACATCGGAAATCCGGGTCTCCGAGCAGTTCGCGCACCGGATCTCGAGATTGGTCTTGAATGGAACCTGCAGGCGCAAGCGCGGCTCTCCGCCTCCGGATCCGTGGATCGTAATCACGTTACTATCCTGGCTCACCGAGAATCCGTTGACGATGTCAATGCGGTGCAAACCGCCGTGCCGATCCTCGTCCCTGTCCCTTTTCCTGCCTGAGGAAGACGCGGTCTCGAGCGTCACTTCCTTGCCATCGTAGCCGCTCACTTCAACGCCGCCGTTGGTTAGCGTGACGCGCAGCGTCGGCTCGGACGTGCCCCCCGAAAAGGGGATCGTGATCGCCTGCGCCCCTGCCGTTAAGCCGGCGGCCAGGGTCAATATAGCGACTTGTCTGATGCGAATTGCTGTTTTCATTTCCTGACTACTCGTTCTTACTGCAACTCCGCCGCCGCGCTGCGAGCACGCTCGCGAACCTCCGACGGCTGCTTCGAATCCTCACTCAACTTTTTCATCGGGACCACCGCCGAGGGCTCCCGTAAATCGACCAGCAGATCTACCAGCGCGATTTCGACCATCGGCGAATCCTGCTTCACCAGCGATTGGATCAGCGCCTTCCGCACCAGCGGACTCCCCTTCGCAAACGGCTTTAACGCGTCCACAGCCGCCAGCCGCACATTGACACTCGTATCCTCGCGAACCGTGTTCAACAGCGCCGACACCACCTCGGTATCGGACTTCTGCACGCGATACGCCCAATTCACACCTTCCAAGCGGTCCGTTGCGGACTGCTGCTGCATCAGCGACAGCGCTACTAATTGACGCATATGATCCACCTCTCCACGCAACTCACCTAGCTGACTGGTATCCTTTCGAAATTCAAACGAACGGCCCACAAACATACCCATCGCGAGCATCGCCGCCGCGGCAGCGAACTGAAACACCGGACGCGTCCACCATCCGGCGAACGCCGCCCGTAACGGCCGCTTGGCAGGCGCAGCGTCCGACTCTTCCGCTCCCCGCCGGTACGCGTCGAGCGACTCATAAAACCGCGCCCGTAACGCCGGGCCCGGAGCCTCGGCCGGAATCAGCTCGAGGTTCGTCCACACCCGCTTCAGGTAATCGGACTCGGCGCGGCACTCCGTACATCCATCGAGATGCTGCTCGACTTCCTTGTTCTGGTTGACGCTGATCGCCCCCGACCAATACTCAGGCAACAGCCCCCGGACGCGTTCGCAAACTTCGCTCATACGGCCTTCTCCCCTTGCAATTCGAAGAAAATCTGCCCCAGGGCGCGCACCGCGCGAAACACCCGGACCTTCACCGTCCCCACTTCACAGCCCAGAATCTCGGCGATTTCCTCGTACTTCAGATTCTGATAGCGGCTTAGTACCAGCACTTCCCGCTTGTCCTCGGGGAGCCGTTCGAGCGCCTGCCGCAGCAACTTCACTTCCTGATTCCGCGAGATCTTTTCATCGACCGGAACCGCGGTGCTCGGTACCTCATACTCCGGGCCGCCGTCATCGTTCGACCCCGGCAAACTGGCGTGCGCGCGCTGCTTCTGCAAATAATCCAAATGCGCGTTGCGGGCGATTTGATACATCCAGGCCGTGTACCCGTGTTTGCTGTTATATGTGTGCCGGTACCGCAAAATCCGGAAAAATACTTCCTGCACCAGATCCTCACTCGCCTCGCGTTTCGCCGTCAACCGCAGGAAGAAATGGAACAAGGCCCGATGGTGGCGCTCGAACAGGAGCGCGAGTTTGCGCAGGTCTCCCTCGCGCACTTGTTCCATGATTTCCTGGTCGCTTGAATCAATCAAAAGCGGAATTCCAATTTCTGATAGTGACTACCGGATGCCGTCGAAAAGGTTACGGTTTGGCGTCCCCGAACGTGATCTTCGATTCCGCCCCAAAGCGCTGGTAGTTCGAGTAGTCGACCGTGAGGCGGATGCGCTGGGGCCCGGTGCGGAACTGCAGGACGTCGTCGCCGAGGGTCTTCGCCGGAAACCAATGATCGCCATCGATCTTCGACCGCACGGTCGTGAAGCGCGGAAACAGGTTTTCGTCCTTGAGGGTGCGGATCTGCGGCACGGCTTGGCCTGAGGTGCGGATGGTCGAAAAATCGCGCTTGTCGATCCACAGCGTTCCGTCGAAAAGCCGTTCGCCCGCGAGGATCTGTTTCGGGCGGATCTCGAGCATCCAGCAGTCGATTCCGTCGACGGTGTCTTCGCCGCGATACTGCCGGTCGTAGAGGAACAGCGTCTCCTTAGCAATGAGCGCGGGTTGGACCTCGCGGAGATCGCGGAAGTCCTCTGCGGTGAGCTTGATGCGGTCGAGCCGCATGACGGGCTTGCCGACGAGCTGCTCGGTCCGCTCGCCGGTGGGCGAGAAGACGACCTCTCGGATTTCCTTGTAGAGCCCGGTTTTGAGGCCCTTCGGATCAAAATCCTCGACTGTGGCGATCTGGCGGTAGGTGTAATGCGAGCGTGCGGCCTCGGTTTCTGTCTCCCGCGCGGCGACTCGGTGGATCCAATTTTCGGGAGGATCCTCAGGCGGCGCAGCGACGGCTGTTGCGGAGTACGATGCTACGATGAACACGAACATGGACGCCGCCGCAGCAGCAGCCGTCGCACGGATTTTCAAGGGTCGCAGTTCGACTTCGCGCACCCGCGAGGCCACGGCGATCGCGGCCTCCGCTCCCGGAGCGCGGGCCTGAGTGACCACTTCGCCTCCCATGAACAGTTCCCCCTCCACCTCTCGCGGACTCTGGTGGACTCTCGCGGCGGTCTGGATGGCAGTACTCATCGGCGGCGCGGTATACCTTCAGCATCAGCATACCCCGTTCAGCGCCCAGGTTGGCGCGGCGATCCTGGTGGCTGCAGCAATCGAGGCTTCACTGTACGTGGCGTCCGGATTCCCGGCGGCTCGCGATCGCGTGCGGCGCCTTCCCCGAAAATCGCTGTGGCTCTCCGCTAGCACGCTACCGGCTTACTTAATTTACTCGCTCGGCATGGGGACGTTCACGTGGAAAGCGCTCCTGGTGCTGGCCGCGCTCGCCGCCATCGTCTCGTTCTGGTATCGACTGCTGCCGGCGAACCTGTTGACGGATGCCGGATTCCTGGCGGTGATCGCCCCCGGACTGCTCACGGGGCTCATTCCATTCCTCTATCCGCCGTTGTCGAAACAATTAAGAACGGATTATGTCGGCCACATCATGTGGTTGCGGTTGAGCTATTGGGCTGTACTGACCGTGCGGGATCGGGCGGATTCAAAAGGGGATTTCGGCTTCGGCTTCCTGCCGCGGCGAGCCGATTGGAAGATCGGTGCCGCTTATTTCGCGGCCTGCGTTCCCGTTGCGGCAGCGGTTCTCAGGGCCGTGCAGCCGATGCGCCTGAAGGATCATTTGACGTGGAGTGTGACTCCGCTCGTCGCGATTGGGACGTTCTTCGGGCTGTTATGGGTGGTGGCGCTGAGCGAGGAGCTGTTCTTTCGCGGATTATTGCAGCCGCAAATCTCGAAGTTGCTCGGCGGGGCTGTACAAGGTCTCGTTGCGACCTCTGTTTTGTTCGGACTGGTGCACCTGGGCTTCGGCGGCAGGTTTCCAAACTGGCGCATGGTACTGCTCGCAGGCATATTGGGCTTGTTCTGCGGCAGGGCCGCGCAAGTGGCGGGAAGCATCCGCGCCGGAATGGTGACGCACGCCCTGGTCGTCACGCTCTATCGCGTATTTCTCGTCAACCGATGAAGTTGATCGTCTGGCTGGTCGACGTGTACGAGAAGCTGGTGTAGGGATTGGACCCGCTCGAAGTCCCCAAGTCGGACGTCAGTTGCGAGAAATCCTTTTGGACAGCCTGGAAGTTGCCCGTTGAGAGATCCTGACCCAATTGATTGAAGTCGTTTTGGAGCGTCGTCGGCTGCGTGGTGCTGCTGTCGGAATCAGAGGACGAATCGGCATGGTGATGATGATGATGATGC
>DASXZC010000418.1:0-8402 GCA_036502165.1 Bryobacteraceae bacterium
GATCCGGAGCGGGCTTGTAATGCCACTGAGCTTCGGACAATCCTTGCACCGCATCGATCAAGCCGCGATCGCTCGAGGCGATGTAATCCTGAACCTTGATGCGGTCTTCAGGCGTGACTTTCGAATTGAATTGCATGACAAGTTCTCCTTGATCGAATTGCGTGAGAAGGAATTCACCCTTCGCTGCCAGTACGACGATCAAGCATGGGGCTGATCGACAGGCTACTGCGAATATTTTGATGGTCGCGCCAAGCGCCTACCCATTTTGGGGGCTTGCTCCGCGCGGGCGGAGGGCGCTAAGGTATCGAGAGGAAAGGTTCACAACTCCAATGAAACTGGGCATCATCGGCGCCGGCAACGTCGGCGGGACTCTTGGGACGCGCTGGGCACAGGCTGGTCACACGGTGGTTTTCAGCTCGAGTGATCTGACTTCAGCAAAGATGAAGCAAGTCCTCGAGAAGGCCGGCTCGAACGCTAGCGCCGCTTCGGTTCAGGACACCGTCGCTGCATCGGAGATCGTGGTTCTCGCCACGCCGTGGGAAGCGGTCGAGGACATCGTCAAAACGACGCCTGGATGGGACGGCAAGATTATCATCGATGCGACCAATCCCTTGCTGCCCGCGCTGAGCGGACTGGCGCTTGGCACTACGACTTCAGCCGCGGAGATGGTCGCCGGTTGGGCTCCTCGAGCGAAGGTCGTCAAGGCATTCAACACGGTCGGCGCGAACATCATGGCCGATCCGAAGTTCCCTGGGCACAAGGTCGCGCTGTTCTATTGCGGAGACGATAAGGACGCCAAGCAGCAGGTTCATACGCTAGCGGCCGAACTGGGATTCGATCCGCTTGACGCAGGTCCGTTGACGCAGGCGCGCGTCCTTGAGCCGTTCGCCATGCTTTGGATCTCGCTCGCATATCTGGCCGGCTTTGGACGCGATATCGGCTTTCAGTTCCTGCGCCGTTGATCACTGGATCGTGAAGTCGCGCCGCAGTTCCAAATCCTGATTGCCGATGTGATCGCGGATCGTCAGCACTAGCGTGTAGACGCCGAGCGTCACGTTGGGCGGCAGAGTCAGATTGAAGATCGCCGGCACCCAGCGCTTCGGATAGTAGCCCTGGAACTTCTCGCGCGCGGCCTCCGGCTGTGCAAGGCTGACCTTGCCGGACGGGTCGAGCACAGTCAGGCCGTATTGCACATCCATTTCATTGGCTGGCCCGAGCTTGTAACCGGTCAAATCGAATTTCACCCACACGAGTTCGCCTGCCTTGTAGACGGCCGGATCGAGGATGCGGACGCTCTCCTCACTCGGATAAAATCCGAAGCTGCGAACGACCAGCGCGTCAGCGGGTTCAAGGTTCCGGTTGTTGACTACGAACACCGAAGTAGCGCGCGCCTCGGTCTTTCCGATCAGATCCTGCGCGATGAGAGTGATCGTGTATTTGCCGCCTTCGGCGTAGTCGGGAAGATTGAAACTCCAACGACCCTTGGGAGTCCAGTTGCGATCCTCGGGGAGCATTTCGGTCGTAATTTTTCCGGCGTACGGCTCGACGACCGGAGTGCCTCGCGGATCCTTGACCTCGATGCGGTACGTCAGTTGCAGCTTCTGTTTATCGTCGTCCTCGATGGTTTCGAACTTCGCGAGGCGAAAGCTGTAGTAGACCGTTTCACCCGGACGAAATTCATAGTCGAGGGTGACGAGGGGACCATCCTCGATTTGTTGGATGGCCGTTCGCTCGACGATCATCTGACTCGCCGAGGCGGTTCGCGCGGCGGCCAGTAGCAGCAGCGCCGGCGTAATCAAGACCATCGATCGCATGCTGGCTTTATTTTAGCCCTGCATCGATCCGCAAGGGAATTCGCACCATGGCTGTCTTTTCGTCATCGAGCACGCCATCGCTCAGGCGCAAACCGTAGTTCGCGGGAGCGGCGTCGAAGACGATCCATCCGGACTCCGTCGCCGCGGGCTCGACGGAGCGAAACAGTCCGAACCATCCGGGCAGGGCGCTCGCATCCTCGACTTCGGGAATGAAATCGCCGCTCTCGGTCTCGAGCCGCATGAACGGAACCGATACTGTATTTCCGGCGCTGCTGGTCGCCTGCAGGTGAATGGCGATGTACGTGTTCTTGGGACGCGGCGCGACGGGCGAGTCGCCCAATTGACTTTTGTATTCGAGTTCAAGGACAGTGTAAGAGAACCAGCCGACTTGCACGCGATCGCCCATCTGATGGGGCCAGCGCTGTTGTGAGGGCAGGCGCGTACAGCTTGTCGTCAACCCCACAGTGGTCAACATGCCCAATACTTCTCTGCGATTAAACCGAACAGGGGTCCTCATCGATACTCCTCGTGTCGCGGCTATTAAGATCCGCCGGACATACATTATACGTGCAAGCGCGGTCGTGGCCGCCTTGCTGAGTTTTCTTATTATCTACAATCCTAGCGCTTTTGCGCAGACGGAGCATCCGATTACCGGTAGAAGAATTGCGCCTGTAATGGGAATGGGTGGCGCGGACTGGTTGGAGCGGCCGGAACGGGAGTGGGAAGAAAATCCGGATGCAATGCTCGACTTATTGAGTTTGAAAAAGGGTGAAACCGTCGGGGACGTGGGCGCGGGGGTCGGGTATCTGACCTTACGGATTGGGAAGCGCGTGGGGCCGGCGGGCAAAGTTTATGGCGTCGATGTGCAGAAAGAAATGCTCGAGCGGTTGCGAGCCAATGCCGCGAAAGCCGGGATTACTAATATTGAAACCATTCTCGGATCGGAGACTGATCCGTTGCTGCCCGTAGGCAAAGTGGACCTGATCCTGATGGTCGATGTTTATCATGAACTCTCGCATCCGCAGGCGATGTTGCAGAGTATGAAGAAGGAGCTATCGCCGCAGGGGCGGTTGGCGCTGGTCGAGTATCGCAAGGAGGATCCGAGTATTCCGATCCGCGTCGAGCACAAGATGAGCGCGTGGGAAGTGAAGGCCGAAGTGGAGGCGGAGGGTTATAAGCTGGTCAAAACGCTTACAACATTACCGCGGCAAAGTGTTTTTATCTTCCAAGTAGCGAAACCCAACTAGCTGACCGCCGTGTACGATAGAACATGCGTGTTTTGAGTGCTGCCGCTGTTCCTTTTTTGTTGCTTGTTAGTCCACCACCCACGTTCGGTCAAACGAAACATATTCTGAAGGCGACTCCGCAGAATGTCGTCATTGGCTATTACGACGCGACGACGCCTCCGGCTTCGCGGATTCATTCGGGCGATACCGTCGAGATTCAGGCGCTCGGCGTGGGAACGCCGGATCGCATGGTGAAGGCGGGGCTCGATCCGAAGGAACTGCAACCTGAGTTGAAGGCGGTTGTCGAAGCGAGCAAGACTCCGCCGCGTGGGCATTTCCTCACTGGGCCGGTGTTTATCGAAGGGGCGGAGCCGGGGGATGTGCTCGAGGTTCACATTTTGAGCATTCGCATGGATCTGCCGTACGCGTTCAACGGAATGGGCGGATCGGGCGCGCTGGTGAAGGAGTTTCCCAAGGGCGGAGCGAAGATCATCCGGCTCGATCGCAAGCGGAAAGTAGGGTTGGTTGCGCCCGGCGTCGAGGTGCCGCTGAGGCCGTTTTTCGGGAGCATGGGAGATGCGCCTCCGCTATCGGCGGGGCGTGTGTCGAGCCGTGCGCCGAGCATCTTCGCGGGCAATATGGACAACAGATATCTGGTCGCGGGAACGACGCTCTTCATTCCGATTCATGCTGCGGGCGCGTTGTTTCAGGTGGGTGACGGGCATGCGGCGCAGGGCGATGGCGAGGCCGATCAGACGGGGCTCGAAACGTCGCTGACGGGGACGTTCCGGTTTGTTGTCCGCAAAGACATGAAGTTGAAACTGCCGCGCGCGGAGACGCCGACTCACTACATCACGATGGGTTTCAATGAGGATCTTGACGAGGCAATGCATATCGCGTCGGTTGAGACGCTCGACTTTCTGACGACTGAGAAGAAGCTGTCGCCGGATGATGCGTACATGCTGATGAGCGTCGGTGTGGACTTCCATGTGACGCAGGTGGTCGATGGGAACAAGGGCGTCCACGCGATGATTCCGAAGTCGATTTTTAAGTCGGTTCGATGATCGTGCGGCGGGCGGATTCGAAGATTTCGCGAAGCATTTCGCGGGTGAGGCGGCCGGTCGAGGTGTTTTGCTGGCTGGGATGGTAGCTCGAGATCAGCACGGGTTCGAGCGGATGGATCGCGCCGTGTTCGAAGCGGAACGCAGCTCGGCTTTGAATGCGTCCCTGTTGTTTCAGGATCGTTAGATACGTGTCGAAGGCGAGCTTGCCGAGGACGACTACGACGCGGACTTGCTTCATTGATGCGAGCTCGCGGACCAAGTAAGGGCGACAGACTTCGAATTCTTGCGGAGTTGGTTTGTTGTCTGGAGGGGCGCAGCGGACCGCGGCTGTGATCCAACAGTCCGTGAGGCGAAGGCCGTCGCCGCGGGCGATGCTTTCGGATTGCGATGCGAAGCCGGTTTCGTGCAGAGCGCGGTAGAGAAATTCGCCGGAGCGATCGCCGGTGAAGAGACGGCCGGTACGGTTGGCGCCGTGGGCTCCGGGGGCGAGGCCGATGATGAGGAGTCGAGCGTCGGGGTCGCCGAACGAGGGGACTGGTTTCGCCCAATACGTTTGATCGCGATAGGCGCGGCGCTTGATTACGGCGATCTCCTCACAGTAGCGGCGAAGGCGTGGGCAGCGTTCGCAGGCGATGACTTCGGACTCGAGTTCGCGCAGGTTATCCGGCAGCGGCGACAATCGCGATGGCCTCGATTTCGACTCTTACATCACGTGGGAGACGGGCGACTTCGACGGTCGAGCGCGCGGGCGGAGCGTCGCCGAAGTTTTTTGCGTAGACTTCGTTCATCTTTGCAAATTCGCCCATATCCTTGAGGAAAACGGTGGTTTTCAGGACTTGGGCGAGGGACGATCCGCAGGCTTCGAGCACGGCTTGCATGTTCGCGAATACGCGCTCGGTTTGTGCGGCGATGTCGCCGTCGACGATTTGGCCGGTTGCGGGGTCGAGCGGAATTTGTCCGCTCAAGTATGCGAATCCGTTGTACACAATCGCCTGCGAATAAGGCCCGATCGCCGCGGGGGCGTGAGGAGTGGTAACGACCGTCTTCATAAGAATCCTATTTTACGGGGAACTGGAGGGTGCCGGTGAGATCGGCGGCGCGGGCGATCTTTTCGGATGTGAGGAACTCGTCGAGTTCACGAGCGATGCGGACGGTTGCTTCGGGATCCCAGAAGTTTGCGGTGCCGACTTCGACAGCGGTCGCGCCGGCGATCATGAACTCGGCGGCGTCTTCTCCGGAGGAGATTCCGCCAAGGCCGATGACTGGGATTTTCACGGCTTTCGATGCTTCGTACACCATACGAAGAGCGATGGGCTTGATCGCGGGACCGGACAAGCCTCCGAAGCCGGCGCCGATGCGGGGCTTGCGAGTGCGGGCGTCGATGGCGAGAGAAACGAACGTATTCACCAATGAAATCGCATCCGCGCCGGCTTCTTCTGCGGCGCGGGCGAATACGGCGATGCTTCCGACGTTGGGCGAAAGCTTCACAATCAGCGGGCGGGATTTGGCCACGCGCTTGGCGGCGGTGACGACTTCACCGAGCAGCTGAGGATCGGCGGAGAAGAGAATGCCGCCGTGTTTCGTGTTGGGGCAGGAGACGTTCAACTCGTAGCCGGCGACGCCTGGAGCATCCTCGAGGACGCGGATCACTTCCTCGTAGTCGGAGATTTCGAATCCGAAAACATTGGCGAAGATCGCGGCGCGTACGCTCGTGAGTTGCGTCAGCTTATCAGCGACGAAGGCGCGGACGCCGATGTTTTGCAGGCCGATCGAGTTGATCATTCCCGCTGATGCTTCCCAGATGCGAGGCGGACGGTTGCCGTCCATGGGCTCGCGGGAAAGGCCTTTGACGACGAAGCCGCCGACGGAATTCAGATCGACGATCGATGCGAATTCTACTCCGTAGGCGAACGTTCCGGATGCCGCAATGATTGGATTCGCGAGCGGGATGCCGCATAGAGTAACGCCAAGGGACATTACTTATCAGGATAGTCAGTCCAGGGCTTCGAGATACGAGGCGGTGGTGAGGCGGCGTTCGACGTGCCCTTCGATTTCCTGGATCAGGAACTTGCGTAGGTCGGCGGCGGTGCGGCGCGTCCACTCGCGTTCGGCGAGTTTGGCGATGGGCGCGCCGAGCATTTCCATGGCGAGTGCGCGAGAGTCCGCGCAGACGTGAGGATCGGCGAGGAAGCCTTGCAGGCGGACGCTCCAGAGCGTGAAGTAGAGCAGCACTTTCCAGAACGATCCGCCGGCGCGGAGTTCGGCGAGCATGGCGAGCGTGAGGCGGAACGCCTTTTCATTGGGCTCGACGGGCGGCAGCAGGAGCTCGGATACTTCACTGATGAAGTCGAGCGTGACGGAGTTTTCGTACGCGTGCGGGCCGGAGATCAGGTCGAATTGGGATTCGATCAGTTCGGCGCCCTCGATCGTCGACAGTTCGCGATTGTCGCGCTGCGAGTACGTGAGGCGTACATGCGCGAGGCGATCGAGCGTCGAGCCATAATGCGATTTCGGGCGCTTGGCGCGGCGCGCGATGCCGCGGAGTTTTCCGTGGTCGCGGGTGAAGTAGCTGACGATGAGATCGGCCTCGCGATACGGGTACGTGCGCAGGATGAGAGATTCGCTGACGCGCGAGGCCATTGGCGCTTAGTTTAGAAAGTACGTGTAGTAGAGCGAGTCGCGTTGCTTGGGTGTGAAGCCGGCGTCGCGGATCAAGCGGCGCAGTTCTTCTTCGCTGGCGCGATGATGCGCACCGGCCGCGGAGACGACGTTTTCCTCAATCATGATGCTGCCGACGTCGTTGCCTCCGAAACGGAGAGCGACCTGGCAGGTCTTGAGGCCGGGGGTGACCCAGGACGCTTGCACGTTCTCAATGTCCTCGAAGTAAAGGCGCGAAAGTGCCAGCATTTTTAGGTATTCGACGGCGGTCGCTTCCTCTTTGACGAAGCGGCCGAGCGACGTGTTTTCGCGCTGGAAGAACCAGGGGATGAAGGCGGTGAATCCGCCAGTGTCCTGTTGGATCTGGCGGACGAGATCGAAGTGGTTCATGCGCTGTTCGATCGTTTCGCCGGTGCCGAACATCATGGTCGCGGTTGAGCGCAGGCCGACGGCATGAGCGTCGCGATGGACTTGCACCCAATCGTTCACCGTGCACTTCAAACGCGAGATGCGATGGCGGACCTGGTCGTCGAGGACCTCGGCGCCGCCGCCGGGGAGTGAATCGAGTCCGGCATCCTTGAGGCGTTGCAGCGTTTCGCGAATCGAGATGCCACTGAGTTCGGCGATGTTGGTGATTTCGGGGGCACTGAAGCAATGCGTCCAGATGTTGTAGCGCGACTTGATCGAACGAAGGAGGTCCTCATACCATTCGATTTTGAGATCAGGATGTAAGCCGCCTTGCATGAGGATGCCGGTGCCGCCGAGATCGAGGGTTTCCTGGATTTTCGCGAAGATCACTTCCTTCGGATGCAGGTACGATTCCTTGTGGCCAGCGGGACGATAGAACGCGCAAAAGCTGCAATATTCCGTGCAAACGTTCGTGTAGTTGATATTGCGATCGATGATGTAGGTGACGATGTTATGCGGGTGTTTCTTGCGGCGAACGGCGTCGGCGGCCATGCCCATGCCGATCAGGTCGTTTGAATTAAATAGGTCGATCGCTTCTTCACGAGTCATCATTGCGGTTTACTTCCTTGCGAGAACTGGTTCTTTGAGTAGAGCTTTCACGGCGCTCAGATAGGCTTCCATACCTTGATATTCGCGGTCGCCGAGTTCGAAAACGATCGAGCGCGTGAGGTAGTCATGGACGAGCGAGGCGGAGGCTCCGCGGGCGGCGTGTTCGGATTCGACGATGGCATCGATATGCTGTTTTCCGAATTGATAGGAGTCGATGAACGCCTGTTCGCGCTGCTGAGTGTGGGTGCCTTGGCGTCCGGCCCATACGGCGAAGACCATGGGGAGTCCGGTGAGTTGCATCCACTCGTCACCGAGGTCGGCGACTTCGAAACCTTGCGTGCGGAGCGAGTCGGGATCGAGGCGCAGGGCAGGGTCTCCGATGATGAGGCAGGCGTCGGAGTTCGCGAGCATCGCGATCATGTCGGCGGGCTGCGAGTGCCATGCGGGCTCGACTCCGTATTTTTGTTGCAGGATGATGCGCGTGAGCATGACGGAGCTGCGCGAGCCTGCGTCCATAGCGATCGAGCGGCTTTCGGCGAACGGGACTTTCGAAATCAGCAGGCTGGTGCGAACGGCTCCGTGGCAGGCGATGCCGGAGCCGCGGACGAGTGCGTACTCGCTCT
>DASXZC010000419.1:0-9990 GCA_036502165.1 Bryobacteraceae bacterium
GGGCGGCTCCGGCTGCGGTTTGGTCTGGTCTTCCGCGGGAGCGGCGGTAGGGGCGTCGGCGGGATGCGGATCGGGAGCCTGGGCGGCTTCCTGTGAAAATGCCGAAAATCCAATCGAGAGAAATAGAAATACTACAATAAAACGCAAAACTTGGCTCCAATTACTAAATACGCCATTTTATTTCGAGACTCACAAAAGAAATAAAACGGGCGAGGGCGGCTGGCCCGCAGTGTGTCGGCAACCTCATCTTTGCCTGGCGATCGGGCTCACGCCATGGACCCTTTACCCGAGAGTAGCACGGAGAATGAGGCCGAAAACGGTTTGTTAACGCATCTTTTTGTGAAGGACCGGCATCGTACAGAGGCCAACATGCAAACCACAGGTAACACCATTCTCATCACTGGCGGAGGCTCCGGCATTGGCCGCGGCCTGGCCGAAGCTTTACAAGGACTCGGAAATACGGTCATTATCGCGGGGCGGCGGAAGCAGGCGCTCGACGAGACGACGAAGGCGAATCCCGGCATGGAGTCGATCACACTCGACATTGAAGACGCCGCGAATATACGGGCGGTGGCGGTGCAACTGACGGAGAGGTATCCGGCGTTGAACGTCCTTGTGAACAATGCGGGCATCATGCGCATTGAGAAGTTCAATGCGCAACAGGAGGATCTCGCGGACGCGGAGGCGATGATCACGACGAACCTGCTGGGGCCGATTCGTCTGACGGCGGCGCTGCTGCCGTTTTTCCGCAAGCAACCGTATTCGGCGATTATGAATGTCACGTCGGGACTGGCGTTTGTGCCGCTCGCTCCGACGCCGACTTACAATGCGACGAAGGCGGCGATGCATTCTTACACAGAGTCGCTGCGGTACCAGTTGAGGGGATCGACGACGGATGTTGTGGAGCTGATTCCGCCGTACGTGCAGACGGACCTGATGGGTGGTGGGTCGGATCCGCGGGCGATGCCGCTGGCGGATTTTATTGCGGAGGTCATGAACATTTTGAAGACGCAGCCGCAGGCGACGGAGATCTGCGTCGAGAAGGTGAAGGGTCTAAGGTTCGCGGCACAGAGCGGTCAGTATGACGCGGTGTTCAACGGGCTGAATCAGGCAATGGCGGATCACTGAGGTAGACTCGAAGAACGGTGGCGGCGGAACTCTCATCAGGCAAACAGATCGTGGGACGGCTGGTCCTTCGCGTGGTCGTTGGCCTTGTGCTCGCTGCCGTTCTTGTTTTTAGTGCGGATTATGCGGTGCTGCGGTTCCGGGTCGCGACCAATGGGGATGCGTATGGGACGGTGACGGTGCGGCCGTATTACGCGATCCCGCAGAAGAGCAAGAAGACGGAGTTGGATTTTGAGCCGCCGCAGGATGAGACTTGTGTGAATTCGTTGTTTCCGCATATGGGGTTTACGCCGTGCTGGTATCGGCGGGGGCATACGCAGGAACAGTTGCCGGATCACTAGGCTTGTTTTTTGCGGATCCTGGTTAGCGCAGGAAACCTTGCATGACGATGCCGGCTTTTTCGGCGGTCGTGAGGCGGACGCGTTGCGTTAACACATCATAGTTTGCTGCTTCGATGCGATCCAGGAGGCGGGAGTAGATTTCGATTAGAGCCCACAGTGAAGATCGGCTCTTTTTGTGGATCAGGCCGAGGAGGGGACGGGATTCGTTGTAGTATTCGCGGGCGCGGGTCGCTTCGAAGCGGAGCAGTTCTGTGAGGGCTACGCGGGGTTGGGGGGCGCTGAGGTCTTCCTCGACGACTCCGAATTGGAGGAGATCTTCGGCGGGGAGATAGATGCGGTCGAGGGCGGCGTCCTCTTTGATGTCGCGGATGATGTTCGTGAGTTGGAAGGCGATGCCGCACTTTTCGGCGAGGGCGAGCGCTTCCGGGGATTCGAAGCCGAAGATGTGGATGATCGTTAGGCCGACTACTGATGCCACTTTGTAGCAATAATCGTAGAGCTCGGCGAAGGTCTGCAGGCGGCGGGGCTCGAGGTCGGAGCTGACTCCTTTGATCATTTCAAAGAAATACTCGTGCGGAATCTTGAAGCGGTCGACCGTGTCGCGGAAGGCGGGCCATAGGGGGTGTTGCGGAAGGGGGCCTTCCGAGAGGGCTTGCTCGAGATCGGCGCGCCATTTTGCGATGGAGCCTGCGCGATCGGTATTCGATTCGTCATCGCTCAAATCGTCGCAGTAGCGCATGTAGGCGTAGATGGCGCACATGGCTTTGCGCTGGGCGGCGCTTAAGAGGACGAACGAGTAGTAGAAATTCTTCGCGCGGGTGCGGGCGATGCGTTCGCAGTAACGGTACGACTCGCTGATGCTCATTCAGGCCGCCGCGACAAAGCCGCGGCGTAGGACGGCGCGCAGTAAAATGCCTACGCGTTCTGCTTTGCCGACGCGTGGACGTTGCTTTAATACGTCGTAGTTTTGGGATTCGATTTTGTCGAGGATGCGGAGTCCGCCTTGGCTGAAGAGTTCGAGGTCGACGGCGAGGCGGCGGTTCACCATCGAGGGGAGGGCCAAGCCTTTTTCGAAAAGATTGCGGGCGATGCGGACGCCTTCGAACATGGCGGCGCGGAACTCGGGAGTGAAGCGGCGAGCGGCGATGTCTTCGTCGTTCGCTCCGGGAAGGTAGACGCGGTCCTTATCCCAATCGACGGTGACGTCCTGCCAGAAGTTCGCGAGTTGGAGGCCGGTGCAGGTCGCGTCTGAGAGAGACTGGCGGCGTTCGTCCGAATATCCGCACAGGTAGAGCACGAGGCGTCCGACGGGGTTGGCGGACCAGCGGCAGTATTGGAACAGATCTTCGTAGGTGCGGTAGCGCGTGATGCGCTGGTCTTGCTCGAAGGCTTTGATTAAGTCGTCGAAGGGCTCGATGGGGAGTTTGCGGCGGTCAGCGGTCCCTTTTAGAGCGACGAATACGGGATGGGTCGCGCTGCCGGAGTACATGCGCTCGAGTTCGTGGCGCCACCAGGAGAGGAGGCGGAGGCTTTCCTGTTTGTCGTCGAGCTCGTCGCCTAGGTCGTCGGCCCAGCGGCAGAACGAGTAGACGTTGTAGAAGTCCTGGTGGAGATCCTTGGGGAGCAGGAAGCTGACGACGTGGAAGTTCTCGTAGTGACTGGTCGCGAGAGCGCGTGTGTATGCGAGCGATTCGTCGAGCGGCCAGTCGCGATCCATCGCGGCTGGGGATGCGACGAAGTCTTTGGGTGCGAGCATTCGCGCTACTACTACGGAATAATCGCGGTCTTCATGTGGCCGTTGTGGCTCATGAGGTGACGCATCACTTCGAGCAGGTTCGCGAGGGGCTCGGTGCGATTGATGAAATCGTTGGCGAGGATCTCGCCGCTGGTCACCAGTTCGAGCGCCTTTTGAATGTGCTTGGGCGTGTGGTGGAAGCTGGCTTTGCAGGTCAGCTCGGAGTAATGCAGGAGATTCGTGTCGAGGTTGACCTTCGTGTCGGTCGGGCAGCCGCCGAAGAAGTTCACGGTGCCGCCGCGGCGGAGCATACGAACTGCAGTCTGCCAGGCGGCTGGATGTCCGACGGCTTCGATCGCGACGTCGACGCCGCGGCCGTGGGTGAGGCCTTTCACAGTCGGGACGATGTCGACTCCGTCGGCGGCGATGATGCCTTCATCGGCGCCCATTTCGTGGGCGCGGTCGAGCTGCTGCTGGCGGCGGCCGATGGCGATGACGCGGGCGCCGTACACTTTCGCGAGACGCACGAACATGGATCCGATGGGGCCGAGGCCCATGACGGCAACCGAGTCACCGGGCATGACACCGGTTTCCTCGAGGCCGCGCAGGACGCAGGCGAGGGGCTCGACGAGGGCGGCTTCGTGATAGGAGACGTTGTCGGGGATCTCGTAGGTGTTGCGATCGACGATGCGCGCGGGGATGCGGATGAATTCGGCGTAGGCGCCGTTGTTGAACAACAGATCCTCACAGAGATTTTCGAGTCCACGGCGGCAATAAAAACAACTGAAGCAAGGCGCGGAGTTCGCGGCAACGACCCGCTGGCCGACTTTAAATTGGTTGACCTTGTCACCGACTTGCACAATATCGCCGGCCAACTCATGGCCGAACAGCGCCGGTGGAACGATCATACGGGCGTGATATCCACGCCTAAATACTTTGACATCGGTTCCGCAGGTCAACGCGGTGCGCACGCGCACCAATAAATCGCCTGGGCCGAGTTCTGGAACGGCTACCGACTCGATTTCCAAATGCTCTTTCCCATAGAGCACGGCAGCCAACATTTCCTGATTCACTTGTGACCACCCCTGTGGCTCGCACCTTTATGCTGCTGGCGGACAGGTTCAGTCCGGGCACCATTTGGGTGTGCGTCCATGTCAGTTAGATTCCGTGGCGCGACAAGCGCGCCTTCCCTATCTCTTTGAGGCTCAATTACTATCTTGAGCGATTGTTCGTCCGGATGCAAAGCGAGTTCAATCCCCGCCTGAATATCCTCCAGACTGAACCGGTGCGAAATTAATTTTTCGACCGGCAACTCCCCCGAAAATACCAGACGGGCCGATTCCTGCTGTAAGTCGACAGACGCACTATAAGCACCACAGAGGACCCGCTCTCCCATGCAGATGTCCGCGCCGGACACTTCGATTCGTTCTTTATGCGATGTTTGCGCAAACAATAGGACTTTACTACCAGGACGGGAACAACGGACCGCCTGTTCCACGATTCCGGGGGCGGAGGCGGCGAGGATGACGATGTCGGCTCCGCGGCCGTCGGTTGCCTCCATGACGCAGCGCTCGAAATTGGCACTATCCTCGATCGGATTATGGGCGGATGAAGCGCCGAACTCGAGTGCGAGCTTGCGGCGGCTTGCGTAGGTGTCGGTGACGAGGACTTTCGATCCGATGCGATGGACGAGCATCGTGAAGATCAGACCGATGGGGCCTTGACCGAGGATGCAGACGACGTCATCGGGTTGCGGGTCGATTTGCTTGACTGCCTTGACGCAAGTGTTGACGGGCTCGACGAAGCTGGCGCGTTCGAAGGAGACGTCGTCGGGAATCTTTTCGACTCCATCGCGGACGATCCAATCCATGACGCGGACGTATTGAGAGAATCCGCCGCCGGCCGGTTCAAATCCAGCCGTCACGCCAACCCTCTTGTAGACCGGGCATTGAGCATAGAGCTTCTTGCGGCAATAAAAACATTTTCTACACGGAATGTGGTGAAACACAAGTACCCGGTCGCCCGTATGGAACTGGTCCACACCATCCCCAACGGCGGCGATGACTCCTGCAGTCTCATGTCCATAGACGCGCGGAGGGGGCAATAAATTGTGTTCAATCTTCTTCAGATCCGTGTGGCAAACGCCGCAGGCGTGCACTTCGATCAGGATTTCGCCGGGGCCGATCGAGGGAACGGGAATGGATTCGACGGCGATGCGGCTGCTGCCGGAATAGACGGCGGCGCGCATCGGCGCGGTGTTTTTCGCGGAAGCGGTCCGCGCGGCGCGTTGTTGCTCGACGGTTTGATTACTCAAAGCGGCAGCTCTCAAAAAACTCTCCTAGCTTGGTTTCGGCCAAGCGGCAGTCGCGGTCGAGCGCGAGCAGTCCGGGGATTCTGGCAAAGGGTTTCATCAGTGCATGGCGAGCGATTCTGAAGCGGTCGAAGCGGCCTTCGGAGTCGCGCATCAGATTCATATCAATTGGAAACACGTTCGAATCGGCGCGATCAGACACCACGCGGATGCAGTAAAACGGGATGTGGCGCGCCTTCGCCCAAGACGCTACCGCTGAGGCCTCCATCTCAACGGCCAAAGCACCGGGGGTGGTGTTCCGTAACCCGGCCTTCTCCTCTATGGTAACCGCAACTCGGTCCATCGAAAGGACCGGTCCTAGAGCGGGCGCCCGATTAGTACTAGCGGGCCTTACGGCGGATTGATTTCCGGTGGCAAGATCGATGACACTGGTAGCCTCCACGATGTCGCCCAACGCGAGTTGGGGATCGAGGGCGCCACAGAATCCGGTGCTGATCACAGCTTCTATCAAAAGTTCTCCACCTGCTTCGGCCTCAGCGGCTTCGAGCACACGGGCCGCCAAACGCGGACCTGGCCCGTTGGCCGCAAAAATATACTTCTGCCCATTCAGGTCGGCCGCTATCGCTACCTGCGTCGGCCAACCCAACTGCCTCACATTGCCACAGTTTCGCAGAATACCACGAAACTCCCGCGATTCCGCGGCTACGACCAATCGCCTCGGCTCAGCAGTAGCCATTGGCGCGGAACCACTCAACCGCCCTTTTCAATCCGGTTTCAGGAGCGCTGGCCCGAAACCCTAATTCCTTCTTCGCCTTGTCCGTTGAAACCCACATTTTGTGACGGGACATACGTACGGCGTCGAGCGGAGCACGCGGCTCACCGCCCGTCAATCTGGCCCAACCAGTACTCACTACACCTGCCGCGTAGGCGACTGCATACGGAATCCGAGTGGACGGCGCTGGAATTCCGCTTAGCTTCGAGAGCGATCCAAAAATCTGTTCGAGGGTGAGATTCTCGCCTCCGAGAATGTATCGTTCCCCCGGCTTACCATGTTCACAGGCCAACCAGTGGCCTTCGGCCGTTTCGGACGCATCGACGATGTTCAATCCCGTGTCGATGAAGGCCGGCATCTTCTTGCGCAAAAAATCCAAAACCATCTTGCCGGTCGGCGTCGGCTTCACATCGTGGCTGCCCACGGGAGCCGTCGGATTCACGATCACTACCGGCAATCCTTCGCGGGCGGCGGCGAGCGCGGCTTCTTCCGCGAGGAATTTCGAACGTTTGTAGGCGCCTTTCATATCCGCGATCGAGACTGGCGACGTTTCATTTCCCAACTCGTTATCTCGCATTCCGATACAACCTACGGTACTTGTATAGACGATCCGTTCCACACCGGATTGACGAGCGGCCGACAATAAATTCTTTGTACCCTCGACGTTCGACTGATACATCTCACTTTCATCCTTCGCCCAGAGCCGGTAGTCGGCGGCGACATGGAAGACTAATTCGCAGCCCTCGACCGCTGCCTTTAAGGAAGCCGGATCGCGGAGATCTCCGGTGACGCGTTCGACGCCATCGAGGTCGATCAGCTTGCTCGCGGGGCGCACCAGCGCCTTGACCGACAGGCCTTTCGCGAGCAGATTGCGGGCCACGTGCCAGCCGAGGAATCCGCTGGCACCTGTTACCAATACTGATTTCAAAGATCAAACCCCAAAACTTACGACTGATGCAGTTCGGTCTGCGACTTGCGGTAGTCCGTCAAAGCCAGCAGAGGGAACGCGTTCCTGTACAGGTGATACGACAGGTAAAATACTTTCGGGAAACCGGTTCCCGTGGCGACCTTTTCCGACCACTCGCCGGTCGAGGGGTCTTGGGTCTCGCACAAATATTCGACGCCTTGATGAAGGCTGCCGCTGGTCCAATCTCCGGCGGCGATCAGGCCGAGGATCGCCCAGGCCGTCTGCGAAGGAGTACTGATGCCCGGCGCGAACGTTGCATTGTCGTAGCTCGAGCAGCTCTCGCCCCAGCCGTCGTCGGAGTTCTGGATCGAACGGATCCACTCGGCGGCACGCAGGATGTAGGCTTCGCGATCGCTTTCGCCAGCGGCGCGCAGGCCGCGCAGGGCGAAGCAGGTTCCATACAAATAATTCACGCCCCAGCGGCCGAACCAACTGCCATCGGATTCCTGGGTACGGATGAGATACTCGACTCCGCGGCGGATGGCGGGGTGATCGCGAGAGACGCCGGCGCGGATCAGGGCTTCGATGACGCGGCCGGAGATGTCGGCGCAGGTCGGATCGAGCATCGCGTTGTGATCGGCGAAGGGGACCTGGCTCAGGATCTTCCAGTTGTTGTCGACATCGAAGGCGGCCCATCCGCCATCCTTCGATTGCATGCCGATCAGCCAGTTGATGGCGCGGTCGACGGTCGCCTGCCACTTCGGAACATCCGAGCCACGGGCGTGCATGAGAGCGAGCAGCACCATGCCGGTGTCGTCGATGTCGGGATAATGCTCGTTTTTGAATTCGAAGGCCCAGCCGGAGGGTTCGAGATCCGGACGCTTGAGTGACCAGTCGCCGCGGCGGCGGACTTCATTCGCGAGGATCCAGTCGCCGGCGCGACGATTCAAGTCAACGGTCGCGGCGTCGGCTTCGCCGAGAGCGAAGGCGCTGATCGCAGTATCCCAGATGGCGGAGAAGCAGGGCTGGAAGTAGAACGTCTCGCGATCCTCTACGCGGAGCTTATCGAATTGGCGGAGGGCTTCGATGCGGCGGGGATCATCGGGCTTGTAGCCGAGGACGTCCATGGCCATGATCGAATACATCATGGGAGGATAGATTGCGCCGAGGCCTTCGGCATGATCCATACGTTCGAGCATCCAGGCTTCGGCTTTGGCGATGGCTTTTTTGCGAAGTTTGCGGAGGCCGTGCTTTTCCCACCAGCGGATCAGGGAGTCGACGCCGAGGAAGAAATTGTGCCAGGTGAAGGTGCGATCGCGCTTCAGGCAAACTGGTACGCCGGGCGCTTGGATTTCCTTGAGAGTGAAACCGGTGGGAGCGGGGCGATGAGTGTCAGCGCCGTAGACGATCGCGAGCGGCATCAGGATCGCGCGGGACCACGAGGACATGTGGTAGATCAGATTGCCGCAGAGAATCATCTCCGGAGGGATCGCGGGAGTGGCGCAGCGCGGGTAGAGTCCGAAGAGGCTGAGGTTGATTTTCGTGTAGCTGTTGGCGGCTTGGAGTCCACCGAGGGCGAGGATGCGTTCGCGGAGTGCTTGCAGGCGGCTGCTTTCGATGCCTGCGAGCTTCAGGGCGAAGTAGGCTTTCACGGAGGCGCTGACGTCCGAGGGGCCTTGGGGATAGATGTTGAATCCGCCATCGGGAAGCTGGCGCTCTAGGATCGAACGAGCGGCCTTGTCGATTTGCGCTTTGTTTGCGGGCTTCCATTGGCCGTCGGAGTCCGGCGGCGAGAGCCATAACTGCAGAAGTACCCAATCCGATTCGAGGGTGGTGTCGGCTGTGAGCGGAGCGCACCAATAGCCGTCGGCATTTTGCTGACTCGCGAGAAGTCCCGCGACTCGCTTCGCAGCTTCCGCGGCGCGAGCAACCGCGGGATCGGTGATTTGCAAGCTCGGACTCATCATGCGCTAGGCGGCGTAGCTACAGATACGGGAGTCAGACGAATGAGCGAGCTGTCGAGACCGGATGGGAGAGAGAATCGCACATCCTCCTCTTTGATTTCCATCTCTTGGACGTTTCCGTACCCTTGACTATTCAAGTACGCAAGCAAGTCCTGAACCAGATTCTCGGGGGCGGATGCGCCTGCAGTTACTGCCACGGTATGGATGCCGCCGCCGAGCCACTCGGGCTTGACTTCAGTGTGGTCGTCGATGAGGTACGCCGGGATATCGAACTGCGCGCAGACCTCTGCCAGACGTCGGGAATTCGAACTGTTCTGCGATCCAATGACGAGCAACATGTCGCACATCTTCGCTACGGCCTTGACGGCGACCTGACGATTTTCAGTAGCGTAGCAGATATCCTGAGCGGCGGGGCCTTGGATTTTCGGGAAACGCTGACGCAAACGTTTCACAATGTCGCCGGTTTCATCGAGGCTCAAAGTCGTTTGCGTGATGAAGGCGACTTTCTCGGGATCCTTGAGTTCGAGACGGTCGACGTCCTCGACGCATTCGACGAGGATGGTGTCGTTGGGAGCTTCACCGAGAGTTCCGATGACTTCATCATGATCCTTGTGTCCGATGAGGATGATGGTGTGGCCTTTGCGAGCGAACTTGACGGCCTCGATGTGAACTTTGGTGACAAGCGGGCAGGTGGCGTCGATCACTTGCAATTGACGGGCTTTGGCGTCGTTGCGGACTTGGGGAGAGACTCCGTGGGCGCTGAAGATGACGCGGGCGCCTTCGGGGACTTCGCTCAGTTCATCGACGAAGATGGCGCCGGCGGCGCGCAGTTCAT
>DASXZC010000420.1:0-15859 GCA_036502165.1 Bryobacteraceae bacterium
TCCATAGTCCAGTCCGGATTTCCAGCGTTCGATCACTACCAGTTCACGACGGCCCAGATGGCTGATCGAGCCAAGATAAAAGGCACGCAGCGCGAGACGATAGTCGCCCTTGTCGATGCATTCGCGCGCGAGCGAATACCAGGAGTCCTCGGGCAGTTGATCGGCGGTCACGGACTCGTCTTTGAGATCGACGATCGGTTTCGCGGCGATCGGCCGGGCGGATTGCCGTTGCATTTGCGCCTGCCTCTGGCGATAGAAAATGTACACGATCGCGAGGACGAAGGCGATCCCCAGCGCGATCAACAGCCAACGCACGATGGTCGCGCTCCGGCCGGTTCCACCTCCTGCTTCGGAGCCCGATTCTTCAGGGAAAAATACGCGCTGGATCCATTCCGCCAGCCAGTTCACAAAACGACGGATGGATTTCCAGACGCTCCTCGCCCAACCGGCGAGCTTGCCTTCGTCGCGTTCCGTGTCGGTTTTGGGGCTGTTCCAAGTGAATTCGCGCCGATGGACGACCTCGTCGATGGCGTGTTCGAGCTTCTTCTTGTCGATCGGATTCGCGGCGGCGGACGTCTCGGCCGCATAGGCGGTGGGCGGCACGATCATCACGCCAGCGGCTCCTGAAATGCACACGAGCAAAGCGACCATCGAAAGCGCGCGCCGCAAATTCGCGCGCAGGTCGATGCCTGTCGCGATCGCTTCTCCGTAGAAACAGCGCAACACATACACGACGTCGAGCAGTCCATCGAGGCTGAGATAGACCAGCACACCGGTCGCCGTCATGACCGTCGAATTCAGTACCCATTGCGCATAGCGCGTCTCGAGATTTTCGATTCCGAAGAAGCTCTTCAACAACTGCGGAACGATCGCCAAGGTCACCAGATAATTCACGAACAGCAGCAGGCCGAGCAGGCTGAACACCGACAGCAGTCCCCAGGCTTGTGCGGTCCACAAACTGGCGTAATTGCGGGCGGTTCGAACGGGTTTCGCGTGCCCCAGTCCGGCGTATAGGGTGAGGTTGCGGAAGAATCCCATTGCGTAGGGAAATGGGAAGACAGTGACGAACGAGATCGGCAGAACGATGAGGCTCCACGGTTGCAGGGCACATTGAAGCGCGATCATCCGCCAGAGGCGAGTCCAGTTCCAGCGGTGGCGTCCGCCCTCGATGATGCCGTAGACTTCGGCGGCGAATACGGCTTGCCAGCCTTGTTTCCATAGGAAGGCGAGCGCGACACAGAACGAAAGATCGGGAAGTTGTTCGGCCGCGAACGCGCTGCGGCTCATGTCGGCGATGAAGTACGTCAGCACGAGGCTGAACGGCAACGCGCCGATCAGGTAGATGGCCCAGATCCGCAAAGGAGCGGAACGCAGCACATGCACGGCCTCCTCGACGATCTCGAGTCCGTTGCGTCTGCCAGTAACTTGTGTTCGGGCGGCCATGTTCGATGACTCAGCCGCCGGTGTGGAAGTCGAACGGCGCACGCACCAGCGCGGCGCCAACATAAAAGAAGATGAGCCAAGCGATCAAGAGTCCGGCCAAGGCGGCGCCGGTCCACGAGGCGGCCCTGAGGATGCGGCGGGATCCCTTGTGACTCTTGCCTGCATCTTCGGCGGCGGCGATCTTCGCGAGGCATTCGGTACATAACAGGCGTCCTTCGTGTTCGGTGGCGCACTCGCGGCAGAAGAATCGATGGCACGATGGACAACGGACCGCAGCCTCGCGCCAGGGATGAGTGAAGCAGCGCTGCTGTGCGAGCGAAGGTCCGGCTACAGTTGCGATGGCGGACCTCCGTCGAGAGGATTCGTTATCGACTCAGGCCTCGGCGCGAGTGTCAACTGGGCCCATGCCACGGCAGCGATGACAGCGCGCCAGCCGAGTCCCCACCACATCACTGTCTGTACATAGGAGAGCTGCATGAAGCGAGGAGCATTGGTAGTTCCACTGCGTTGATCCTCACTGGTGACGTAGCCGAAGAATCCGAATAGTCCAACGCCGCTCAGCATGTCAATGCAACCGCAGACGACGACCGCTCCGCAGAGCGCGTAGAGCAGCCAACGAGGATCATCGCCGCGCCGGCGGAGAGCAGTCAGCGCCAACACGATTTCCGCGAAGATCATGTTGATCACAACGACCAACAGTTCGTCGCGATGGGTCAGCCGGGCGATCAGAAAGACGGCCGCATCGAGTGTCACCAGGCCGAAGAGCCCGGGGAGCAGACGCGTCGCGGGAATCACAGGACGTTCCGGCGGCGCCATCACCGGAGGTCCGGATACGGGAATCATCTCCGGCATCCATTCGCCATGTTGGGCTTGCTCGACGAGAGGCTTCATCACCGCCAGCACGGTTCGCGCGGTGCTCATACGGGACACCGCCGACAGACGTTCATTCGAGGCCGGCGTCTTTACGATCATGCCGCAACGGTCACCGCGGATGAAATCCGCAAAGGCGATGATCGCAGGGAAGACACCGAACATTCCTAGAAGTATGCGCCACGCGGGATTCGCGATGGTCGTCAGCGCCAACAGGATCATCGCGGCGGCGAGGATCCCGAGGGAGGATTGCATCCAAGTGCGCGAAGGAATGCCGGTGACGACGAGCGCCTGAATGTCCTTGAAGTAGAACCGCTGATAGCGCTCCTCGAATCGATTCGAACGCACCAGCAGCAAGTGATCGGGCCCGAGAAACAATTGCGAATATCTGAGAAACACCCGCCGCTTGCCGGTGAGGCGCCGATAGATCGATGCCGCCATTATCGGGACGCTCCGCGGAAAACTCCAGCGGTCAGTAGGGCCATGATTAACAGGATAAACAGGAGGTTCACGCTCGATACGAGCAGGGCCACAACGTAGCGCCACTTGGTGCGAGGAGTGATCGAACCTTGCTTCTTCCAGCTCCAAATCGTGAAGCCGATGGCGATCGGAGCGGTGAAAAACGTGAGGTAAATCGTGAGCAGAAAAAGGTTCGGGACCAGTGCGAGGGTGAGCGCGATCGAATCGTACAACGTACTGCGCTGGACGAATTCAGTAGGGCGACCCGAGGCGAGATGCTGATTGAGACAATTCGGACACAAGCGGCGCGAGCCTGTGTCGAGATCGCAGACCGGGCACAGGAAGCGTCCGCATTCCTCACAGGACGCGGTGGCGCGGTTGCCATCGTGGTAGTAGCAGCCGGCCTCGCCTTCGACAGTTTTCACACCGGGAGTCGAATCGCCGAGGCTCCGCGAGTAAGCGGGGAAGACCAGAGCCTGAACGGGAGTGCTGCATCCCGGGCATAGGATGGGAGCGAAGGCGTTCCAGTCTTGCGCGGGAATGGCGGTATGGCAAGTAGCGCATTGGATCTCGCGAACGACCGGCTGCCGCTCCTTCTTTACTAATGTTTCGGGAAGGGAGTCGATCACGCGCGTGCCTGCGAGACGGTCGTGGAGAGCCCGTTTTTCCGAATCGAATGCGACCATGATGTATCCGATTCCAAGAGTGAACGCGTCGACAATTTCGCCTAAGTAACGGCCGAACGCCGTGCCCATCTTGACTGGCGAGCCATCCGGCCGGATCACGCGGAGATAGCACAGCATCTTGCCTGGCGTCGCTCCGCGAGTGGTCAGGAAGAAGACCTGGTAGGCGCAGCTCATCACCATGCCGGCAAGCGATGAGACGCCGTAGCCGACCAAAGCATCCGAAGTAAACCGCGCCTTCGGCCGCAGCATCCATGCAAAGAAGGTCGCGATGAATACCGACTGCACGATGTTGAGGAGGCTGTAATCAGCGATTTTGGCGGCGAAACGGATCCAAAATCCGGAGTAGGGCGGCAGGCCGGGGAGCTTCTCGAGTCCACCCTCGCGGAGCCGTTCGATGAAAACCGGTTGGCACTCGAAGCATACGGTGCGGGCGCTGATGACTGTAGAGTCTTCTGGAGGCATGGCTCGTCCGCAGCACACGCACGAACCGGGCTTAACAGAGAGTTCGATCGGCGCGAATGGTTGGACAGCAGTAGAGGGCGGATCGATCTTCTCGATGGTCGAATAGGGCTTCCAATCGGCCATTCCCTCAGTCCAGACGAGCGCGGACGAGGGCAGCGCGCCAGATTGCACGAGCTGCTCCAATTCGGTTTGCTGGACGGGGCCTGTCTGGCGGCCCCGATCTGCGTAATACCAATTCATTCGGATAGGATTGGCCCGGAATTCGAGTGTAACAGAGCGGCGAGTTGCGCTCAGTCGACCGGCGTGGATTCGTCCTGGTCCGCGATCAGACGGTAAAGAGTCGCACGGCTGATGCCGAGAATCTCG
The DNA here is from genome assembly GCA_036502165.1 of Bryobacteraceae bacterium. Lineage (GTDB taxonomy): Bacteria > Acidobacteriota > Terriglobia > Bryobacterales > Bryobacteraceae > F-183. Next base: position 4,287 of record DASXZC010000420.1, read on the forward strand.
GCGGCTTTGACCTTATTTCCCTTGGTTGCGGCGAGCACGCGCCGGGCGTGTACGCGCTGCATGACATCGAGCGTCACCAGTGGCGTATCGCCATCGGAGTCAATGCGGGCGGCATTTTTCACGCGGTCGGGCAGATGCTCGACTTCGATCAGGTCGCCATCCGCCATCATGCAGGAGTAGCCGACGAGATTCTCGAGTTCGCGCACATTTCCCGGCCAGCCATAACGCGCCAGCACACCTTCGGCACGGCGGGAAAATCCGCGCACGTGCTTCTTATATCGCGTCGAATACATCTTTACGAAGAAGCTCATCAGCAGCGGCAGATCGTCGCGCCGATCGGCGAGCGGAGGTAAATGAAGTTCCACCATCGACAGACGGAAGAAGAGATCCTCACGGAAGCGTCGCTGCTCGACGGACATCCGCAGGTCGACGTTGGTCGCGGCGATAATCTTGACGGAAATCTTCTTGCCGGAAGGCGAGCCGACGCGATGGATCTCCTGATGCTGGATCGCCCGCAGCAGCTTTGCTTGCGCAGCCAGCGGCAGTTCGCCAATCTCGTCGAGGAACAGCGTGCCGTTGTGCGCGGCTTCGAAGACTCCGATCTTGTCCTGATGCGCGCCGGTGAAGGATCCGCGGACGTGCCCGAACAATTCGCTCTCCATCAGATTTTCAGGGATCGCCGCGCAGTTGCAGACAATAAAGGGTCCGCCCGAGTGTGGACTCAAACCGTGCAGAGCGTGGGCCGCCAGTTCCTTTCCTGTACCGGTTTGGCCGGTCAGCAGGACGGTGTGAAAGTGCGGGCCTACGCGGCGCATCTTCGCGAACACTTCGAGCATCAGCGGACTGCGGCCGATGATGCCTTCGAAACGATACGCATCGAGAAGCTGCTCATCGAGGCGCTGGGCACGGCTGCGGCGTTTCCAATCCGCGACCAGGTTGCCGACGCGCTGCTGCAGCCGATCGACGGCGATGGGCTTGTTCAAATAGTCGCTGGCGCCGCGCTGGATCGCCTCGACGGCGGACTCGGTCGAGTAGTGCGCAGTCGTCAATACAATGTCGGTCGAGGGATCGATCGCAAGAATTCGATCGAGGAGTTCGAAGCCAACGACGCCCGGCAGGACGAGATCGAGAAGGAGGATCTGCGGATGCTCCGCGCGCACGATCTCGAGAGCGGACTCGGCATTGCTGGCGGTGAAGATTTGGAGTCCGAGGCCGGAGAGCGTGCTCTTGAAAATCGCCAGGGTCACGCGATCGTCGTCCACGGCGAGAATCTTGATGGGCGAATCGTCTTCGTACATTGGTGGCGGAAACGTTTCACAAATGCGAGAGGGAGGCGCACCGGAACGGCGCGCTCTCCCTCCCGGTCTCTCAGACAGTGCAGCGGACCCAAGAGCGGCACCCCGGAGAGAACTCCGAAAACTCGTTGATTTCCCGCCCGGAGATATAGACGGGAAGATCGAAGCTGAAGGTAGAGCTTAAACTCTACCAAACCGTCCTGAATTATCTCTAACACCATACTGCTTGTCAAGGAGTCCGGAGGTCAGTTCGGATGCGACTTGTGCGCAATCGGGAACGCGCAAAACGAGAGATGCTGGCCAGGATTCTCGAGAGCCGTCGAGCAGGGGAGACTTCGCTTCCCAAGTGCCGCTGGCCAGCGAACTTGTTAGGGCATCCGGGGTGCCAAATGCTCAAAAATCGACTGGGCGAATTAACTTGTTTTATTGCTTCAGTTAGGAATCCCCTCAAATGAGGGTAGAGGTGCGAGGAGGTGTCTTATGTCCAGCCGGGTGTTTAGAAATTGTACAATCAGCGGCGCTTGAGGAACTTGTCGATCCCCGTCTGGCAGTCTTCGGTGAGCCGCGCGATGCCGTTCACATGGACTCCGGCTTCGATCGCGGTTTCGAAGGACATTTGATCCATATGATAGAGAAGGTTTTTGCACAGAGTACTGGCACTACCGGAACGGCTTGCCAGATTTTCGACATATGCGGCCGCCTGTACATCGAAATCATTATTCGGATAAATCTGATTTATCATGCCGAATTCTTTTGCCTGCGCGGCCGTGACCGGCGCGCCGGAGGTGATCAGTTCGAGCGCGCGCTTTTCACTGACCGACCGCCTGAGGATCGCCATGACCATGGCGGGAACGAATCCGATGTTGATCTCGGGGTAGCCGAAGCTGGCGGATTCCTCGGCGAGAACGAGGTCGCACGCGGTCGCGAGTCCGCAGCCGCCGGCGAGTGCCCTGCCCTTGACTAACGCGACGATCAGCTTCGGATGGCGGCGCATGGCGATGAACAACTCCGCCATGGCGCGGGCATCTTCCATGTTCGCCATCACGCCCGCGTTGCGGACTTTCTCGAGCCCGGCGAGATCGGCGCCGGAACAGAAGTCCTTCCCTGCTCCGGTGAGCGTGATGACTCGAAGCTCGTCGTTCGCGCGCGTTGAGGCGAAAGCATCCTTCAGTTCCTGAATCAACAACCCGTCGATAGCGTTGCGCTTTTCAGGACGATTGAGCGTGATTGCTGCGACGGTTCCGCGGATTTCAACGAGGATGCGTTCGCTCATGCGGGAACTTCGATCTCCATGCGCAGCAGCGCGGCGCTGTAGGTTTTCCCTTGCGGATCGGAGCGCAGCGACATCGTGCCGCCGCCATCGAGGCTCTCGTGCAACAGGAAGTTGAGAGCGCCGAGATTGGGAAGTTCAAAGCGTTCCACTTTACCCAGGCAGATTTCGGCGAAGTGCTGTTTGACGCGTTCCGCGGTGACTTGTGCCACGAGCAACGGGTAGTCCTCGGGACGGGTGGCAATGAGGCCAACGTTCGATGTGTCGCCCTTGTCACCCGAGCGGGCGTGTGCGATTTCGAGCAGACGGACTTTCTTCATGCGGACACCTCGGTCACAGAAACGACGGGCTGCAGGGCCGTCTTCGGAATCAACGCGGGCCAATACGCGACGATCTCTTCGAGGCGCGGACGTCCGCTGCCGAAGCCGGTCACGGTCGGAGGACCGTTCAATGCCAATGGCGCGATTTCTTTAGTGAAGCGCTCGACGGCTGCCTTGTCTTGCGATCGAACTCCGATGCGCAGCAGGACTTCCGGAAGATCCGGCGATGGCGGACCAGCGAGTTGCAAGCCGTGGCAGCCGCCCGCGCCGATGAACTCCGTCGCGACTTTGTCGAACTTCAGACCCAGGCGGTCGAGACGCTCACGCAGGATCCGGTCGGCGGCTTGCGCCTTGTCGAAGGCGTTCGGCCAGGAATACAGCAGAACTCCCGATGCCTTGAAGCCGTTCGCGTAACTGATCGAGACCTTATAGAATGGCGTATCGGGACGTCCTTTGATGCCGCTGAATCGGACGCGATTCTCGCCGGCCTGTTCAAGATGAATGGTCGTGAAATCGGCGACGCAATCCGGCGTGATGTATTCGTGCGGATCGCCCATTTCGTACACGAGCTGCTCTTTGACACCGGCAACGGTGACGCGTCCGCCGGTGTGTTCATGCTTGGTGAGGGTGAAGGTGCCATCCGGCTCGGCTTCAACGATCGGATAGCCGATCCCGGCGAGATCGGGGATGGTCTGCCAATCAACCTGGCAGTTGCCGCCGGTACATTGAGCTCCGCACTCGATGCTGTGGCCGGCGATGGTTCCGGCGGAGAGCTTATCCCAATCGTCGCGCGCCCAGCCGAATTCGTGGATCATCGGTGCGAGCGAAATGCCCGTATCGGTGCAGCGGCCGGTGACGATAATCTGCGCACCTCCGTGCAGCGCTTCGACCACGGGCCATGCGCCGAAGTAGACGTTCGCGGATTGCACGCGCGAACGAATCGTCGACAGTTCCTCACCGGTATCCATATTCTTGAGCGCGATGCCTCGGGCGATGAAATCATCGAGGCGATCCATGATGTCGTCGCCGGCGACGACTCCGACTTTCAGTTTTCCGGCGAAGCCTTGCTTGCGAGCGACGTCGATGATCGCGTCGCGGCAAGCGTTCGGATTGATGCCGCCCGCGTTCGCGATGACCTTGACCTTCCGCGCCATGATGTCGCCGAGGCCACGGCTGATCATCTGTACGAAATCGTAGGCGAAGCCCATACGCGGATCGCGCGCGCGCTGCTTCTGCAGAATCGACATGGTGATCTCAGCTAAATAGTCGAGCGTCAGGTAGTCGATCGGGCCACGGCGCACCTGTTCGAGCGGCGCTTCGAGCGAATCGCCCCAGAAGCCCTGCCCATTGGCGATTCGAATCATGATTTCAATTCTCCACTCTCAATCTGTTTGCGTAGTTCGCGCTTGAGGACTTTTCCTGTCGGATTCTTTGGCAAGTGATCGACGATGTAGACCTGCTTCGGCGCCTTGAACGACGCGAGGCGAGCCCTGCCGAACTGCAGCAGTTCCTCCGCAGTGATAGGGGAACGGCACACGACGACAGCGACGACTTTCTCGATCCAATATTCATCGGAGATGCCTACGACGGCTACTTCCGCGACCGTGGGATGCAGGGCGAGGGCCTCTTCGACTTCCTGGCTCGCGACGTTCTCGCCGCCGGACTTGATCATGTCCTTCTTGCGATCGACGAAGTACAGGTAGCCTTCGTCGTCCTTGTAGCCCATGTCGCCGGTGTGATGCCATCCACCGCGGAACAGGGCCTCGTTCGCAACCGGATCGTTCAAATATCCGGGAGTGACGCTCGGTCCGCGGCAGACGAATTCACCGACCTTGTGCGCAGGGAGTTCGTTCATGTCGTCGTCGACCACGAGCAGGTCGAGCGGCAGGTGCGTCAAGCCGATCGGGTCGGGCGCGCAGAGCTTGCGTGCCAGATCCTCGGGAGGCGTGGAGGATCCGAGCGGCGTCATCTCCGTCTGTCCCCAATAGTTCATCCACTCGGCGTTCGGCACCAGTTCACGCCAGCGTTGAAAGAGATTCGTGGGCAAATATTGGAAGACGCCCATCCGCTTAATGGATGAGAAGTCGACCTTCTCAATGCCCGGCGTGTTGAGCAGTCCCACATAGACCGTCGCGGGAAGACCGACGACATTGGGTTGATTCCTGTGGATCGCGTCGAGGATCAGTTCCGGCTTGGGGATCGTGATGATGACGGATTCCATACCAGCCGAGAAGCATCCCATGACGTTCGACAATCCGGCAACGTGGAACATCGGCAGCGCGAGCAGGATCTTCATATGGCGGCTGAGCAGCGAGTCGCCGAAGGCCGAGATCAGATTGGCGTACCAGTTCAGGTGCGTATTGACGACGCCTTTGGGCCGCGCGGTCGTGCCACTGGTGAAGATGATCGTGGCGGGGTCTTCGTTCGCGACAAAGACTTCCACATCCGATCCATCGAGCGCGTCGAGTGCGCTGGTGAAATGTTCATCGACGATCCAACGATGCTCGAGCGCTTGCGCGATGGGTCCGGAGAGATTCAATTTTGAGGCCAGGATCGGAACGTAGAGGATCGCCTTGGCGTGGACCTTGTCGAGGACGAAGTCGATGTCGTCCGCCGTCAGCATGAGATTGATCGGCACCAGCGGAGCACCGATGCGCGCGCAGGCAAAGAACGTCGCGACATACTCGGGCGAATTCAGGCTGAGAATCGCCACCGGATCTCCGCGCTTGATTCCTGCCTGCAGCAGAAAGCGAGCGATCCGATTGGCCAGGGCGTTCAGTTGCGTGTACGTCAGTTCGCGTTCCTGAAATTGGATCGCGCGCTTGCGCGGATAGCGGCCCGAACTGCGTCGAAGAGCGTCGCCAACGTTGAAACGATGGATCAAATTGCCGGCGAGTTCAGCAGTCATCGGCGCGGAGGCGGCTTGCGACATAGGCACCTCGATTATATTCCGAAGGATCGTCAACGGTATTCGAAGTGAGCAATTCTGCCTTTATCGCCGCAGGCCCAAATCATCTTGCCCTTCGCCGGAACGCTGAGCGCGTTAAACCCTTCACCCGCGATCGGCTGCCATTTTTTCCCTTTCGCGGCGAGACGAAATTCGCTGCCCGAGGGGCCGGTGACGAATACATAACGATCATGAACGGCGACGGCGGAGCGATAGCCGGAGGGTCCGGCCGCGGTGTGCCACGAGATTCCGCGATCATTCGATTCGGCGAAGACGGATTCCTTATCGCCGGGCTTCTTATAGTCGCCGCCAATGGCGTAGCCGTGCTTGGAGTCGTGGAACGAAATACTGAAGACGCCGGACTCGGCGGTATCGTGGCGGATCGTTGAATCTGACACAACCCAAGTCCGGCCATAGTCATCGGAGCTGTAAATGCGTCCTCCTCGGACGCCTCCGGTGCCGAACCAGGCGTGACCGGAACGGTCGACTGCGAGCGAGGAATTCGAGGCAGCGAAGGCGCCCTCATCCACTTCGGCGGTTGGACCGTCCTGCCTCTGCCAGGTTGCGCCGGCGTCGAACGTCGAGAGAATAAAAAACGCTCCGTCGACCGGATCTCCGATCACGAGGCCAAACCGGAAATCGAAGAAGCGCACGTCGTCAAAGAAGGCTTGCGGAACCGTATTCTGGTAGACCAGCGTCCAGTGGATTCCGGCATCGATAGTGCGATAGATCCGCGACTTCTCGCCCAGTCCGGCGGACATTACAGTAACGGTGTTGCCATCCAAAGTTTGCAGGCCGCGGAAGTCGAGATCCTCGGGCAGACCGGTCACTTTTGTCCAATGAGCGGCACCATCGATCGAGTGCAGGACGGTGCCTTTCGAGCCCGACGCCCAGATGTCCCGGTCGTTGACCGCGACGATGGCCCGCAGGGAAGCCGTTGATCCTGTAGGAGTTATCGTCCAGGAAGAAGCGGCTGAAACGACTATCGGGGATAGTAATCCAGTTAACAGACACGAGATCGTGCAAAAACGTTTGTTCGACATGTGGCGGAATCGAGTCAAACCAAGTACAATAGAGCTATGGCAAAGGTGTGTCAAGTAACCGGCAAGAAGCCGATGTCGGGAAACCGGGTTTCCCATGCCAACAACAAAACCAAACGCAGGTTCCTGCCGAATCTGCATGACCAACGTTTTTGGGTTCCGTCCGAGAATCGTTTCATCACATTACGTGTTTCGGCCAAGGCGATGAAGACCATCGATAAGCTTGGGATCGAACCGGTGCTGCGTGAGATGCGCTCGCGGGGCGAGAAGGTATAACCCCATGGCAAGAATTTTAATCAGACTTGTTTCCACAGCCGGTACGGGTCACTTCTACACGACTTCGAAGAATCCGAAGACGAAGTCGGAGAAGCTTCTTATTAAGAAGTTCGACCCGAAGATTCGTAAGCACGTGGAGTACAAGGAATCGAAGATCTGAACTGGAGGGAGCGCCTTTCGAGGCTGCTCCCTTTTTCATTTGATCGCGGTTCAATCGATCTTTCGTCAGTGTTAGTTCTGTCAGTGATTGTTGCACCTCCTTAATTGCACTCTTGGCCGCCTCTTTCGAGGCGGCCTTTTTCATTGGGCTACGGAAGCGAATCGACTTGGCTGAGCCAGTCCGGCCGCTTCAGGACTTCTCTCGGACGGCTGCCGTCCGGTGGCCCGATGATCCCGTCCCGCTGCATCATGTCCAGGATCCTGGCCGCGCGTCCATAGCCGAGCCGCAGCCTCCGCTGCAGAATCGACGTGGACGCCTTTCCCATCTCGCACACCACTCGCACCGCGTCCTGATATACAGGATCTTCTGTTGCGTTGAACTCTTCCGAGTCCTCGCTCTCTCCGCCACCATCGTCCTCAGCCGGGGGCGCCAGCAGAAAACTCTTGTCGTACTCTGGCTCCGCTTGCTGTTTCCAATAATCGACCAGTTGATTCGTTTCTACCTCGGTCACGTAAGACCCGTGAATGCGATGCAGGCGCGAGGTTCCCGGCGGCAGGAACAACATGTCGCCCTTGCCCAGCAGATGCTCTGCGCCCATGCTGTCGAGCACGGTGCGTGAGTCGACTCGAGTCGCAACGCGGAAGCTGATCCGCGATGGGAAGTTCGCTTTGATCAAACCCGTGATGACGTCCACGCTCGGACGCTGGGTCGCGAGCACGAGATGCATTCCCACGGCGCGGGCCATCTGGGCGAGACGCGTGACGGATTCTTCGACGCCGGCGCGTTCGAGCATCATCAGATCCGCGAGCTCGTCGATGATGATCAGGACGTACGGCAGCGGACGCAGTTCTTCTTCGGCGTTCGGCCCTACGTTATCCTCCTCGAACAGACTGCGCGGCTCATTCATGAGCTGCCGGACTTTGCGATTGTACTGCTCGATGTTGCGGACGCCCTGGATCGCCAGCAGCTTCAATCGCCGCTCCATCTCAAACACTGCATTGCGTAGGGCGTTGGTCGCCTTCTTCGGATCCGTGATCACCGGCGTGAGCAAGTGCGGCACGCCTTCATACAAGCCCATCTCGAGGCGTTTCGGATCGACGAGGATCATGCGCACATCATCCGGAGTCGACTTATAGAGCACCGACATGATCAGCGTATTGAGCATCACCGATTTGCCCGAGCCGGTCGAGCCCGCGATCAGGCAGTGCGGCATCGTCTCGAGGGAGGCGACTTTGATGCGTCCGCTGATGTCCTTGCCGAGCGCGATGGTGAGCTTCGACGGCGAATCGTGGAACTCAGGCGACTCGAGGACCTCGCGCAGAGCGATCACTTCGCGCTTCGTATTCGGAACTTCAATGCCGATGGTCGGCTTGCCGGGAATGCGTTCGATCAGGATCGACTCGCATTGCAAGCCGAGACACAAGTCCTCATGGAGGGAAGTGATGCGGCTGTACTTGATGCCGGCTTCCGGTTTGAATTCGAACGTCGTGACCACCGGGCCGGGATTGATCTGCACCACGTTGCCGAGGACGTTGAACTCCTCGAACTTCGCTTTGATGCGGGCGGCGGTTTCCTTGAGTTCCTGCGTATCGTAGCCGGCGCGCTCGGGCGGTTCGTTCAACAGATCGGTGGGGGGGAGCGTGTAAGTCCGCTTGCGGGACTTCGGCTTTGGAAGGTCGGGCGCGACGGAGGCAGGCATGGCCGCGACTTTGCGCGCGCGGATTTCCTCGCGTTCAGGAGCTTCGACCGCGTGGATCGGTATGTCGTCCTCTTCTTCTTCGAGATCGGGCTGGCGTTCACGCAATCCGGGAGCGGGAACGATCGAGGGTTCGAACGCCGGGACGGCGAAGAGTCCGGCGCGAGCCATCGGATCGGCGGCGGCAGGCGGCGCATCAGTTTCCGAAACGAAGCCAGTGCCCGCGGCGGCAGCTCGCGCGCGCCTCGGACGGATGGGCGCCGCTTCCGGTTGAGTCGCCATTTTTTGCTCTGCCAATGCAGCGGCTTCGGCCGCTTCGACAGCCGCGCGGACGCGAGCGTCACGGCGCGACGCCGCGCGTTCCGCTTGCCGCGTGCGCCATGCGCGAAACCGCGCGCCGAGATTTTCGAAAAATCCGATGGGACCGCTGAACCATTCGGCGACCATGCCTAAATGGAATGTCGAAACTAAATATAAAGATAGAACGAGCGCGGCGGTCGTCAGCAGCAACGCGCCGAGTTCGTTCAGATGCTCGACGAGAAAGGAGGCAAGCAGGACCCCGAGGAGTCCGCTGGCGGGAACGGCGCCGCCGATGGGATGCCACGATGGCACCATGCCAAACGCTGAACAGAGCGCCAGCGCGAGCAGCAAAAATCCGAATGTTTTTACGCCGGGTGCTTCGATCGGCGAGGATCGAACCCATTTCCATCCCAGGCAAAACAAGCCCAAGGGGAACGCGTAGGCGGCAAGGCCTAACGATTGCAACGCGAAGTCGGAGATATGCGCTCCGAAATCGCCGAACAGATTGGTAGGCTTGGCGGCCCGGCCGACCGTGTTCCAGGAGATATCGAGAGGGGAGTACGACGCGAAACTTAAGATCGCGCATAGCCCCACGAGTAACAACACGAGGGCCATCGCTTCATTGAAGCGCGGACGTTCAGTAGGACCTAAGAACTTCATTCCGGCCAACGGAAGAAGTAACAAGCAGAGCCATACACAGTATCGCAGATTTTGCCGCACGCCGCCGGGAGTCGCGGCGAGCGGCGCCGCCGTATCCTATTAATACTCTCGAGCGGAAAATCCTCTCAATTTCGACTTAAGGGACAGACGTTCTCAGAAAAACGCTGCTTCCCGCGGAGTGAATCCGGACGGATTGATCGCCGGTCACCTCAAAAGCCTTGCCGGGACCATAATTCAATTCACCAATCGCGCCTTCCCCCTCGAGGCAAATCAGCCATTGGGGACCATCACCGGGCACGGCAACAGGACGGCGCACCACTAGCCGCTGGGTGCGGAAATACGGGCATTCGACGAGAACGCCGACCGGCTTGCGCGGACGCTCGTAGGCGCGCAGATCGGAAACTTTCATGGCGTGATCGAGGTGAAGTTGGCGGGGACGATGGTAATCATATAGACGATAAGTCACGTCCGACTGCTGCTGGATTTCGCACAAAGCGACACCGGCGCCGATCGCGTGGATGGTTCCGGCGGGTACGAAATACGTCTCGCCCGGGCTCACGTCGATCCAATTCAAATGCTCTTCGATGCTGCCTGTCTGCGACGCCTCGCGTAACTCTTCGGGCGTGAAAGCCCGCTTCAATCCCAAGGCGATCCGCGCGCCGGGCGAGGTGCGAAGGATGTACCACATCTCTGTCTTCCCGTTCGAGTCATGGTTCGCCCGGGCGTACTCATCCTTCGGATGCACCTGGACCGACAAGGCCTCCGTCGTGAACAGGAACTTGATCAGCAGCGGCAAGGCCTCGCCCTGCGGACCTTCGAGCCACACCTCGCCGATCTTCGAGGAGGCGTCAGGGAACCAAGGTAGGAGATGTTGCGATCCCCAGATCTTTTCTAAGAATCGGGGAGTCAGGGCGTGAACAGGCATCCACTCCCGATTCTAACCGGAGCGAAAAAAATTTGATGAGCCGTTGACCTTTCCCGCCGGATTTTTTCGCGTGTCCTTACAGGCATCGTTTGCCGCGAGAGATGAAACGATCCGCCTCGCCGAGTCACAAAAGGAATGGAACCTCCACTCTGGCAATGGGCATCGGCAGGCGCAATCGGCAAATCGGGACCGGACCCTGGTCCGGGACGTTCTTGACTCATCGAGACGCGGCATATACAATCGTTGCCAGTCAGCGGTGCCGGCCGTGATGGCCGGAGCTGGTGGCGGAACAAGCCAGAATCTGAATCGTAAAGAGGCTACTCATGGCAAAAGCAAGTACACAACATAAGCTGGATCGGGTCCGTCCCCCCCGCGTCCACGTCACCTACGACGTGGAGGTTGGCGACGCGATCGAGATCAAGGAACTGCCCTTCGTAATGGGCGTTCTCGGCGACTTCACCGGACAACCCACCGAACCGTTGCCGCGTTTGAAGGATCGCAAGTTCGTCGAGGTTAACCCCGACAATTTTGATAGCGTGCTCGAAGGGATGAAGCCCCACCTGGCCTTCTCCGTCGAGAACAAGTTGAGCGAAGACGCCGACGCTCCGAAGCTGAAGGTCGATCTGCATTTCCGCAGTCTCGACGACTTCGAGCCCGACAAGGTCGCCCGTCAAGTGAAGCCGC
>DASXZC010000421.1:0-3749 GCA_036502165.1 Bryobacteraceae bacterium
GCGGGAATGCGCAACCGCAATCCGAACGCAGTCGGATGCGCCGCGGTGATGACGAGGGTCGTCGACTGCTGCTCGGGATACGATGTCTCCTGGCGGACCTTGATTCCCTTCTCGCGCCAGTCGAGTTCCGACGCGACGAACAGATTCACGAACAATCCGTCCGCGCCGTCGTGCCAGTAGATGCTGTCGTTGAGCTTCGAATACTCTTCGACGCCGGTACCCGTGCAGCACCAGAATGAGTGGTCCTCATTGCCGAACGTCTTCCAGGCGCCGGGCGTGAGCGACAGATAATACTGCGTGTAGCCCTTCTCCGGCAGGATCGTCCCGAGGCGGTGATTGAGGAGCACGCGCTCGTAATAATCGAAGTAGCGCGGATCGCCCGACCATCCATAGAGATGGCGCGTTAGCTTCATCATGTTGTACGCGCAGCAGCATTCGGTGGTGTCGGTCGAACGTTTCAGTTCGGCCGCAAGCTGGCGCGGCTGTGCGAGCCATCCTTCACCATTGCTGGTTCCACCAGTTACATAAGAGCGGGCGCTGACGACCTCGTACCAGAAATAATCGGCGACATCGTGGAACCTCGTGTCGCTCGAAATCTCATAACGCTGAGCCGCGCCGATCACTTGCGGGATGTGCGTATTGACGTGCAATCCTTTCAATTCGTCGCGCCGTAAGGCCAGCGGATTGAAGAACGACTTCTTGGTGAATCGATCGCCAACCCGAGCCCAGCGATCATTGCCAGTGGCAGCGGCGAGAATGTAATGGATATCATTCATGCCGCCGTATTCGGTTTTCAGGATCTCCTGCATGTGCGCTTCGGGCTTATTGGCGGTCCACTCGTCGGCCCAATGAGCCATGCCCTCGAGAACCTCCAGCGCCTGCGCATTGCCGGTGAGGCGATGCATGTCATACATGCCCGCCATGATCTTGTGGATCGTATAGAACGGAGCCCAAACCTTCTCACGCTTATCCAGCCGATCCCAGAATTCGCGAGGAAACGCGCTCAGGTAGCCGCCGCCGAGGGCCTTCTGACACTGCGCCAGTTGGTCGACCATCTGATCGCCCTTAGCCTTGACCGCGGAGTCGCCCGTCGACGCGTACATCAACGCGGTCGCGGAAAGGTAGTGGCCAGTGAAGTGGCCGCGGACTTCGCAGACCGGTTCCTCCCATCCGCCAAGCTGTTCTGCCTTGTCGGCGAGACCGGCATTAATGCGGAAGTTGCGGACGAGGCGATCGGCCGAGAGACGATCCAGATAGCCGCGGTTCCAGTCCTGGGCATCCTTCGCGAGACCGGGGAGCAAACGGACTTGGGGCATCGGAAACGGATGCAGCTTTACAGGAGCGTCCTTGCGCGCGAACTCGATCGGCGGATCGAAGGGAGCTTCGTTCGGGAGCGTTCCGCTGCGATCCTGGGCGGCTGCGGGAGCGGGAGCCGCGAGGGCTGCTGAGGCGGCAATGGCCGCGCCGAAACCGCGGCGGGTGAATCTTGGGGATGTCTTCGTTGGGGTCATGTTGGCAAACTTTGCTCCGCACCGGTCACAGTACCACAGGCGTATCAACGCGGCGGCGCGGGGCCGGTCGAATCGCGTAGGACGAGTTCCGGATCGATCAGTACGTCGTGTTCGATCGGCGGCTCGTCCTCGCGCGGAATCAGTCCGCGGCAGACGATTTGGCCAATCTGTTCGCGCGGGACGTGCGCGGTGGTCAAGGGCGGATAACAGAACTCCGAGAGCTTGATGTTGTCGAAACCTGTGACGGAGATGTCGCGCGGCACCCGCAGGTTGCGGTCGCGAAGTTCACGTAATACTCCAACCGCCATCAGGTCGTTCACGCAGACAATCGCAGTCGGCTGATGACCAGAGACGAGCAGTTGCCGCGCCGCGAAACGGCCGCCTTCGAGGGAGTCGGAATCAGTCGCGACATGAACCTCGATTCCCTTCGCCGCAGCCTTGCCTTCCTTCGACGCAACCGCACGCATCAGCGCATCGCGGCGATCACTCAAGGGTCCGAGGGCGCCGTGGTGGCCCACGAATCCGAATTTCCGATGGCCGATTCCGTACAGGTATTCGACGACTCGTTCGATGCCGCGCCGGTAGTTGACGCGGATGCTGAGAAGATTGCCGCCTGTCTTACCGGCGTCGTACAGAACGACCGGCATCGCCGGATAGCCCTGCAGCTCCTCGATGACATTGTCGGGCGTCTCAGACACGATGAGAGCGAGTCCGGCCAGCCGACGCCCCAGCATTGAGCGGACGCAGGAGGCGAGCCGATCAGGCTTGTAGTCGGTATTCGCGACCACAATATCGTAGCCGCGACCCCGCGCGTACGTCTCGACCGTTTTGTAGATATCGAAGAAGAACGGATTCTCGAAGTTCGAAAGGATGACGCCGACGGTCCGGCTCTTGCCCTCGGCGAGGGATCGGGCGTGGACGTTCGGGTGATACTTGAGTTCCTCGATCGCCTGCAGCACGCGGTCGCGAGTCTTGCCTCGCACGAGTTCCTGATTGTTGAGGACGCGGGAGACGGTCGCGGTCGACACTCCGGCGCGCTTGGCGACTTGCTGCAGATTCATTTGCTGTCTTATCGAAGTCTATAATGAAAACCGTGATGAAAGCGATTACTCTCGGTTTCGGAGTCGTGGCGCTCAGCGCCGTTCTATCGGCGCAGGTCCGGCGCGACTATCCGGTGACACCAGTGCCGTTCACGGCTGTGCATGTGACCGACCATTTCTGGGCGCCGAAGATCGAGATCAATCGGACGGTGACGATCCCATTTGCGTTCGAAAAGGAAGAGGAAACCGGACGCGTCAACAACTTCATACGTGCCGCCGAGGCATTGCGCGGCGAGCCGCATGACATGAAGCCGCCTGGATATCCGTTCGACGACAGCGATGTCTACAAAGTGATCGAAGGCGCATCGTACACGTTGTCGGTGGCGCCCGATCCGAAGCTGGACGCGTATCTCGACAGCCTGATCGCAAAGATTGGAGCGGCGCAGGAGAAGGATGGATATCTGTACACGACGCGCACGATCGATCCGGTGCATCCTCATCCGTGGGCGGGGCCGAAGCGCTGGGTGTTTGAGAGCGTCGACAGTCACGAGTTGTACAACCTCGGCCACCTTTATGAGGCCGCTGTCGCGCATTATCAGGCAACCGGCAAACGCACTCTGCTCGATATCGCTCTGCGGACGGCTGACCTGCTCGATGCGACGTTTGGTCCAGGAAAGCAGGAGATCTGGCCTGGGCATGAGATTACCGAGTTGGGGCTTGCGAAGTTGTATCGCTTTTCAGGCGATGCGCGCTACCTGCGCCTTTCGAAGTTCCTGCTCGATTCGCGTGGACCCGACGGACGTCCGGGTAGTGGGCGCGTCTACAATCAATCGAACGTTCCAGTCATACAGCAGACGGAAGCCGAAGGGCATGCTGTGCGGGCGACATATTTGTACTCCGGAATGGCGGATGTCGCGGCGCTGACAGGCGACGAAGCGTACACCAATGCGATCGATCGCATCTGGGAGAACGTCTCTCAAAAGAAGCTCTACATTACGGGCGGCATCGGCGCGACCAGTTCAGGCGAGGCGTTCGGCAACAACTACCAGTTGCCCAACATGAGCGCCTACAACGAGACCTGCGCCGCGGCCGGCAATGATTATTGGAATCAGCGCCTGTTCCTGCTGCATGGCGACGCGAAGTACATCGATGTCTTCGAGCGCACGCTCTACAACGGCCTCATCTCTGGCGTATCGCT
>DASXZC010000422.1:0-3336 GCA_036502165.1 Bryobacteraceae bacterium
GTGTTCGTATTTTATTCGCCTTTTAGCAGAACTTCTGCTATCATCGGGATGAAGCTCTTTGTGAGCTAGATCTGGACCTGGGATGTCACCTATAGGGCGTCTCCACCGAAGACGCCAATTGCTAGTGGTGTGCCCGGAGGAGGTTCGCTATAATGCTCAGTACCACTCCCCGAGAAGACCTGACGCCGCGAGGAATACCCATGGCAACAATCATAGATGACAAAGAACGCTCCCGCGCACTGACTGCCGCGCTGGGGCAACTCGAAAAACAATTCGGCAAAGGGACGGTTCTGCGTCTTGGCTCGAGCGAGGCGGTAGTGCCGATTTCGTCGATCTCGACCGGCTCCATCTCGGTCGACTACGCGCTCGGCGTCGGCGGACTCCCGCGCGGACGCATCTGCGAGATCTTCGGGCCGGAGTCCTCAGGCAAGACGACCCTCGCCTTGCAAGTCGTGGCCTCGGCCCAAAAGGCCGGCGGCATGGCTGCATTCGTGGACGTCGAACACGCCCTCGATCCGATCTACGCCCGCAAGCTCGGCGTGGACGTTGACAACCTGCTCGTCTCGCAACCGGACTACGCCGAACAAGCGCTCGAAATTACGAACGCCCTCATTTCATCGGGATCGATTGACGTTCTCGTCGTCGACTCCGTAGCCGCGCTCGTGCCCAAGGCCGAGCTCGATGGCGAAATGGGCGACGCCTTCGTCGGCATCCAGGCGCGCCTCATGTCGCAGGCGATGCGCAAGCTGACCGGCACTGTGTCGAAGTCGAATACGTGCCTGATCTTCATTAACCAGATCCGCGAGAAGATCGGTGTCATGTTTGGAAGTCCTGAGACGACCAGCGGCGGCCGCGCGTTGAAGTTTTATTCCTCGGTCCGCGTCGACATCCGCAGGATCGCCGCGATCAAGGATGGCGAAACCGTCACCGGCAATCGCACGAAGGTCAAGATCGTGAAGAACAAGGTTGCCTCGCCGTTCCGCGAAGCCGAGTTCGACATCATCTACGGTGAAGGCGTCTCGAAGGAAGGCGACCTCATCGATCTCGGAGTCGCACACAATATCGTCGAAAAGAGCGGATCCTGGTACAGCTATCAGGGCGAGCGCATTGGACAGGGCCGCGAGAACGCGCGTCAATTCATGAAAGACAATCCGGACGTTCGCGTGAAGGTCGATACCGAACTTCGCCGGGTGTTGGGATTGCCTGCGAACACCGTCGGATTCGATACGCCTGATGCTCCGGCATCGACTGTCGTCGAGATGCCGGCGAAAGCAGCCCGCGGCGCCAAGGGTGGTTCCTAAATTGAAAACGGGGACAGTCCAGTGGACTGTCCCCATTCGTGTACGTTCGTTGAGCTATTCGCCCGCGGGCATCGCGACCGGCTGACCGGTCGGTGAAAGCAGGCGGCCTTGCGAGTCGACCTTCATACCGAAGGTCAGCCCCATGCTCGTGAGGATCTCGCGAATCTCGTTCAGCGATTTGCGTCCAAAATTCTTCGTGCGCAGCATTTCCGATTCGGTCTTCTGAATCAAATCGCCGAGCGTCTGAATGTTGGCGTTCTTCAGGCAATTGTAGGATCGAACGGAAAGTTCCATCTCTTCGACCGAGCGGCTCAGCAGCTCGTTCGATTTGCCTCGCGTCTCGGTCGCAGTCGCATCGACCAGCTCCGGCTCTTCCTCGAAATTGATGAAGACGCTCATGTGGTCTTTGAACAGCCGCGCCGCTTGCCCGATCGCGTCCTGCGGAGAAATCGCGCCGTTCGTCCACACTTCGATAGTCAGTTTGTCGTAATCGGTATTCTGCCCAAGGCGCGCGGCCTCGACCGAATAGTTGACCTTGCGCACCGGCGAATGTACGGAGTCGATCGCGATGTAGCCCGGCGGCAGATCCTCATCCTCGTTGCGATCGCCCGCAACGTAACCGCGCCCCGGACGCATGCGCATCTCGATGTTCAGCTTGCCCCCGCCCTGCACTTGAGCGACGTGCATGGTGCGGTCGAGCACTTCGACATCGGACTCGGCTTCGAGCTGGCCCGACACGATCTCGCCCGGTCTTTCCGTTTTCACGCGCACCGTGCGATTTCCATCGCCTGACATTTTGAACGGAATTTGTTTCAGGTTGAGAATGATGTCGGTGGCGTCTTCAACGACACCCTGGATCGGCAGATTCAATTTCTCTTTAGTAATGCCTTCGATCTTGACGGCGGTGATGGCGGCGCCTTCGATAGCGCTTAATAGAATGCGTCGCAGTCCGACTCCGACGGTCGAACCGAATCCTCGCTCAAAAGGCTGAGCGGTGAAACATCCGTAGCGGTCCGTCAAAGTCTCGGTAATGGCAACAAGTCTTTTCGGCTTTTGAAAACCCTTGAACATAGGCCTCGTGAACAATAGTCTTTTCTGGGCAGCGTTGGAAAATCCACCAAGCACACAAACTCGAGCTCACAGGCGTGGCTCTTGCCTGAACTTGTGAATCCTGAGGTTACGGAACGGTTAATTCGGGATGACGCAATTGCCCTCCTTACAGTGTACCTGAATCCGGACTCGCCGTGGGATCCGCCCGGAAGGGCCAGTACCGGCGACACTCCACAGCGTGTGAACTTCACGTTAGAATGGCAGCAGCTATGGAATGTCCGCCAAGTGGAGCGGAGCGAATCAACTCGTTCGCGCTGGTCTGCTATCTTCCGGGGGCGCTGGGCGCTTTTCTCGATGCTTTGAGAGCCGAGTTAGTCACTACGTGCGCGGCCCGTTCACATGTAACGATTCTGCCGCCGCGTGAATTGGGAGGTCCCGACCTTCTCGCCAAGCGCCAGATCGCCGAGTGCGTTCCCGAGTATCCTCCCTTCTGCGTGAAGCTCGGCGCAGTCGAAGTCTTCCCCCAGACCAAAGTGATCTATCTCGGTCTCGACGATGGCAACAACCAACTGCACAGCATGCACGATGTTTTGAATTCCGGCCCGCTCGTCTATACGGAACCGTTCGTCTATCATCCGCACGTCACGCTCGCCCAGGGTATCGATCCCGCATATGTCGAGGAGGCCGCCGATCTGGCCACTGCGCGCTGGCGGGAGTTCCGCCATTCCCGCACGTTTCGCGTCGAGACTTTGACCTTCGTTCAGAACACCTCCGTGAACTGCTGGCTCGACCTCGCGCAGTATGAACTCGGCGCGCTCGCGGCCGTACGCCGCCGATAAAACATTCCTCCCGCCTGAAACGCTTCCCTGCCCGCTATCACTATACGTGTGTAGCGAGACCCAAGAGAGCTCCTATTTTACGGGGCGATGCCCGGCGGCACTCACCCCGCTGCCGGGCGCAACAACCGGGCTGGGAATATCCTGAG
>DASXZC010000423.1:0-4087 GCA_036502165.1 Bryobacteraceae bacterium
CGTTCAACTTCGCAAACGAAGCCGTGCCCTATCGCGACATCACCGCGATGTTCGACGCTTAGAGGCTCGCGAGCACTTCCCAGTCGACGTTGCCGCCGGAGATCGTCACGCCGACTTTGCGGATCCCTTTCGGCAAACGCCCCGCGACGACGGCCGCAACGGCAACGGCTCCGCTGGGCTCTGAGAGAATCTTGACGCGCGTCAACAAGTACTTCACCATCTCGCGGATCTCATCCTCCGTCACCAATAAAATTCCCTCGACCAAACGCTGGACGATTGGGAACGTCACCGCACCCGGTTTCGGCGTACGCAATCCGTCGGCGATCGTTCCTGAGGGATCGACCGCGACCGGCTCACCCTTCGCGAGCGACAACGCCCAGTCATTCGCAAGCTCAGGCTCGGCGCCGAACATTCGTATATCCGGATTGATTCCCTTCGCCGCGATCGCACACCCCGCGAGCAATCCGCCGCCGCCTGTGCAGGCGACGATCGCGTCAAGGTCCGGCATCTGCTCCATCAGTTCGAGCCCCGCCGTTCCCTGCCCGGTGACAATCCACGGATGATCGTATGGAGGAGCGAGCGTCGCGCCCGTTTCCGCCGCGATCCGCCGGCCGATTGCCTCGCGATCGTCTTTGAACCGGTTGTAGCGCAAGATCGTCGCGCCCTGATCGCGGGTCGCCTGCACCTTGGCCTTCGGCGCATCCTCCGGCATCACGATGGTTGCCGGAATGCCGGCCTCGCGAGCCGCGGACGCGACTGCCTGTCCATGATTGCCGGATGAAAACGCGACCACGCCCTTCGGCAAATCGACCGCCGCAATAGATCGGACGAAATTCGTCGCGCCACGGATCTTGAACGATCCCGTGCGCTGCAGGTTCTCGCACTTCAAAAAGATTTCCACTCCGGCGCGCTCGTTCAGTCCGCGCGAAGTGATCACCGGCGTCACTCGTGCAGCCGGACGGATCCTGGCCGCAGCAGCGCGGATCGCTTCGAACGTCACTTCCTCCGCCATCGTTAGTAGCCCGCCTTCTTATCGACGACATTCATGAGCTCTTCGCCCTTGTCGAACCGCTCATAGTTCGAGAGGAAAACCTCGACGGCGTTCTCGAGCCAACCCGCCACGCGATCGCCGCTGTGCGGGCACAACAGCACGTTCGGCAGATCGAACAGCGGATGATCCTGCGGCAGCGGCTCTTTATCGAAGACATCCAGCACAGCGCCGCGGATCTTCCCACTCGACAGCGCGTCGATCATCGCCTTCTCGTCAATCACCGGACCGCGGCCGACATTGATAATAACCGCCGTCGGCTTCATCACCGCGAATTCGGCGGCTCCAATCAAGCCGCGCGTCCCCGGAGCGTTCGGCGCCGCGGCGACGATGTAGTCGCACTCCGCGAGCATCTCACGCAGCTCCGCATGCGTGTACACGCGATCGACTAGGGGATCGGATGAAGATAGCTCTGGACGCCGCCGCAAGGCGAGCACTTTCATTCCGAACACCTTCGCCTTCTCCGCCGATGCGCGGCCAATCTCGCCGTATCCGACGATGCCCATCGTGTGTCCAAACAGCTCTTCCATGTAGAACTGTTCCCACTTGTGCGCCTTCTGATCGGCCAACAGGCGCGGCATGTTCTTCGCGAAATACATCGCGCCCGCGATCACGAACTCCGCGAGCGACCTCTTATAAGCGCCGCGTCCATTGGTCAGCGTCGCCGGATGTTCGAGCACTTCCGCGAACAGCATCGACTCGACGCCCGCCGATAACGAATGGATCCATCGCGCCTTCGACGCATGCGGCAGGATCGTCTTCAAGAGTCCCGCCTTGCCCATATCGCACAGGATGGCATCGGCCTCAGGCGCGATTTCGAGAGCCTTGTCCACGTCGCCCGTCACAACGAGGCGCGCGCTGTCGGGAAGCCGATCGAGCAGCTTCAAATGTTGGGATGCGGGATTCGCGAGAACGGCCACGGTCTTCATTTCAGTCATGTCTGTTTGTGTCCGCGGGACAATCTACAGGATAACCGCAGTCCATACCGGTTACGATAAAGATGTGAACGGCAAATGTACTTGCGGAGTCGAACTGGTCGAGGGCGCGCGCTTCTGCCACAAATGCGGCAGGCCTGTCGATGGCTTCGAACCGGTCGTTGACGAGAGCGTCGAGCCTGCGCAAGAACCGACGCCGGTCGTTGTGGCGGCGCCGGTTGTTCCTCCTCCATTGCCGCCACGGCCTGTCGGATTTCGCAATCGCGATACGCTTCGCGCTGCATTGTTCTCGGCCGTGATCACGTTCCTTCCGTCATCCGCGATTGCCGAAATTTATGGGCCACTGCTATTCGGTGGACTGCTCGTGAACGGTCTGCTCAGTGTCCTTCTCTATCTGCGCCGCACCGGACGCCACATGACAACCATCGAAGGCGCGCGGCAAGGCTGGGTGAGCGGATTGATGTTCTTCTGCATCACGTTCCTGCTGTCCGGTGTCGCGCTGCTCGCATCCGGCAAGGGCGGCTTTGCGGAAGTGATGCGGCAACAAGCGAAGGCGCAAGGGCCGCTGTCACCGGAGATGTCGCAGATTCTCGATCAGCCCGGCTTCCTCGCGGTCGTTCTGGTCGCCGCCGTCGTTATCGGATTTATTCTGTTCACTTCACTCGCCTCGCTCGGCGGTATGCTCGGTGCGCGCCTGTTTGGTAACAACAGCGACAACGCCCATCAGGAAACCGGCTCGTAGCGCGGACCCTCAAGGATCAATCCGCACGACCAGCGCATCCGGATACTCGACGCGTAAGCTCGTCGCGAGCAGCTCAGCATCATTGATGTTCGATTCGCGCCCCACCAACACGCGCCAGCGCGTTTGATCCGCCGCGTCGCGTTGAACCAGGCGTGTCGATTGGCGCTTCCCTTCGAACTTGTGCTGCAAACGCTCCGCTGCCGCGCGATCGGTGAACGATGCGACCTCGACCGCGAACCATGTGCCGACCGCGTTCGAGTCAACAACTCGCGGAGCCTTGATCACCTTCAGTCGAACGCGCGCTGTTCCCGGCCCGATCATTCCGATCTGCGTTGCCGCTGCTCGCGAGAGATCGATGATGCGTCCTCGAACGAACGGACCTCGATCGTTCACACGCACCGACACGCGTTGCGCATTCGAGAGGTTCGTCACTTCGATCCACGTGCCGAATGGCAGTGTGCGATGCGCGGCGGTCCATCGATTCATGTCGTACACTTCGCCGCTCGCGGTCTTGCGACCATGATACGGCTCTCCGTACCAGCTCGCGATGCCGGTCTGCGTGTGACCAATCGGCGCAGCGTGAGCGATCGTCACATGCTTCGCGCATCCCGCGTTATGAAGAGCCGCAAGCGCAGTGATCGTCATCGCGATGAACCGTGCATGTGCTCCGGAGGCCGATGAACATTGGCTCCGGTGATCATGGAGGATTGTCGTGTTGCTTCGCATCGACGCTCAGTTAGAACAATTTTACTCTCTTCTGTTCCGGCACGCGGAGGGCCGATTCTGTTCGGAATGCATTTTTTCCTTGACTTTCATCTCAAACAACCTTATATATGAATCACCTGCGCTCTTCGCATGAAGCCAGCGCATAGTTCGATGTTAGGGAGAATTTACACATGAAGAACGCAA
The DNA here is from genome assembly GCA_036502165.1 of Bryobacteraceae bacterium. Lineage (GTDB taxonomy): Bacteria > Acidobacteriota > Terriglobia > Bryobacterales > Bryobacteraceae > F-183. The sequence goes on from DASXZC010000423.1 coordinate 3,635, forward strand.
CCAAGAAAGCTGCCAAGAAGGCCCCTGCAAAGAAGGCCGCGGCGAAGAAGAAAAAGTAACTTCGTCACTAGGGCTACCTAGTTCAGCAGCAACTTTAGTAGTTAACATGGAGGCCACTCGAAAGAGTGGCCTTCAACTTTTGGTACGACCTCGCACACACGTCAGTGCGCAAGCTTCAACGCGGCGAGCGCCGTCTTCGGCACCTTCGCCACGATATGCACTTGCGGATCGACAACCTCCGCAACATCGTACACGATTGCGGTGCCGAGTACCGATGATACTTCCGCCGGGTTCAGGCCGTACTTCTTCTCGAGCCACCTCACAAGATTCGTCGTCGCGCCTCGGAAGGCATCATCGATGCTGCCCGCGATGCCACTCGCCATCAGGTAATCCGCGTTCTCAAACCGCGGACCGGGTCCAGACCCGCCAGGCTGCAGATCGACTGTGAACTCG
>DASXZC010000424.1:0-4276 GCA_036502165.1 Bryobacteraceae bacterium
GAGATGTTTCCGATTGAATCCGTCACTGTGGGCCACGCGCTGATCGGCATCAATGTTGCGAGCTGTGTGAAAGCTCGGCTGGCGAAGAGCGGCTGCCGCATCGCTGGATCGCCTTTGCGAGTGCGGGTCAGTCCATCGAAATATGTCGTTCCGGACTTCCTGATCTTCTGCGGGAAGCCTGAGCTCACAGATGAATTTCACGACACGATCGTCAATCCGAAGGTCATCATCGAAATCTTGTCGCCGTCAACGATGAATTACGATTCTGCCGAAAAGTTCAGAATGTATCGGAGCCTATCTTCGTTCGAAGAGTACATCCTCATTTTTCAGGACCGCCCGAGAATTCAGACGTTCCGCAAAACGGCGGATAACCGTTGGGCGTTGAGCACGTTCGATGGACTCGAGTCCGTGGCGGCGATCGAGTCGCTCGGGTTCGCGATGCCGCTCGCCGAGGTTTACGACGGGATCGAAGAGCACGTGACGGAGCGAAAGCATTTGGAGTATTGAGCATGCCTGTGTCTGTTGAAGAGTACCTTGCTCTGGATCGTGCGGCGGAGATCAAGAGCGAGTATCACGATGGGGAGATGTTTCCGATTGAATCGGTGACGTGGATCCATTCGCGAATCGGGGTCAAGGTTGCGGGGTGGCTCGACCGGCAGTTAGCGCACTCGCCGTGTCGCGTTGCTGGACCGGCGTTGCGCGTGCGGGTGACGCCGACGAAGTTTGTCGTGCCGGACTTCATCGTCGTTTGTGGTAAGCCGGTGTTGACAGATGAGCATCAGGATACGGTTACGAATCCGAAGGTGATTATCGAAATTCTGTCGCCGTCTACAAAGGACTACGACTACGGTGGGAAGTTCGAGTTCTACCGTAGGCTTGCGTCGTTTGAAGAGTACATCCTCATTTCTCAGAACAGGCCGAGAATCGAGACATTCCGCAAGACGGCGGAGAATCGCTGGGTGTTGAGCATCTTCGACGGACTCGAGTCGGTCGCAGCGATTGAGTCGCTCGGGCTCGCGATGCCGCTTAGCGAGGTTTACGACGGGATCGAGTTGCCGGCCGTCGTTGAGGATTAGAGTTCCCGGCCAATTTCCCAATGATGGCCGTAGGGATCGACGAGGCGGCCCGAGCGCCAGCCGTGTTGGTTCGAGACGGCGGCTACCTGAGACGCTCCGGCGCCGAGGGCGCGGGCGAAGGCGGCGTCGGGATCGGCAACCGTGAGAATTATTTTGACCGTGCCGCGTCCGCCGAGGGATTCCGGGCTGTAGTTTTGATGCTCAGGGGATTCGTCGCTGAGCCAGAATTCGGCGCCATCGATCGAGAGGCGGGCGACGACGTTGCCATCGGGATCCTCGAGGCGGAGAGCTTCTGTCGCTCCGAAGGCCGACTTGTAAAACTCAACAGCTTTGGCACTGCCGCGAACTGAGAGCCAGGGGGCGATCGACGTTTGGGGCATATTTCTTCAGACTAGCGGATTGAGCAGCCGCTGCAGGTTCCATGACGATTCGAGAGCGCGGGCGTAGACACGTCCTGCAGGGACGTCCCGGGGCGCAGGGAGCGGCGAATCGAGTTTGACAAGATGCCGCTGTGCCTTCCTCAGTCCTCGGACCTGTCGACAGGCAGGCGTTTGCGCGGTTCGCTTCAACTGACGGTCGGTGCGGCGGTACGCGACCGCCCCGCCGGCGGGTAGACTGGCAAGAGCCGCCTTTCCAGAACATTCGAAGTCGACACTTTATTTTCCGGGTCGTGAACGGCGATTCTCTCTTCGCCCTGTCGATTCGGGAAGTGTGGCGCGTCGTGTCAGTGAAAGTGCAGATCTGAGTTCGAACAAGGAGAAAGAACATCATGCAATTCTTATTGCTGCTTTACGACAACGAACAGCGCTGGACCAACGGCTACCCGCCCGAGGAAATGGCCGAGTATCAGAAGTTCGGCAAAGAAAACGGACCGTCGCTCCGCGGTGGAAATGCGCTGCAGCCGAGCACTACGGCGACGACCGTGCGCGTCCGGAACGGCGAGCAGACCGCGACGGATGGGCCGTTCGCGGAAACGAAAGAACAGCTCGGTGGATATTATCTGGTCGAGGCGAAAGATCGGGCCGAGGCGATCGCGATCGCGGCGAAGATCCCGGGTGCGCGCCATGGTTCGGTCGAAGTGCGTCCGGTCATGACGTTTTCGTAAGTGGATTCATCGTCGTTCATCAATGGCCGGACGGCTGCGTCCGGCCTTCCGACGCCGGATAGGGGAAGTAGAGCTCGTTGCCGTCGGGGTCTGCGACTACCATGAGGCGGTAGCCCCACTGCCCGTCTTTGACGTCCACGCCTCGTTGTTCGAGTTCCGCGCGCAGGGCATCGAGCACGTCAAGATCGAGCGAGATGAACATCAGGCCATTGCCCGCTTTGTTGGGCCATTGCGAAGAAAGAATCAACTCGCAGCCCTCGCGTGCGACCTGCGCGACGTAGGCTTTCCCGTCCTCCTCAAATCGCCACGACTGTTTGAATTTGAGCTGCTGCACGTAAAAATCCACGGACTTCTCTATGTCCGTTACGAACAGCACCGGGCGCGAATACCATTCCTTGCTCATAGTGTTCTTAAGAATAACTCGACCGCTCCTTTGGATCCGCCGCGGCGAAGTCGCGATGGTCCATCCGCTGAAGACGCGGCGACGGATATTGGCTAAATACGGGCCTGCGCCATCGGCGGAAGCGATCGATTCGAATCGAGCCCAGATGTTCCGGAAGTTCGTTGAAGACCTCTAATGATTGCGGGAGTCGCCGATACGCACGCAGCGATCCCGCACCTGTTCGACGAGGACAGGCGGATCCAAATCGTATTCTGAAGAAGCTCCGATCAGACATCATCGAGGCGATGAGGCTCGTGCCTCGGACGAGCGTCCCAGATATGCCGGACCGAATTGTCGCCGCGACGGCTGTTCATTTGGGGGTTCCAGTGATTAGCCGCGATGCGAAGATTCGTGCCGCCGAGTCGAAGATCGTCTGGTAATTGGACGACGCGTCTCCTGGCGGGGCTCAATGGAATCTAACGGCGTATTCGTGGCCGGCGGCGAGGTTCATGACGAATGCGCCGTTCTTAGCTTCGATGACACGCACCGGCTTGCCATCCTCGCGGACGCTCGAGATTCGCTGGCCTTCGGGAAGACGGATGCGGCGTTCGCCATCAACTGATGGACGCAGGGCCGCGGAGAGGGCGAGTCCATCTTTCCATTCGAGATCGAGCTCCAGGCCGCCGCGGGCTTTGAAGCCTTTGAAACGTCCGTCGGGCCACGCTTCCGGTAACGCGGGGAGCAGACTGATTTCGCCCGTATGACTCTGCACGAGCATTTCCGCAATGCCGGAGATGCCTCCGAAATTGCCATCGATTTGGAAGGGCGGATGGTTGTCGAACAGATTGGGCAGCGTCGATCTCGTGAGTAACGCCTGCAGATGTTCGTACGCCGCGTTGCCGTCGCCCAAGCGGGCGTAGAAATTCACGATCCACGCGCGCGACCAGCCGGTGCCGCCGCCACCACGGGAGAGGCGGCGTTCGAGAGTTACGCGGGCGGCCTTGGCGAGATCCGGCGTGCCGAGCGGAGTGATTTCGTTACCGGGATGCAAAGCGAACAGGTGCGAGATGTGGCGATGCCCGGGCTCGCGCTCGTCGTAGTCCTCCTGCCATTCCTGAAGCTGACCGTACTTGCCGATTTTGAATCCGGGGAGCTTCGCTTCTGCCTGATCGATGCGGGAGCGTAGGTCGGAGTCGACGCCGAGGATCTGCGATGCCTGCTTCACGCGGTCGAACAATGCGCGGGTGATTTCGATATCCATGACGGGGCCCATGCAGAGCGACGCGGGCAATCCGTTCGCAGAAATGTACTGATTTTCAGGCGAAATCGAGGGTCCGGTGACGAGGTGGCCTTTACCGTCATCGGTAAGGTAGTCGATCAGGAACTCGGCGGCTTCCTTCATGATCGGATAGGCACGCTGCGATAGATACTGCTTGTCGCGAGTGAAATCGTAGTGATCCCAGGTGGCGATGGCGAGCCAGGCTCCGCCCATGGGCCATATGCCGGAGCCGACTCCGTCGATGGGAATGGCGTCGCCCCAGAGGTCGGTGTTGTGGTGGATAACGAAGCCGTGGGCGTTGTAGTAGCTCTGCGCAACCTGCCGTCCGTTGGGGCGGGCCGCATCGATCAAGTCAACGAGGGGCTTGAACATCTCACTCATGTTGAGCACGTCGACGGGCCAATAATTCATTTCGGTGTTGATGTTGATGGTGT
>DASXZC010000425.1:0-9610 GCA_036502165.1 Bryobacteraceae bacterium
CCAGCGCAAACGCCATAAACAGGCTGGCAAGTATGCGCATACCCCAATGATACGCGTCCGTGTGAAGAAAAGTTCGATCTAAGGAGTTGGTATCGCCACGCCGGGTTCCGGGCATCCTAGCGGAAGCCGCACCTGGAATATGGTCCGCCCGGGTACTGACTGGACCTGAATCGATCCCCTGTGGCCGCGCACGATCCGCATGGCGATATCGAGCCCCAGCCCGGTTCCCTTGCCTACATCCTTGGTCGTGAAGAACGGATCGAAGATCTGCGCCTGCACTTGCGGAGTCATTCCGGAGCCGCTATCGATGACGTCCACAACTACGCCGCCGGGCTCGGTGCAGGTGCGAATCTCGAGGATCTTCGTAGGCGAATTTTGCATCGCGTCGATGGCGTTGTCAATGAGATTCGTCCAGATCTGATTCAGCTCGCCGCCGTTCGCATGGATCTTAGGCAGATCTCCGGCGAAGACTTTCTTGACCTGATATCCGTGCTTGAGCTGATGTTGGAACATCCGCAGAGTGATGTCGATTCCCTGCTCGATATCGACCTCTGTCGTGGGAATGCGATCCATGTAGGAATACGATTTCACCGCCTGCACCAGATCGGCGATGCGGCGCGAGGCTTCTTCGATTTCGCGGCTGAGCGTGAATACTTCGAAGTCGGCGGCGAGCATGTGCATGCCGTGCTCGAAGTTGTGGGGACCGATCAGGCCGATCAGGGGCTCGACGCGCGCGATGGGAATTCCAGCCTCCACGAGCGTTGCGGCGGCGGAGATATTCGACAAATGACGAGCCTCCAGCCAGTCGGAGACTTCCGCTTCGAGATCGGCCCGCTCGAGGGCATCGAGATTTCTCGGGTTGCGCGCGGCCTCGGCAATGATTTCGCCCAAATCCGTCAGCAGACTCTGCGCCGCCAGAGGCACGACTTCGGTCTTCAATGCAATCGCATGCTTTCGCCGCTCGACCAGGACTTCGCGCAGCCGTGACGCCGAGCGCACCACCGCCGATGCCGGATTGTTCAACTCATGCGCCAATCCCGCCGACAGCTTTCCAAGCGCCAGCATCTTGTTCGCGCGCTCGTTGCGCTGCGTAAAGTCGCGCGAACGGTCGACCATCTCGTTGACGAGCTTCTGCGCGAGGACCGGAGCATGGTAGACCAGCTCCCGCAGGTGCGACGCGTTCATCACGACGACTCGCGTCGGCCGCACGGCCCACGCCTTGCCACGGAAAGTCGTCATCCGGGAAAACGGCAGCACTCCTGTCGGCTGGCCCGCGGAGCGTATGAAGACATTGGGATCGCCGTCGCGAGCGAAGTGGACTTCGCCCTCGAGCACCACCATAAATTCATTTGCCGGATCACCGGTCTTGATGAACTGCTCACCCGGCTCGTAACAGCGCAGCTCGAACCGTCCGGCGAGCCATTCGAGCGCCGCCGGTTCATCATCCTTGAATAAATCGATTCGGGCCAGTTCGGCAGCCGTGATGGCGTTGCATTCCTGAGTCATGAGAATCACCGGTTCATAAGATGCTGGCGGATGAAATAGAGCACGATCGATCCTTCACCGACGCTATTGGCGACGCGCCGCACAGCGCCATCACGAACATCGCCGACGGCAAAGACGCCCGGCATGTTCGTCTCGAGCAGGTACGGGTCGCGTTTGAGATTCCAGCCCGGCGGACGCTTGCCGTCCTTGAGCAGGTTCTGACCGGTGAGCAGGAATCCGCGATCGTCGCGAACGAGCGTTCCTTCGAGCCATTGTGTGTGCGGCTCGGCGCCGATGAAAACGAAAAGCGCGCGCGCTTCACGCTCCTCAATGGTGCCGATGTCGTGACGTTGTATGAAGATCTTCGCGAGGTTCCCGTCGCCTTCGACGCGTGACACTTCGGCGTTCGCAAGCACGGCGATGTTGGGGATCTCCTTAATCCGCTCGACCAGGTAATTCGACATCGATTTCGAAAGGGAATCGGCTCGAACCAGCATGGTGACCGTGCGCGCAAACTCCGAGAAGTGCACCGCAGCCTGGCCGGCGGAATTCGCGCCTCCGACGACGTAGACGTCCTCGTCCTGACATGACGCGGCTTCCGTCGGGGCGGCTCCATAGTAGACGCCCGCGCCGGTGAGCGAATCCATTCCAGCGATCTCGAGCCTGCGCCATTGGACCCCGGAGGCAATGACCACGCTGTGCGCGAGCAGTTCCTTGCCGTTGTCGAGCGTGACGATCCGGTAGTCATTGTCGGCGGCGAGCTTGACCGCGCGAGCCGGCGCCAGCAGTTCGGCGCCAAAGCGTTTGACCTGCGCGACTCCGCGGCGGGCCAGATCGGCGCCGCTCAGTCCGGACGGAAATCCCAGGTAATTCTCGATGCGCGAGCTCAAGCCCGCTTGTCCGCCCGCCGCTTCGCGCTCGACGAGCACGGTCCGCAAGCCCTCGGTCGTGCAATACAGCGCGCACGCAAGCCCGGCCGGACCCGCGCCGATCACGATGACGTCATAGAAGTCGCGGCTGGGTGCGGTCGATAGTCCGAGTTTCGCCGCGAGCACAGTCGTATCCGGACGTTCGAGCACCGAGCCATCCGGGAAGACGACGACGGGCATGGCGCGCTCCGCCTTTCCGACTGCCGCTTCGATTCTCGGATCGGCGGCCGCGCCAGGCTCGATCCAGCGATATGGAATTTGGCTTTTCGCAAGGAAATCCTTGAGCCGATGCGTCTCGGGATTCCAGCGGGCGCCCACGATGTAGGTGCCTTCGAACGTCGCCGTATTACCGGCGTTCCAATCCTCGAGCAGATCGGTCAACACCGGGAACAGGTTCTGTTCGGGCGGTTCCCAAGGCTTCATCAGGTAATGATTGAGCCGGACTTTGTTGATCGCGTCGATGGCCGCATTCGAATCGGCATAGGCGGTCAGCAGGACGCGCCGCGCGTCAGGCTGCAGACGCAAGGCTTCGCGCAAGAAATCGGTTCCGCTCATGCCGGGCATACGCTGGTCGACGACGAACAGTGCGATCCGATCCCCGCGGGCGGTCAGTTGGCGGACGAAGCCGAGCGCCTTGTCGGGCGCATCGACAGCAAGAATACGGTAGTCGGAACCGAACTGCGCCTTGAGGTCCCGCTCGACGGCGCGCAAGACCGCGGCATCGTCATCGAGGGCCAAAATATAGGGCTTTGCCATGTGCTCAACTCTCTTGGATTGCGCTGCTCTTTCAAAGGTTGCACGAATCCATCCGCTGGCGTTGGCATCCAACGAGTCATGTCCGATTACGATAACAACTCGACGACAGTACTGCTCGATCCGGTCCGCGATTGGGATCACGTCAAGGGATCCGCCGACGCGCCGTTCACGCTGGTCGAGTACGGCGACTACGAATGTGAGGACTGTGGACGCCTGTTTTGGACATTGCAGAAATTGCAGTCGGAGCTGAGTTCGAAGCTGCGCCTCGTCTATCGCAACTACCCGATGTCGGGCGTTCATCATTTCGCGCAACTGGCTGCCGAGGCGGCCGAAGCAGCGGGTGCACAGGGCCGATTCTGGGAGATGCACGAGGTGCTGTTCAAACATCAGCGGGCGCTGAAGCGCGAAGATTTGATCGGCTATGCGAAGGATTTGGGTCTCGACACCGATCGTTTCAAGCGCGAATTGAAGGAAGGGACGTACGCCGAGGCGGTTCGCAAGAACTTCATCGCGGGAGTCAAGAACGGGGTCAACGGGACGCCCGGGCTGTTTCTAAATGGAGTTCGCGAGCAGGGAGTGTTGGATGAAGCGAGGGTGCGCGGGCTGTTGAGTTCGTGAAACGTCGCCTTCAAGTATGCTGGTTGGAATGATGAATCGGGGGATCGTTCTATTATTCGCCGTTCCAATCGGCATGCTGGCACAGACTCCGGCGTACGTCGGTTCAGCCGCGTGCAAGACCTGCCACACATCTATTTACAACCGCTGGAGCAAGACTGCGATGGCGAATGTTGTGAGAGATCCTAAGGTTCATCCAGATGCAATCATTGCTGATCTCTCGAAGCCCAATCCGCTGGTGAAGTTCACGAAGGACGACATTGCCTTCGTCTACGGCAGCATTTGGAAGCAGCGTTACTTCACGAAAAAAGGCGACGACTATTATGTTCTTGGCGCCCAGTGGGACGTCCGGCATCAGATGTGGCGACCGTATAAAGCAGCACCTGGATCCGATTGGTGGACCGCTTTTTATCCGGACGACAACATGCAACGTCCGACCGGGCCGCTCTGTGACGGCTGCCATTCGGTGAACTACAACATCCAAACGAAAACGGTCACCGAGTGGAACGTGGGCTGCGAAAAATGTCATGGGCCCGGCGCGGCTCATGCGGCGAAACCCTCTCGCGAGAACATCGTCAATCCGGCGCGGCTCGATTTTGTGCAAGCAAGCAACGTCTGCATTCAGTGCCATTCGCAAGGGCAACCGCTCAAGAATCCGATCGAGGGTAAATACTACGATTGGCCCGTCGGTTTTGAAGTGGGAAAAAATCTTCAGGACTATTGGAAGCTCGAAGAGCATAAGCTCGGCGAACAGTCGTTTACCCATTTCGCGGACGGGACGGCCCACAAGAACCGAATGCAGGGCAACGATTTCATACAAAGCGCGATGTACACCCACGGCGTGAGTTGCTCGAGCTGCCACGATGTTCACGGCACCGAAAACCAGGGAGATCTGTTAAAGCCCGCGAATGTCCTCTGTCTGGAATGCCACGGGCCTTCCTCACCGAACGGCCCGCATGCGCCGACGATTGAAGCCCATACGCATCACAAAGCCGGAAGTGCCGGCAACGAATGTGTGAGCTGTCACATGCCCAAGATCGAGCAGACGATCGCCGATGTGAATGTGCGGGCGCACACGTTCAAATTCATCACTCCGGCGACGACGGCGTCTTTGAAAGTTCCGAATCCCTGTACCGGTTGTCATGCGAAGGAATCCGCGGACTTCGTGCCTAACGCTTTGAAGAGGTGGTCGAACGTCTCACCGTGGCGCGTGGCGCAATAAGAGTGCCGCGCGGGGGCACGTCCTCATCGAAAATACCTTCAACCTTGCGCCTGGAATTGGTGCTTGGAGCGGAAGTCGAGGATCGCTCTGATTGCGTCCAGGCCAGCCTCGGGATAACAGTCCAGCGTTTCGGCAACAGCCTCGTCCGAAGACAAGCCCTCATCGAGGAAAGCGTCGTAGTTGCCGGTGATCGCCTCGACGGGCAAACGCGTACCTTTGAGCAGCGGTGCGCCGCTGACTTTTCCGGGAACGATCTCCACGAGGGGGCAGTTGGACCAATCCAACTGATCCGTCCTTGGCCCATTGATCCTCAACAGATCCTCGGCAGTTGCTCACCAATCTGCGCGGCGACAACTCGGTGTGCGCCGACGGCCGTTCGCGCGACGAGCATGTGCCGATGTTGATCGACCGCGTGTCCGATGAGCGTTGCGTCTTTGCCTAAAGGATGCGCGCGCATCGCCGCCAGCACACGTTCGGCGGCGGATGCCTCGACAAAAACCGCCATCTTCCCCTCGTTCGCGACGAACAGCGGATCGAGCCCCAGCAAATCGCACGCGGCCTGCACTTCAGCACGAACCGGCAGCCGGACTTCGTCGAGCGTGATCCCGATGTTTGACGCTTGCGCGATTTCATGCAGAGTTGCGCCCAGTCCTCCACGAGTCGGATCCCTCATCGCATGAACACTGTCGCCGCCCGCATCTAGAACCACCTGCGCCAAGCCGTTCAGAGCCGCGCAGTCGCTCATGATTGTGGACTCAAATTCCAACCCCTCGCGGACGCTCATGATCGCCATGCCGTGATCGGCGATAGTGCCGCTGACCAGTATCGCGTCACCGGCGCGAGCGCGCGATGGGCCAATGTTTACGCCATCGGGAACGACACCGACGCCGGATGTATTGATGTAGCAGCCGTCGCCGTGGCCGCGCTCGACGACCTTCGTGTCCCCTGTGATGATCTCGACTCCCGCGACCCGCGCGGCGGCGGCCATGCGGTCCACGATGCTCGCCAGGTCCGCGAGCGGAAATCCTTCTTCGAGGATGAAACCGGCGCTCAGGTACAGAGGCCGCGCGCCGGTCATCGCGAGATCGTTGACCGTGCCGTTGACGGCGAGGTCGCCGATCGATCCGCCGGGGAAGAATAACGGCCGCACAACGAACGAATCCGTCGACATCGCGATGCGGCCAGCGGGGCGAGCCACCACCGAACCATCGCCCAAATTCGCGAGCGCTTCATTGTGAAACGCCGGGAGGAACAAATGTTCGATGAGCTCCTGCGACAACTTCCCACCGCCGCCATGGCCCATCACAATCGCCGGATAGTCGCGCAATGGAAGCGGGCACGACCAGTTTGAGAAATCAGGCATGAGCGAGTTCTTCGATGGAAATAAAGCGTCCGTAGTTGTAGTACGCCGCGCAGGCGCCTTCGCTTGAAACCATCGTCGCGCCCAGCGGACGCCTCGGCGTGCATTCCTTACCGAAAGAAGGACATTCGTTGGGTTTTAGCGCCCCGCGAAGGACGTCGCCGCTGCGGCACAGCGTCGATTCGACGGTGTGGATATTGGTCACCTGGAACCGGTGTTCGGCATCGAATTCGCGATACGCCGGGTTGATCCGGAAGCCGCTCTGCGGGATCACGCCGATGCCTCGCCACGGCCGGTCGCAGACTTCGAATACTTCCGATAACACTTTCTGCGCCTCGCGATTGCCGTCGAACGACACGATCCGCTCGTAAGCGTTGTCGATCTTCGCTTCGCCCTTTTCGAGTTGGACGAGCGTGCGCCGCAGGCCTTCCATAATGTCCAAAGGCTCGAACCCGGTCACGACCACCGGCACATGATATTGCTCGACGATCGGCGGATACTGCCAATAACCCATCACGCTGCACACATGTCCGGCACCCAGGAATGCCTGCACACGGTTGTCATGCGATTCGAGGATCGCCCGCATCGCAGGCGGCACCAGCACGTGCGACGCCAGCATCGAAAAATTGCGGATGCCTCGCATGCGCGCCATATAGACGGCCATCGCGTTCGCCGGCGCCGTCGTCTCAAAGCCCACACCGAAGAACACGACCTGCTTCGAAGGATTCTTGATCGCCAGTTGCACCGCGTCGAGCGGCGAATAGACGATCCGCACGTCACCGCCTTCGCTCTTCACGCGGAACAAATCCCGGTCGGTGCCGGGGACGCGCAGCATGTCGCCAAACGAGCAGAAGATGACATCCGGCTGCGCTGCGATCGCGAGTCCGCGATCGATCATCTCGAGCGGCGTCACGCATACAGGACAGCCTGGCCCGTGGACCATCTCCACACCTTCCGGCAGCAACTGGTCGATGCCGTTGCGGATGATCGTGTGAGTCTGGCCGCCGCAGACTTCCATGATGGTCCACGGCCTGGTGACCACCTGTTTGATCTCGTACGCCAGCTTGGCGGCGAGTTCGCCGTCACGAAACTCGGTGAGGTATTTCATTGTGCGGTTCCTCGGCTGTTGGATCGTCGGACGGGCCTAGTTCTTCTTCGAGAATTCCCATTTCGCGGAAGGTGGCGAGGGTTTGTTGCGCCGATGCCTCGTCGATCTTCGAAAGTGCGAACCCGACATGGACGATGGTGTAATCTCCGACGGCGATATCCGGAAGGTATGCGAGACAGACGTTCTTGACGACTCCGCCGAAGTTCACTTTCCCCATGCGGATTCCGGCGTCCTCAGTGATCTGTTCGACGCGGCCTGGTACGGCTAGACACATGTGTTTTTACGCTCCTTAAAAGCGGCGGTAGCAAGACTACTAGTTAAGGCGGGGATGGCGAAGTGTTCGCCTTCGATGGCTGGTGTGAGGAATGCGCAGACGGTCGCGCGATGAACATACAGTTGTGACTTGGCCGGCTGCGGAGCCAGCGTTCCTGATCCGCCCGGAGAGTAAGCACCCGCCCAAACAGGATTCATCACAACGCAATTCTAACTATAGTCCTACTCTTCGTGGCGCGCAAAGGCATCGACGGGCGGCCGGGCCGCGGCCAGGAAAGCGAGCCACTCTTCGAATCCCGCGCCGGTCTTCGCCGATGTCTCGAAAATCCTCATCTCCGGGCGCACGGCAAGAATATTTCGACGCGCGGCTTCGAGGTTGAACTCGCATGGAATCGCGAGGTCCATCTTGGTGATGACCGCGACATCGGCGGAGTGGAACATCGCCGGATATTTGAGCGGCTTATCTTCGCCTTCCGTCACCGAAAGCAGCGCCACGCGAATCTCCTCGCCTAAATCATAGGAGGATGGGCAAACCAGATTACCGACGTTTTCGATGAACAAATAGTCGAATTCTGTAAGCGCCCAACCCTCGAGATGACGTCCGATCATTTCGGCTTCGAGGTGGCACAAGCCGTGCGTATTAATCTGGCGCACAGGCGCGCCGCTCGACGCGAGGCGCTTCGCATCATTGTCGGTTTCGAGATCGCCGACCAACGCCGCGGGATGTTCGCCCGCAAGCCGCAACTCACGCAGCGTGCGCTCGAGAAAGGCCGTTTTACCTGTGCCCGGACTCGAGACGAGATTGAGCGCGACCAGTCCGGAATCGTGGAATCGAAGCCGCAGCGCGGCCGCCAATTCGTCATTTTTTTTGAGAACGCCCTTGCGAAGTTCGACGATGCGCGTGGTCTGACTCACTCGTTGTCCTCTACTTCCAGCGATTCTATCTCCAATTCTCGGCCTTTGCGAATGTCGCCGCTGGGCGTGCCGCAGCGCGGACATTGAAACGAGTGCACGCCGGGGAGTTCCACTGGCTCCGCACAAATCTGGCAGAAGATCACGACCGGCTGGCGATGGACGCACAATAGGGATCCAGCGAGCGGCGTGCCTTCGGTCGCGATTTCATAGCCGAATTGCAGTGCGTCTTCGACCACTCCACTCAACGCGCCGATGCGTAGCGTGACGGTTTTCACGCGCGCCGTGGACGGTTGATCTTCGAGCCACTCGGCAACAGAGGTGACCACCGATTCGACGATCGACAGCTCATGCATTTCTAAACGCCATTTTACTGCCAAATTGTTTGAACGGATTACAATGACAGCATCGCGATGAAATCGCTCGTCCGTAGACGCATTCGAGTCACGGGTATCGTACAAGGCGTAGGATTTCGGCCCTTTGTGTATGCGGCCGCCGTGCGCCGCAAGTTGACCGGCTTTGTCGAAAACGATTCGCAAGGCGTCGCGATCGAAATCGAAGGCGATGAGGCGCAAATCGCGGATTTCCTGAACGAACTCCGGGAAAATCCGCCACCGCTTGCGTCGATCGACGGTATTGAGTCGCTTGAAATTCCTCCGCTCGGCAGCGATGCGTTTGCGATTCATGTCAGTCATTCGCTCGCCGGAGAGAGTACGCCCGTGCCTCCCGACATCGCGGTCTGCGAGGATTGTCTCGTCGAATTATTCGATCCGCAAAACCGGCGTTACCGCTATCCATTTTTGAATTGCACCAATTGCGGGCCGCGGTTCACGATCATCCAGGATCTGCCTTATGACCGGCCTGCGACAACGATGGCCTCGTTCCGAATGTGCGCTGCCTGCGAGCGCGAATATCACGATCCCCTCGACCGCCGCTTCCACGCCCAGCCG
>DASXZC010000426.1:0-4784 GCA_036502165.1 Bryobacteraceae bacterium
AGATTGACGGGCTGGGGGTATTCGAGCGGGACGAGACGGGACGTGTGTCGCTGCGGGAAATGAATCGGACGCGGGTGTTTATCGCTTACGCGACGGAGGATTTCGAGATGGCGGAGCGGTTGTTCGATTTGCTCGTCGCGCGCGGGTACGCGCCGTGGCTGGATCGTCGGCGGCTGCTGCCGGGGCAGAACTGGCCGCGGCGGATTGAAGATGCGATCGCGAGCGCGGATTTCTTTATCGCTTGCTTCTCGACGAATTCGGTGCGGAAGCGCGGTGGGTTTCAGTCGGAAGTGCGGTATGCGCTCGATTGCGCGAAGCGGCTGCCCATCGACGATGTGTTTCTGGTGCCGGTGCGGCTCGATGACTGCCGGGTGCCGGTGCGGATCCAGCGCGAGACGCAGTATGTGGATTTGTTTCCGGATTTCGAGTTGGGGGTGGCGCGGGTGGTGACGACGATTGAGATGCGGCGGCGGGAGGCGGCGTGAATTTATTCGGATTTCGGCTTGGGTTGCCATTGCCAGAAGACCTGGCAGGTGCCGGCGGTTTCACTCTTTGCGTAGAGCGAGGCGAGGCCGATGCGGGCGATTTCATCGTCGTCGCACATCTCGACAGTGTCGAAGCGGCCGGATTTGATCATGAGGTCGAGCTTGTGGCGCGGGACAACGTGGAGGGCCTTCGAATCGGCATCGGAGAAGCGCAGCTTGTGGGAGTCTTCGAGTTCCATGCCGGTGGGTGGAGTGCGGTGGAGCAGGAAGTAGGTGGGTTCGTCGGCGAGGAGGACCCCGCTCGCGGGGGTGACCTGTTTGACTTTGGCGGCGGTTTTTTCCATGTCGCTCCAGATGAGGTCGTCACGCTGTTCGAAGAGTGAGGCGCCGAGGCAGTACGTTGTGATGACGCAGAGAATGGCGGCGCTGAGGATCGGGCGTGGGCGCGTGGTGAGGCGCGACGTGACTTCGTAGAGGCCGACCGCGGCGGCGATGGAGAGGAACGGGACGGTCATCAGGTAGTAGCGCGTGAAGGTGGGGCGGGCGGTCATCAGGTACGCGCTGAGAATGAAAGTGAGCGAGAGGCAGAGCCAGAGCTCGTTTTTCAGTTTCACAAGCGCTTTCGCGCCAGGCGCTGTGGGGATTCGCTTTTTCAGCAAAACCAGCCCGGCGATGGCGAGCAGAACGAGGAGCACGGCCTGGGGGGAATCTCCGAATGCGAAGGCTTCGCCGAGATTATGCATGGTGGCGTCGTCCCATTCGACTTTGCGGAAGAGAAGCTCGTACTGCAGGAATCCGAAAATGACCTGGCGCGGGGATTCGATCAGGAGGCGCAGGAGGGGGATGAAGGCGATGGCTACGCCGACGATCCAGGCGAGGAGCTTTTTGGTGCGGCTGCCCTCGCGATTCGCGATGAGCATCCACACGAGAAGGATGGGCGAGACCGGCGCGGAGAGCAGCGATGATGACGCCGCGATTCCGGTGCAAAGGCCGGCGAGTCCGGGGCGGAGCGCGCCGGGTTTGTCGACGGATTCGACAGTGAGGATGTAGGCGGCGACGATCAGGAACAGGCACAGCCCGTAGGCCTGGAGGCTTCCGAATTCATAGACCGCGATGTTGAGTTCCATCGTGAATGCAGTTACAACAGCGGCGGCGGCGCGCCAGGATTGGGGAGCATCGAGACGGCGGTAGACGTGGACCGATGTCATCGCCGTTGCGGCGGAGGTCAGCAGCGCCGCGGCGGTGTGCGGGACGTGCCAGGTTTCTTTAATCGTGTGAAGCAGGAAGGCGTTCCAGTAAGCGTTGAGGGGCGTTTGGGGGAAGAGGAAATCGATGTACGGGGTTTTGCCGTGCGCGATGAGCCATGCGGCTACGAGATGGTAGCCTTCGTCCCAGGCAAAGGCGAGGGTGTTCGCGTAGACGAGAAGCGCGGCCGTGACGAAGGCCAGCGCCGAGATGACAGCGACGATGGGGCGCGACATGAGGTCAGGCGACGATCTGGCCGTCACGCATCTGCACGGTGCGATCTCCAAAGGCGGCGGCTTCGGCGTTGTGAGTGATCATCAGGATCGTCTGGCCGAGGCGCCGGTTGAGATCGCGAAGAAGATTGAGAACGGCGAGGGAGTTGGTGGAATCGAGATTGCCGGTGGGCTCGTCGGCGAGAAGGATCGCGGGCGTTGTGGCGAGCGCGCGGGCGATGGCGACGCGCTGCTGTTCGCCGCCGGACATTTCGGCGGGGCGGTGATCGAGACGGCCGGCGATGCCGAGAAGATCGAGAACGTTGCTGAGCTCGTCTTCAAACTGATCCATCTTTTTGCCGGCGATGTGAAGCGCGGTGCGAATGTTATCGCGGGCGGAGAGATTCGGCAGCAGATTGAATTTCTGAAAGACGAACGAGACGGCGGTGCGGCGGAGCTCGGTGCGTTTGGCGTCGCTGACATTCGCGACATCGATACCGCCTACAATGACTTCACCGGAGGTGGGTGGCGTGAGTCCGCCGACGATGTGGAAGAGCGTGGATTTACCCGAGCCGGAGGGGCCGACGACGGAGAGGAACTCGCCGGTGGGAACGTCGAGATTCACGCCGCGGAGGGCTTCGACCGAGACTTTGCCGGTGCGATAGACCTTGCGGAGGTTGCGGATGCGGACGGCTTCCGGCTTCATCTCACTCATAGGCGAGAGCCTCGATGGGATCCTGCGCGACGGCGATCATGCCGGGATAGAGTGCGCCGAGGAGCGCGGAGCCGAGCGCGATGCCGAGAACTCTGGGCCACCACAAAGGAACGATTGCCTGCGGGAGCGATGCGGCGGCGAATTGATGAAGGACGATGCGCGAGGCATAGCTCAGTCCGATGCCTACGATGGTGCCGCCGATGCCCATGGCGCAGGCTTCCCAGAGAATCAGGCTCATGACGAAGCCTTTGGTGGCGCCGAGCGATTTCAGGATGCCGATTTCGCGGGTGCGCTGCAGAACCGCCATGTACATGGAAAGCGAAACAACGATCAGGCCCGTGAATATGCCGATGCCGATGATCACGTTGATGAAGATTCCGACTACGGGAATTTTATCGACGGAAGTCAGATCGATCACGTCCTGCATCGAATAGATTTCGTAATCCTCCAGGCCATGGATGTGCTTGAGAGCATCCACCACAGCCTCCGCATTTTTGGGGTCGTCGAGCTTCAGGTAAATCATGCTGACATGGTTTTCAGCATTTTGCAGATCCTGCAATACGGCCAGCGGCACAAAGATGTGCGACATCTTGCCGGTATCGACGATCGCGGAGATGTGCCAGTTGTTATTCAGAATCGTGACTGTGCTCCCGACGTGGAGTTTGGCTTCCTTTGCGTAGTCGGTATCGACGACCATGTCGTTTGGGTTCACGAAGGCGTGCGCGTCGTCACCCTGGACGAAGCTAAACCCGCCGCTCATTTTTTTAAATTCGGTATAGTCGATTCCCGTGAGCAGGTTAAACATCTTGTTCGTCAGCGCCTGTACAACGCCCTGCGCCAGCACGACGTGCGGCTGCTGGCCGAGCTTCGTGACCATTGCCTGCGGCATGGTGGCGCCGCTGCCGGAAGTGAGCGAGCTGTGCGGCGGCCGGATGACGACATCGGCGCCGACGCCGCGGCTGCGTTCCTGCGAGGCGTCCATGAAGCCCTGGCTGACGCCGACGAGGGTGAGAATCAGCATCACCGGAACGCCGATGAGCAGGACGCTCAGCAGCGTGCGCAGCGGGCGGAAGCAGACGTTTTCCCAGACGAGGCGAAGGATCATTTGATTTCCTTCAGAGTCGATCCTTCGGGTTGCGGGAGCGTGAACTGGGCGTTGGTGAGTTCCTTATTCATATCCATCGCCGTGATTTCGATTGCGACCCGATAACCGTCTTTCGGACGGCTGATATCGATATGGGCCGGAAAGGGAACTCCAGTGAAAGGTTTCCACTCCGAATAGCTTGTGTCGCTCACGATGTTGCCGAGATCGTCATACACCTTCTGGCGGACGATGTTGAGATTATCAAGGCGATCGAACCATATCTCGCGACCGGGAATGGCATTACCATCGAGGCCTTTGAGATTGAATTCGAGGCGATAGAGAGCGTCATCTTCATCGGTATCGTCCTTGAGCATGACGGATTCAGTGGCGCGGTCCCAGGGCCGAATCAGCATGGAGGAAAGAAAGGCTTTGGGACGGAGGTTTTCCATCTTATTGGCGGAGGTGGCGGGGGCATCGTTCAGGCCTTCTATGAATTCATTGCCTCGCGCATAGTAAAAACGGAAGCTGGTCTCGTTGGATGCCATATCGAAGGCAAGCGCTCCAACAATGGGCAGAGTTGCGTGAATCCGGATGTCGTCGGGCTTGCGGAAGAGAATCTGGGCCGGAATACCCGGGTAATCGACAATGCGGCCTACATAGACGCCGCCGGAAGAAGCGGTCAGCGTCACGCTGGTGCCGGTGAAGGATTGAATCGCGTCATAGTTGCGGGCGATGGCGGCGACCAGTTCGTCGCGGGTTGCGACCTTGAGGACCGGCGGGGGGCCTCCGGTGACTGGCTTGTGCCGCTTCCCGAAGCTGGGAGTCCGACTCGTCCCAAAGCAGGAGGTGAGCAGGAACGCGAGCAGGAGTGCAACGGCTACCGGTAGGAGCCGGCGCAATTTACTCATTCCTTTTCATTGTAGGATGCGATCTGTTTTTTATTTGTAAAGAACGCCTGGATGTTATGATGGTTTCGTTCGTCCTCGTGTGGGCCTGTGGCGCAGTTGGGAGCGCGCTTCCATGGCATGGAAGAGGTCAAGGGT
>DASXZC010000427.1:0-9876 GCA_036502165.1 Bryobacteraceae bacterium
TGGCCGAGGCTGAAGCTGCGGCTTTGATGTTCTTGTGACGGGAACATCGAATACGAGCAGAATTTTCAAGGGCGGCGAATCGCTATCGTGTCCCTATCGGCGCCCCCATCCATCTTTGCGCGCGAGTCGATTCTTTTAGAAGGCTTCGATGCCGCTGATGCCGTTCGCTTGCAGGACCACTTGCATCTTTTCGAGCGCCGACTTATGGATCTGCGAGACGCGGCTCTCGTTGATTCCGAGGACTCCGCCGATTTCCTTCATCGTCATTTCATTGGTGTAGTACAGCAGAACCACCTTCTGATAGCGATCGGGGAGAGTCTTCATCGCGATGCCGAGTGCTGAACGGAGCTGCTCGCGGGCGCACATGTTGTCGGGCTGGGTTTCGGGCTTGCTGGGAAAATCGGGAGCGGGGAGATCGTCCTGATCGTTGGTGCGGGTGGAGGCGGAGATGAGACCGACGTTGCGCAGGTCGAGCATCATTTGGCGCCAACGGTCCACGGCGACGCCGAGCTTGTCGGCGATTTCCGCTTCGGTCGGATTGCGCTGCAGTTCGGAGGCGAGTTCACGAGTGACGGCTTCCACTTGCTTATGGCGGCGGCGGAGATCGCGTGAGGCCCAATCGAGCTGGCGCAGGCTATCGAGGATCGCGCCCTTGATGCGGTGCTTCGCGTAACTCGAGAAGACGACCTGCTTGTCGGGGTTGAATTTGCTCGCGGCGTCGAACAGGCCAAGGATTCCGGCGTGCACCAGATCGTCCAGATCGACGTGAACCGGCAAGTTCTCGTGGACGCGGACGGCAATGGCGCGGACAAGCGCGAGATGTTCGAGCACGACGCGGTCGCGGCGCGCGTTCTTCGATGCCTGCGAGAGCTGCTTGAGCGTCTCGATCTGCATCTCGTTCCCGGAAGCCTCTTCTTCGAGTTCGTGAGCATTATGCTTCACTTCACTCTGCTTGTGGACCAGAACCGGCTTTCCGTGAATCTCTCGCGAGCGCCGGGCGGCAATCGCGGACTTCTTCATGCTGGACGCGGCGGCCGTAACCACCGCTGCCGGAACTTGAGCCAAGACACATGCTGCGGCTGCTGACTTCTTCATCGGTTTCCTTCCCCCCAGCCTCTTTGCGAATCAATCGCTCGAGGATTTCGATTCTGCGAGACCTTTTGGTCTTCTCTTGCTCGTATTGCGAATTCGACTTGCGGTCGATGGCGGCTGCAGATGCAACCGCGCTGCCATTCACGGCCGCCTACAGAATTCCGCCTGATGTGCCGACAATCGCAATGCTCCGATGCGCCGTTCAAAGCGAAGAGCATGAATGAGTTGTTGCCGGCAACGACGCCCTTGTTCGTGGATGGATCAGCGAATCTACGAGCGTTGTTCATCTTGTCTTCAATCCCAAAATCATCCCTGAGCCAGTACCGATTTGAAACGTCAGTTCCATAAAGGAACTTGGCTGCTGCATCAAACCGGAACGTCTCATTGACTAATAGGAAGATTAAGTTGTCGGGGTAGGCTAAGTATCTTGGCGAAAGCCCTTAACTATGAGCGGGATGTTCTTCTAGCTTCGAGGACAGGTAGGTACTGGTACTGGGGTAGTGTGGAGGGCATCAATACCCGCTTCAATGGGCATCCAGATCCATTGGCCCTAGGGGATACGCCCCAAGTAGTGTGAGAAACTTCTGAGGAGTTGGGTGCTATTCTCAGGGCTTCATCCAGTGGGTGGACTAGGGAGGTACTTCGAGCCCGGGATATGCAGTAGAGCGGTAGGACGGCCGATTCCCACGGTCCGACCGTAACAGACTTTACGCTTAGAGTGGCTCGCGCGTCTACAATCAAGAGAATGACGCCGCCTGCTGCTCCGAATGCGCCAATCTTTTACTGTCCCGCGTGCAGAAAGCCGGTTGCGGCTCCGTTGCGCTGCGGGGATTGCGGCTCACTGCTTTGCAGGGACTGCGGGACTCCGCTCGAGGACTCGGACGATCTCGGATTGGGCTAGGACTATTCCTAGAAGCGGGAGAGACGATAAGGATCGAGGATGCCGGTCTTCGGGCCGTCCATGATTTCGGAGGTGGCCAGTTCTCCGAATAGTGCTGACAACGTGATTCCGCTGTGGGTGGCGATGACGTAGAGGTTCGGGCAGGCGTCCGCGAAGCCGATGATGGGGAACTCGTCTTGCGGCATGACGCGCCAGCCGAGGGAGACGCGTTCGAGCGTGGTGTCGATCTTCGACAAATAGCCTCGCGCGTGGCTGAGAAGCTCGCGGCCGCGTTGGGGGCTTGCGTCCGGACCTTCGCTGCCTGAGAAGTTGTCGCCTGCGATGATGCGTCCGCTGGGGTCCTGCTTGATATGCGAGCCAGGACCGAGCGCGAGACGGTGCAGCAACCTCGGTTGAACCGGAGTGTGCGCGAGGACGCCGGGCGACGGCTTGAGCGGGACGTGCACGTCTGCCATGGCAGCGACCTTCGGCGTACCCGTTCCGCAGGCGGCGACGAATACATCCGCTTTAAGCGTGCCGTTCGTGGTGACCACGGCTTGAATCTTTTTCTGTGAGATCTCGAGGCCGGTGACTTCGGTGGGGTAATGAACCGTTGCGCCCAGTACTTTCGCTTCACTCACCAGGGCTTGCGTGGCGGCGACGGGATCGAGAGTGCCTTCCTTATCGCTGTAGGAAGCGGTCGCGATGGGGCCGGGCTCGATGCCGGGCAGGAGGCGCCGCAGTTCGGGCTCTTCAATGAAGCGGGTCGAGTAGCCCCACGCCTGGTGATGCTCGACGCCGAGGCGCAGTGCGGCGGCTTCCTTGCCTCCGGCATACCATTCGACGCTGCCGCCCCACTGGATTTCCGGAGGAGCGGCCATGGCGCGTTGCAGACGGCGCCAAGCGGCGACGCCTTGGAAGTTGAGATCGTAATAGTGGCGCGGCTGTTTGGAGAAAGTCGCGTTGATCCAGGCGAAGGAGTCCGCGGTAGCGCCGGCGGCTGGTTTGGACTTTTCGAGAAGCGTGACTTCGGCGCCGCTATGACGGGCGAGATGCCAGGCGAGGGAGGCGCCCATGATGCCGGCGCCGGCGATGACGACGCGCTTACGGGGACCCGAGGCGCCGTGGAGCCCGGCGGCTGCGAGTCCGGTCATCAGAAAGGATCGGCGGCTCATGGGTACATGTTACAGGTCGAGCGAGTTCATCCGCTCAATTTGCTTGACCAGGAAATCGGCGTCGCTGAAGGGATCGGATCCGAAGCGTCCCCAATAGACGCGGCCTTTCTTGTCGATGAGGATAGTGGAGTGGAGCTCGATCTCCTCGAAGTCGTCGTAGGAATGCCAGCGCTGGGCGTTGACGTGATGATCATCCGACAGCAGGCGCCAGGGAAGGTCGCCCATTTCCTTGATGGCCTTCGCGTTCTTGTCGGGAGCCTGGCTGCTGACGGCGAGCAGGACTGTGTCGAGGCGCGCCCAGTCGTCTTTCATTTTTCCGAGCTTATGAAGCTGCTCCATGCAGTGGGCGCATTCCTGGCCCAGATAATACACGAGGAGCACATTCTTTCCCCGATAGTCCTCGAGGGTGACGCGTTTGCCGGAGGCGTCGCGAACGTCGAGCGT
Organism: Bryobacteraceae bacterium; assembly: GCA_036502165.1. GTDB lineage: Bacteria > Acidobacteriota > Terriglobia > Bryobacterales > Bryobacteraceae > F-183. Next base: position 3,592 of record DASXZC010000427.1, read on the forward strand.
GGGCGCGGCGTACGGTTCCCATTTCTCAGGGCCGTACTTCTCGAGTGAAGTGCGCAGGTAGTTGCGCTGGGCGCCGGGTGAGCCGTCGCGGGGAGTGGCGGAAATTCCGGCGGCCTTGGCCGAATCGATTGCCCGTATGCCGGGCTCCGAGTCGGCGGTGACAAAGAGGAGCTTCGCCATGGCGTCTTCGGCTTTGGCGCGTTCCCCGAGAGCGGCGTAAGAGCGGACGAGTCCACTGAGTGCGAAGTAATCCATCTTCGTCAGATCGAGCGCCTTTTCGAAGGCCTGTGCGGCGAGAAGGGGGCTCCTGGCGGTCAGGTAGGCTTCACCGAGGGCGTTGTAGAGGGATTCCGGATAGAACGGCGGATCGGCGTAGCGGCGTTGCATATCGAATTCCTTCTGAGCGGCTTCGGCGAGCCAGCCGAGTCCGCGGATGGTTTCATCGTTCGCGATGGCGAGGCGCCCTTTGATCTCGAGCGATTCGATCGTGTACATTTCAACGAGCTGTTTGTCTTTTTCGATTTCGGCTTTCAGGGCGGCATGGGCGGCGAGGCTCTTTTCGGCCTTGCGGAGGTCGGTTTTCGCGATCCACGCGCGGGCTTCGAAGTATGCGCGGTTCATTTTGTCGAGCAGGAGTCCGTCGCGCCAGGGGATTGTCTTGCCGTCGAGGATCTCATCCCAATGTTCGAATCTTACGAGAGCGCGTGAGAGGCTGGCGATTCCATAGGAATGAGGGCTGCGCCACTCGTCGGTGTTTTCCTTGGGATCCTTGGGCGCGTCGATCAGTTGCTTCGATCCGAAGATCGCGGCGGTGGGCATGCCGAGCTGTTCCTGAATGTAGGACAGATAGTAGCGGTTATGGCCGTAGTTCCAATTGTTGAACGGGAACGTGAGGCTGTCTTTCATGTACTGCTTTTCGGCGCGCGTAGCGGCGTCCATTGAGATGGCGGCTTCGTTCCACATTCCGACAATTGAGTAGATGTGCCCGGGCATGTGGAGGGCGTGTCCGATGCCGGGGACGATCTCACCGTAGCGCCGGGCGCTGACGAGCGCCTGTTCGGGCGCGTTGTAGTCCCAATTGTGAATGCGATAGTGATGGGCGCCGGGGTGGTCGGGCAATTTCGCGAGGATTTCGCGAATGATCATTTCCGCCCCGTAGCGCTCGCCGCCCATGGTGTCGAGGGCAAGAAAGGCGCGAGCCTCCATGTCGTCGGGGTAACGGACGCAGAGGGTTTCGAGAATCGCGCGCGATTCGCGTCCGCTTCGATTGTTGTCGGTGGGGCGGTCCTGATAGGGATCGGGAAGTTCGCTGGCGGCCAGAGATTCGATGTAGAGGCGTTCGCGCTCGGTGACGTTGTTCTTGCGTTTGACGGCTTCGCGGAGGAAATCGTGGGCGCGTTCGGAGTACATCGCGGAACGGGCGAGTCCCCAATAGACCATGGCGTTTTCGGGCTCGAGTTTGTTGCACCAGCGGAAGGCGCGCTCCGCTTCGTAGTACCAGAAGGAGTGGAGCAGTGTCACACCGCGGTCGAACCAAAACTGCACTTCCGGATTGTGGGTCGTGATCGGGAGATGCGCCTCGCCGATGCCGGGGATGATCCAGGGCTTTTGGCGCGGACCCTGGTCGAAGGCGGTGCCGAGATGAGAATGGCCGAGTTTCGGGTCGGTAGCGGCGGGCGGCTGAGCGGAGAGAGAGCCGAGCCAGAAGGATAGAAGGGCGAAGAGTATGAGATGAGCGGTGTTGCGACTGCGCATGAAGGGATTGTAGCGCTTAGCGGGGACGGTAGACGAAGGCCGGGAAGGTAATTGGCTACTAAAAACGGATTAGGCTATTATTAGGCTACTGGAAGGTTGTGAATGCTGAGTTTAGATCAAGTGAGATTGAAGGAGAGCACCCTGCCGCTCGGTACGAGCTGGCTGCTGGGGGCGTGTATGGAAGCGCGCGGGAAACAGGAATTGTGGACGCACCAGAAGCCGGAAGCTCTGACCGCGCTGCGGCAACTGGCGATTATACAGAGTGTCGAATCCTCGAATCGGATCGAGGGAGTGGTTGTGCCGACGGCGAGGCTTCGGCCGCTGGTGCTGGGGAGCGCAAGGCCGCGTGATCGGCCGGAAGAGGAACTCGCGGGTTACCGGAAGGCGCTGAAATGGATTTTCTCGCGCAAAGGGCCGGTTGAGATGACGTCCGATGTCATCCGGCGATTGCATGCGAACGCGCAGGGTGGGTCGTCGAGCGATGCGGGGATGTGGAAACGGCGCGACAACGAAATCATTGAACTGATGCCGAATGGGGATCGGCGCGTGCGATTCGTTCCGACTCCGGCGAAAGAGACGCCGAGGGCGATCGATGTATTGTGCCGCCGGTATCGGCAGGCGTGCGAGGAGGAGGTGGTTCCACCGCTGTTGCTGGTCGCGACATTCGTGCTCGATTTGTTGTGCATCCATCCGTTCCGGGATGGGAATGGGCGTGTATCGCGGTTGGTGACGGCGCTGCTATTGCAGGCTCACGGATTTGAAGTGTCGCGCTATGTGAGCCTCGAGCGGCTGATCGAGGAGAGCAAGGAGGATTACTATCGCGTGCTGGGCGAATGTTCACAGAAGTGGCACGATGGCCGGAATCCGATCACGCCGTGGTGGAACTACTTCCTCGGGATTGTCAGGTCGGGATACAAGGAATTCGAGTCGCAGATCGTGAATGCCTCGGCACGGCCTGCGAAGACGGACCTGGTCGCGCGGACGATTCTCGAACAAACGGGCGAGTTCACGCTCAGCGACGTGGCGGCGCAAGCGGGCGCGGTGAGTCCTCAGCTTATTAAGAAGGTGTTGGGGGAATTGAAGAGCGCGGGTCGAATCCGGCTCGAGGGGCGGGGGCGAGGCGCGCGGTGGATCGTGTGGCAGGCTCCGGGCGGCGGTAAATGACTGCCGTTCGCTGTTACAATACGAGGTTTCCATGGCAGCCTCCACGTCTCTTCTACAAGCGCCGCCATTTCAGCGATATCAGCTGGATCAGGCCTATGACGAGATGTTTGATTCCGCCGGCCAGGTTCGCCCGCACTATCAGGCATTGTTCGACACCCTTCAGTCGATGCCCGCCGAGCAACTGCGCAGGCGCAAGCAGATTGCGGATCTGTCGTTCCTTCACCAGGGCATCACTTTTACAGTGTATGGCCGTGAAGAAGGCATCGAGCGGATCTTTCCCAACGATCTGCTGCCGCGGATTATTACGAACGCCGAGTGGTCGAAGATCGAACGCGGACTCGTGCAGCGCATCACGGCACTGAACCTGTTCCTGCACGACATCTATCACGAGGGACGCATCCTGAACGATCGCGTCGTCCCGCTCGATTTGATTTATAGTTGCAAGCAGTTTCGTCGCCAGATGCGGGGGTTCGCCATTGCGCGCAATGCGTATATCAACGTCGTCGGCACCGATCTCATACGCATGCCCAGCGGCGAATTCGTGGTGCTCGAGGACAACTTGCGCGTCCCGAGCGGCGTGTCATACATGCTGGTCAGCCGCCAGGTCATGAAGCGGATTTTCCCCACTCTGTTTCAGCAATGCGGTGTCCAACCGATTGAGCACTATCCGCAGGCGCTGCTGCAGACCTTGCGCTCGCTCGCTCCGGATGGGCGGCCCAATCCGACGATCGCGTTGATGACCCCGGGCGTTTACAACTCCGCGTACTTCGAACATGCATATCTGGCGCGCCAGATGGGGATCCAACTGATCGAAGGACGGGACCTGATCGTTCATGACAATTTCGTATACACGCGCACGACGGCCGGTTTGCAGCGGATCGACGTGATCTACCGCCGCATAGATGACGATTTTATCGACCCAGTCGCTTTTCGCGCCGATACGTCGTTGGGTGTTCCTGGATTGTTCAATGCTTACAGGGCGGGGAATGTGACGCTCGCGAACGCGCTCGGAACGGGAGTGGCGGATGACAAGGCCGTGTATGCCCTGGTTCCGAAGATCATCAAATATTATCTGGACGAAGATCCGATACTCAACAACGTCGAGACGTTTCTGATGTCGGAAGCTGCTGAGCGGGACCATGTCCTCTGCAACCTCGAGAAATACGTGGTCAAGGCGGTCGGTGAATCGGGCGGATACGGGATGCTGATCGGTCCGCACTCGACTGCCGAGCAGCGCGAAGAATTTCGACGTCGCGTGACGGCGGATCCTCGGAATTACATTGCTCAGCCGACGATCATGCTGTCTCGGGCGCCTTGCGTGATCGAGGACAATATCGAATCGCGGCACGTCGATCTGCGACCGTACATTTTGAATTCCGGGGAGAAGATTACGGTCGTTCCAGGAGGCCTGACGCGAGTGGCGTTGACGCGCGGATCGCTGGTCGTCAACTCCTCGCAGGGTGGGGGCAGCAAGGACACGTGGGTCCTGCATTGACATGATGCTTTCGCGAGTCGCCGACAGTTTGTATTGGATGGCGCGCTACATTGAGCGCGCCGAACATACCGCGCGTCTGATTACGGTCCATTGGAACCTGATGCTCGATCAGGGCTCGGTCGAGCCGCTCGAGAGATGGCAGCGGGTCGCACGTATGCTCGATGCGCCGAAGTCCGATTTGCCGCCGGATGATCCGCTGGCGATCGCCCGTTCGCTGGTATTCGATCTCGGCAACCGGAGCTCGATCGTGAGCTCGATTATGGCGGCGCGCGAAAATGCCCAGCAGGTGCGCGAACAAATCAGCTCGGAAATGTTCGAGACGCTGAATCGCGTTTATCACTCGGTACGCCGCTCGAACTTGGACGACTTCTGGAACGTCGAGCCGCTCGACTTCCTGCGGGAGGTGCTCGAATCGGCTCATCTGTTCATGGGCATCACGGATTCGACGATGCGCCACGGCGACGGCTGGCATCTGATCCATACGGCGCGGCATGTGGAGCGTGCCTGCGCATTGAGCCAGATGTTGCGGGTGCACTATAAGGACCAGATTGACGATCCGCTCGAGTGGGCGGGGCTGCTGCGGTCGTCGACGGCGTTCGAGGCGTATTGCAAGGTTTATACCGCCGAGTTGCGGCCGCAGTCGATTGCCGAGTTTCTCATTCTCGATGCCGATTTCCCTCATTCGATCCGGTTCTGCGCGTTGCGCATCACTCGCGGATTGAAGGAAATCGGCCGTTCGCTTCCCGCTCACCAAACACAGAGGATTTCAAGGCTGGCCGGGCGATTTCAGGCCCATGTGGAATTCACGCTCATCGGTGAAGTGCTGTCCGCCGGTGTCCAGGATTTTCTCACCGGCGTGATCCGACAATGCCTCGAAATTCACAAGGAGATTTATCACGTCTACATCAGCTACCCCGTTGAAGCTGCGATCGAAACATGATCATGGCCATATGTTTTTTACAATCCGGCACATTACACGGTTCCGCTATGCGACTCCGGTAAGTGAAAGTCTGATGGAGGTGCGCAAGCACCCGCGTTCCGAGGGGATTCAACGCTGCCTGTCGTTTCAGTTGAGCGTAACGCCGAAGGCTCGTCTGTTTTCTTATCGCGACTATTTGGGCAACGTGATTTATCATTTCGACGTGCCGGGCTATCACCGGCAGTTGCTGCTCGTGTCGGAGGCGCTGGTCGATGTGCAAGTGGGGCCGGCGATGCCAACGTCGCTCGGATCGGATTCGTGGAGCGATCTCGACAGGGAAGTCGCGCGTGGCGACTTCTGGGAAATGCTGATGCCGAGCCAGTATGTGAAGTTCACGCCGGCACTCGAAGCATTTGCGGCGGAGCTTGGCGCCGAGCGGCGATCGGATCCGCTGTCGCTGTTGCTCGAATTGAACGAAGCGGTGTCGCGATCGTTCGAGTACGTTCCGCGCAGCACGATGGTCGATTCACCGATCGACGTCGCGCTCGAGTCGCGCAAAGGGGTCTGTCAGGACATGACGCACGTCATGACCGCTCTCGTGCGGCGGATGCGGATCCCATGCCGGTATGTCAGCGGATACCTGTATCATTCGCGCCTGAACGAAGACCGCTCGGCTGATGGCGCAAGCCACGCATGGCTCGAGTGCTTTCTTCCGGAACTGGGATGGGTGGGCCTCGATCCTACGAATAACCTGGTGGTGGGAAGCCGTCACATACGCACTGCGCTGGGGCGCGATTACGCCGATGTGCCGCCCACTCGAGGAGTGTTCAAGGGAAATGCGGCGAGTGAACTGACGGTATCGGTACGGGTGGCGCCGTCTGACGCGCCGCCGAAGGCAGAGCTCGAGTTCCTCGAGCAGGAGCAGAATCGCAGCCCGTACATAGCGGCTGAG
>DASXZC010000428.1:0-9231 GCA_036502165.1 Bryobacteraceae bacterium
CGCGCTGGGCGATACCTCGATCGCGCCGGATATCGCGAACTTCGCCTTCGGATGTTTCCGCAAAATCCCCATGATCGGCGCAGTTTCCCACCGCGCGGGCAATGCGTGCGTGAACGCGCTGGCCGCGATGCCCGGCCTCGATGGCGTCTCCCAACTGAGCCGCCTCGCCGGCAAGGTCAAATACGACGTCGCCCGCCGCCTGATCGAAAAAGCGATGAACGAGGCCGCCGAGCGCAACAATGTGTCGCGTGACGATTTGGAAGCCATGGCCGTTCCCTCCTTCGGCCTCAATTCGGATGGCGTCCGCATCGAAGCCTTGGGAGATTGCGAGGCCCGGCTCGCGATCGGGCGTGAAGGCGCGTCCCTCACCTGGAACCGCGAAGGCAAGCCGCTGAAGAGCGTTCCGGCCAACATAAAAGAGGAACACTCCGAGCTAATGAAGGATCTCAACCGCGAGCTCAAGGAGCTCGACGGTCAAATCGCCGCGCAGCGCTTCCGGCTCGAGCGCCAGTTGATCTCCGAAGGCACCTGCTCCTACGAGCGTTGGAAGCCGTGGTATCTCGATCATCCGCTGGTCTCTCACTTCGCAGCCCGCCTCATCTGGGAATTCGAAATGGATGGCCAAACGCGCACCGCCATCCCATGGAAAGGCAAGCTGGTCGACTGGGCCGGCCATGCCGTCAAGCCCGCGAGCGAAGCCCGCGTGCGGATGTGGCACCCGATCCGTTCCGGAGTGCAAGAGATCCTGAGTTGGCGCTGCTGGCTCGAGGATCATGCCGTGCGTCAGCCATTCAAACAGGCCCATCGCGAGGTGTATCTGCTGACCGATGCCGAGCGCGAAACCGCGACTTATTCGAATCGTTTCGCCACCCACATCATCCGCCAGCACCAGTTCGCCTCCCTCTGCAGGGAGCGCGGCTGGAAATTCAAGGTCATGGGCAATTGGGATTCGCACAACACCCCATCGCTCGATCTGCCGTCGTACAACCTGCAAGCGAAGTTCGACGTCGAATCGCCCGAAGCGGATGATGGCGATGACGAGTCCACAACCGCGCATGGAATCTATCTCGCCATCAGCACCGGCCGCATCCAATTCTCGCGGATAGAAGCCGCCCCCGCGGAGGATCAGGGCAAGACAGTCCCCGGCCCCTTCGGACTACCGATCTCTAGAAAGTTTCGCGCCCTTCGACGCAAACCAGCTCTTCGCCTCGAGGAGGTCCCCGCGCTCGTATTCTCCGAAGTGATGCGCGATTGCGACCTGTTCGTCGGCGTGACCAGCATCGGCACCGACCCCGCCTGGAACCGCGATCACCCCGGAGATCCGCATCTCCCCTATTGGGAACAATTCGCATTCGGCGATCTGACGACCGCCTCGGAGCACCGCAAGGAAGTCCTCGAAAGTCTACTTCCGAAGCTAGCCATTCGAGACCGCTGCCGGATCGACGGCCGCTTTCTCATCGTGCGCGGCGATCTGCACGAATACCGCATCCACATTGGAAGCGGCAACATTCTGATCGAACCCGGCAGCCGCTACTTATGCATTGTGCAAGGCCCCGGCGACACGGCCGCGAGCCTCCCGCTCCCATTTGAAGGCGACCGCATCCTCGGGCTGATTCTGAGCAAGGCTCTACTGCTGGTGAACGACAAGAAGATCAAGGATCCCGCCATCGCGAGGCAGCTCGCGTAGCCCGTTGCGATCCACCGCCCGCGCCCCAGCTTACTTCCACGCCCCCGTCGCAATAAATCCACCCCAATACAACGGATGCGTGCTGTCCCCCGCCTTACGACGCGCACGCAGCAAACTCAAGGACGCCTGCTGCACCGACTTCGCCGTATCCAGATGACCCGCGAACCGCCCCTGATAAAGCACGTGCATCCACGCTCGCGTCACCGCATCGTCCGCGGGCCACAGACTCATAATCACCGTCCGCGCGCCCGCCTGCTGAAAAGCACGCCGTAATCCGAAAACACCTTCGCCAGGCAAATATTGCCCCAGCGCAGTGTCGCACGCCGACAAGACCGCCCAATCGACGCCATCCAGATTCATCCCCGCGATCTCCTCCGCCGTCAGGATCCCATTCGCCCGGCTCGCGTTCGCCCCCGCCAGCACGATGCCGGAGAGCAGAAGAGGATTCGACGCCGTCGCCCCCTCCGGACGGCATCCGGAATCGAGAAAGAATCCATGCGAAGCCAAGTGCAGGACTCGCTTATGTCCCGCCTGCAAACGGAACGCCTCCTTGCTCGCCGAAGCACCGGTCAATGCGAGAACCTCGCCCGAACCCGACACCTTCCACTGCGCCGCTACATCCGCAACCTCACGCGCCGACGCGGGCAACCGATCGAAGCGCATGTCCTGAAACGCCGAGCAATTCGCACCGCCGCGCAACGTCGCGGCAAGCGCCTCCGGACGCCGGTCAAACGCCGGATTTCCGATCGCCAGCAGCCCTTCCGATTGTGGACCCGCGGGCGCCGGCGCAAGCAAGTCCCGCTCAGTCGAAAGGTAATGGATCATCGGACCCGTCTCGATGAGATATTCGTTCGCGCCCTCCGGCAACGCCGCGAAGTTCGCCAGATTCAGCTCCCCATCGGCCACGATGAACACTCGCGGAGCACCCTTCACAAACGGAATCAGCGGATCCCAAATCTTCTGCCGCAAGCGCGCGGCCGCATCGCGATACAACCGCTCCGACCGCTTGGGAGCGAGCCCTGGATTGTTCGCCTCCTCCGCCACTTTTTCGCGGACAGCTCTCACCAGTTCGCCGATCTCCTTCGAGGATCCGAGGGGCACTACACTGGGATTCGCCTCTCCCGGATGCAGCACGAACGCCAGGTACGACCACGCCGGAACTTCGCCAGGATTCAAAGCCGGCACATTCCACAGGTATTCGGAATGAACGTAGCGCACGAAAGAGACAAGCACGGATCCCTGCGGCAGCGCGGCAGAGACGTCCGCGAGACCGATCCTCGACTCCGCGAGCAATACGCGGAAGCGTGCGCTGTGCGCCGCCAGCTTCCGTTCGGCTTCGTCTTTTTCGAGGCCCGCCTGGCGCAACTCCGCCGCGTACGCCTCGGTGGATGCCGAGCCTTTGCCCCGCACCACCAATGCCGCGAGACCCTGCCGAGCTTGCCCCAACGCCGCCGCCAATGCTTCAAACGCAGGATCCCCAGTGTCGTCCGAAGCACGATGTCGCGCCGCCATCTCGTCGAATACGTTCGCGCGCGACCGGATCAATTGATCCATGGCCGTCCCGCCTCCAGCACTGCCGCGCGTGGCCGCGAGGCTCAGCAGGACGTTCAGGCCGTTCGCCCGATTCGTATTCGCGCGGGCCGCGGCGTGCAAGAGTGCCTCGCGTTCCGGAAGTCCGCGCATGGCGGTCGCGTAATAATCGCGGACGATGGTCTCGGCGCGCGCCGCTGCTTCGATCGCCTCCGTGGACTTCCCGGCGACCGCGTACGCTTGGGAATAAGCAGCCATAAAGCCCGCGAACGTCAGAGTGTTCTCGCCCGGCGAGCGGCTGTAGATATCCTTCGCGCGCACGAACAACGGCCAGGCTTCGTCGTATTTGCCAACGTGAGCGAGCACGTTCGCGAGTTGCACAAGCGCCGTCCCCGTGCGCGGAGCGTCAGGCCCAAAACGCTTCTCGGTCAGCTTCAGCGATCGCGTCAACAGCGGCACGGCCTCGGCGAATTTCCCCTGCCTCGCCAGCAGCGCGCCCATATTGTTCATGGTGAACCCGACGTAAGGATGTTCGGGGCCGAGGGTCTTTTCCTCAATCACCAGAGCTCGCGCATACGATTCGGTCGCGCCCGCGAAGTCCATCAAATTCGCCTGCATCGAGGCGAGATTGTTGAGGCACGTCCCCGCTTCCCGAATCTCCGCGTTGCCGCTTTTCTCGTACAGAGCGAACGCTTTCGCGAAGTTGTCGCGCGAGGCTTTAAAATCGTCGTTTTCCCTTTGCGCGCTCGCGAGCGATTGCAATGTATTCGCATACTCGCGCTCATAATTAGGAATGCCCTTGAGCGACGATTCGTAGATCGTGACCGCTCTCTGCGCGAGCGGAAGACTGGGCACCGGCTCGCGGCGCGACCAATAGAGGCTCGCCGCCGCATTCAATGTGTCCGCCAATTCGCGCGATTCAGGACCGTTCAACTTCTCCCGCAACGCAATCACCCGCGCCGCGAGTCCGCGTATGTCAGGATTCATGGTGCCGCCCGGCATAGTCAACGTCTCGACGAGCAGATCGAGCGCCAGCGCGACCTCCGCGGATTCCTTGCCGTTGCGCGTTTCGGAATCAGCCAGCAGTGCGCGCACTTTAGGCTCGGCCTCGCGGTAACTCCCCGCATCGAGCAGCGTTCGGATCGCCTGCTCCGGTGGAACCGTCTGCGCGAGGGCAGCCGCCGCGCAGAAAATGAGGACGCAATAACGCAAGCTAGCGGACTCCTCCGACCGCCTCGATCATGCGCTTGGCATCGGCGGTGCGTTCGCTCTCCGCGGCGATCGCTTTTCTGAATTCGGCAACCGCGTGCTCGGAGTCATGTTCGCCCAACAAAGCCTTGCCCAGAAAGAAGTGAGCATCGCCGGCTTCGAGCGAATCTTCCATCGCGGCTACGATTCGTAGATGCGCGATCGCTTCCGGACGATTGCCGTTCAACAAATCCGAGACGCCGAGAAAAAACTGCGCCGCCGAAGATTTCGGATTCAGCCGTGCGGCTTCACTCAGGCCCGCGATCGCGCCCGCGTAGTCCTTCTGTTGATAGTGATGCATCGCGGCGCGGAACTGCGCATCCGCGGGCGCATTCGTTCCGCGCATCCGAGGTTCACGATAGAGCGGAGCGTCGACGCGAGCGAGTTGGTCGAACTCTGTGAGCGCCTGCGACGGCGGAGCGGGGGTTACGGAAGGCTGGGCAGCCGAGGCAGTGTGCGCCTGCACGACCGGCGCGGAACTCTGTATGTGGCGCAGGTTCCACCACCCGATTCCTGTTGCCAACACCAGCATCGCCGCCGCGGCAAGCCAGCGGACCGGCGCATACGACCGCCGTCGAGGAACCAGAATCGGAACCAGCTCACGCTTGAGGCCGCCAGACATGCTTTGCAGCAACTGCAGATGATCGAGACACGCCGAACACTCGAAAAAGTGGACCTCGTAGGCATCGCGCGCGGCATCATCGAGCCTGCCAGCTACATATTGCTCAGCGATCTCATTGCGCGACACGTCTTCGCAATTCACCGGATGTTCTTTCCTCTAAGTGCTGTAGGGAAGCGATTCGTGACAGACGCCCAGGCATATTTCTCATCATGAATGATTTGCCGGCGCCTCGGCCGAGCGCTCAGGTCGCGCCTTGTCAATATCTTACATCGGATCGCGCGCCCCACAGCATTTGGCGCAGTACAATTAGCCGAATGGCTCGCAAAGTGGCCGGATGCGTCGACTCCATAGACGGCGACATTTCTTCGCTCGTCCACAAGGGCCTGGCACTTGCGCTCGTGCTGTTCAGGTTCGTGCCGCTTTTCGCCCAGAACAGCATTCCGCAACAATACAACGCGATTTACTCCGGCGACGCGGAGCAGGCCACCTTTAATCACGCGCCAAACGCGTTCCTGGTGGAGTTTACCAAAACACTAAAGCCTGGCCGGGCGTTGGATGTCGGAATGGGGCAAGGGCGGAACTCCATCTACCTCGCGCAACAGGGCTGGCAGGTCACCGGTTTCGATCTGTCCGATGCCGGTGTGAAGCTTGCACGCGAGCAGGCCGCGAAATTGCAACTGAGACTGACCGCCATCGTGGCGGACGCAGCGGCCTACGATTTCGGCGAAGCCCAATGGGATCTGATCGTCTTCTCTTATGTTCCGCTAGGGGATCTGCCGGCACGCGTCGAGCGCGGATTGAAGCCCGGCGGGATCGTGCTGGTAGAGAACTTTCACCGCGACACGTCCAAGGTGCGCCTGCTCTACGGAGGCTTCGGCGACAACGAACTGTTGCAAGCATTCCCAGGGCTTCGAATTCTGCGTTACGAGGACCTTCTGGCGCAGCAGGATTGGGGTGTGCAGCTTCGCGATGCGAACCGCATTGGGCGACTGGCCGCGCAACGGCCCAAGCCCGCCGCACCGGGATGCACTTGGGAATCGAAGCCGTATTCCGAAGGAGCAACAGCCTGCTGGGGCGTAATTCGAATGACCTGTCGTCCGAAGGGTTGGACGCGCTCGGGCTCTTGTCCACACCGACCTGGCCGGCGCGCTACGCTGACGGCGCAGGTTCGAAAGGCAACCACGCGAGCCGTGGTTCCTGGCATCATTCGACCATCCAGTGACCACGGATTCCTGTGACGAGGACGTTCTGGCGCAGCAGGATTGGGGTGTGCAGCTTCGCGATGCGAACCGCATTGTGCGACTGGCCGCGCAACGGCCCAAGCCGGCCGCACCGGGATGCACTTGGGAATCAAAGCCGTATTCCGAAGGAGCAACAGCCTGCTGGGGCGTAATTCGAATGACCTGTCGTCCGCAGGGTTGGACGCGCTCGGGCTCTTGTCCACACTGATTCTTCGACGGCAAAAAAAGAAGCTCGGGGCGTCGATTTTCCCGCTCCCCGCTCGTCTTTGAACTGTTCGCCCGCCGCGGCGAGACCGACTAACAATAGGAGAAAGATCCCATGCCACATTTCATGTGCCTGCTGTACGATGACCAGAAGACCTTCGATCGAATGAGCCCGGAGGAGATGCAAAAAGCGATGGAGAAATACATGGCCTGGCGGAAAGAGCCGTTTACAGTCGATGGAAAACGGCTCGAAAACGACCTGGGCAAAGTCATTCGCCCCGGCGCCGCGCACGGCGCGCCGACAGCCACCGACGGACCGTTCAGCGAAAGCAAAGAGATCCTCGGCGGATACTACACCATCGAAGCCGCCGATTACGGCGACGCCGCCAAAATCACCCTCACCCATCCGCACCTCGAGTACGGCGGCACCATTGAACTGAGGAAAATCGCGGGATCATGAGCCAGACCGACAGCGGGGCCGCCGCAGACCAGCCAGGAGTTCTCATCGAACATCTCTTCCGCCGTCACGCCGGAAAAATGGTGTCGCATCTGACGCGCCTGCTCGGCCCCGCCCATCTCAGCATCGCCGAGGAGGCCGTCCAGGATTCAATGCTGCGCGCGATCTCCTCGTGGCCATACGATGGAATCCCGCGCAATCCGGAAGGATGGCTGTTCCGCGTCGCGCACAACTCCGCGATCGACGCCCTTCGGCACCGGCGCATGGCGGGCTCGAAATCCGCTGAACTGACCGCCGAGCTCCGCCGCGCCGCCTCTCATCCCGTGCTGGAACAGACCTTCCGCGACGATGAGCTGTCGCTCATTTTCATGTGCTGCCATCCCGCGATCCCTCCGGATTCACGCATCGCCCTCAGCCTCAAAACCGCCTGCGGCTTCAGCGTCCGCGAGGTCGCCCGCGCGCTCCTCGCGGCCGAGGACGCGATTGCTCAGCGCATCGTCCGCGCCAAGAAGCAGATCCGCGATCAGCGCCTGTCGATCGAAATGCCAAGCGGACACGATCTCGAGGAACGCATCGACTCCGTGCTCGCGGTGATTTACTCGATGTTCAACGAAGGCTACTCGGCGCACGAAGGCGAGGATCTCATACGTCTCGAACTGTGCCGCGAAGCGTTGCGGTTGGGGCTGCTAATCGCGTCATCCGAGTGGGGACGCCCCAAAGTCCACGCGCTAGTCGCGCTGATGGCGCTGCAGACCGCGCGAATCCGCGCGCGCGTCGACGAAGCGGGCGACCTCGTGCTGCTCGACGATCAGGATCCAACGCAGTGGGACCACCAACTGATCGCCCTCGGCTTTCACCACTTCGATCGCGCCATCGGCGGCGCGGACGTTTCGCGCTATCACATCGAATCCGCCATCGCCGTGCATCACGCGCAGCCTGCGACGGATTGGCGCGCGATCCTCGAGTTGTACGACCAACTCCTCGAACTCGACCCCGGCTCGGCGGTAGTGCGATTGAACCGCGCGGTCGCGGTCGCTCGCGTCGATGGCGCCACCGCGGCGTTGGCCGCAATCGAACCGTTGTCGAGGGATCGCAGTCTCGCCGGATATCATCTTCGGGAAGCAGTGCGCGCCCATTTCCTGATGGAAACCGGGGAGAAGGAAGAAGCCGCGTCCGCATTTCGCGCGGCGCTCGCGTGCCGCTGTTCGATGCCCGAGCGCAGATTCCTCGAACGCAAACTCCAGCAATGTCTGTCGGGATGATCAGTGGCTCCTCAGAATAATCGGATCGACTCCTAACCCTCCACCTGACTAGGCCCCAGAAATCCACTGATCCGTATTGGATTATCAACGGGATAGTCCACCCGGCAGCTATCACGCAGTGCTACTACTGCGTCCACGCCAAGCCGAGGTACTGTACTGGCTGGACCTTCGGACATACGCGCCGCGTTCATACGCTGGGCTATGCCGAATCGCCCGCGAGCCGTTCTATTCCTGTCGTTAGCATTGGCGTCCGCCTCCCATGCCGGATTGATCACTTCCTCGAGCGCGGATGCTTATCAATGGGGCGCCACACCGCACTCCTGCGAGACCGGCACTCTCTCGACCGCGATCGCTTTCTGTTCCGCTTCGGCGGCAGGATATTCCGCCTCGGCCACCGGACTTGCGACCGCCTCCTACGGCACGGTAGCGGCCTACATCCAGGGCGGCGCCGCAAGCGTCGGCTATGAAGCGTCGGCGATGGCTTCCGCCGGATTTTCAGACGAATTGACGATCTTCGGAGGCGTCGGGCAAGGGGTGCTCGACATCGTGGAATCAAGCCTGACGTATGGAACAGGGATCCTGCAGAATGGCAGTCCGGGCGTGGTTCCGGTAACGTCGACGCTCACTCAGAACTTCACCTACGGCACGCCGTTCACGATCTCGCTCTCGGCATCGGCGAGTGGACTCTTCGATGGAATCACCGGGGATGGAGGCAGCCTCCTGATCGAGAGGAATCTGCAGTCGATGAGGGTCGACGGAGCGGGGCTCCTCACTTATACCGATCAATCGGGCCACGTCTATTCGATCGAGGACGCAACGTTCAAAGCCACTCCGGAGCCGGGCGCGTGGGTGCTATTGGCAATCGGACTCGGGCTGCTGGTGCTGGCCCGCCGGAAAAGGAATCGGACATAAAAAAACGGGAGAGCCGAAGCCCTCCCGTTTTCGTTTCTGGGAACTCGTTCCCTATCCTTCTTTGCCCT
>DASXZC010000429.1:0-5326 GCA_036502165.1 Bryobacteraceae bacterium
TATTAACCTGGATCCATGGAAGCTCAGCCTCGGCCCACGGACGCCGAACTCGAAATCCTGCGGATCATTTGGACCCGCGGTCCGTCTACCGTTCGTGAGGTCTTCGACGAGATGTCGAAGGGCCGGAACGCCGGCTACACTACCGTCCTTAAATTTATGCAGATCATGGTTGAAAAGGGATTGCTCGAGCGCACCGAAGCGCACCGCGTCCACACCTACCATGCGACGGCGCCGTGCGAGCAGACGCAGAGGCAGTTGGTGCGCGATCTGGCGGACCGCGCTTTCGGCGGCTCGCCGTCGAGCCTCATGATGCAGGCCTTGGCCGCGAAACCGGCGTCCCGGGAAGAACTGGCGCAAATCCGCAGTTTGTTGGATGAATACGAGCGAGGGAAAAAATGAACTGGATGCAAAGTCTCAGTCTTACTCTGCTGCATTTCGTGTGGCAGGGCCTATTGATCGGCACGCTGGCGGCAGTCGCGAATCGCGCGCTGCGGCGATCGTCGGCGAACACTCGCTACGTGGCCGCGTGCTTCTCGATGGCGTTGATGGGCGCGACTGCGATCGGTACGTTCATGTGGTGTCTGCAGGCGGGCACGGCGCTCGCCGTCGACCAGTCCACAATCGACACTGCGCGGACAACCGTGACAGAGTTGGCGCAGACAACGCTCGGCGCAACCACCGCCGCGGCGGCCGAACGATCGTGGACGCGCTTCCTCCCGTGGCTCGATTATCTATGGTTCGCCGGCGTCTGCGCCCTCGCCTTCCGCTCTGCGACGAGTTGGATGGCTGCACTCAGGCTGCGCAAATCCGGCGTGCGACTGGCATCGGTCGAGTGGCAGGAACGTGCATTCCGCCTGATTGAGCGCCTCGAAATCAGCGCTCCGGTACGTCTGTGTGAATCCGCGATGGCGGAAGTGCCGTCGGTCATCGGATGGCTGCGGCCCGTGATCCTCTTGCCCGCGAGCACGCTCGCAGGACTCACTCCGGAGCAATTGGAAACTATCCTTGCTCATGAGCTCGCGCACATACGCCGCCACGACTATCTGATTAACTTGCTGCAGACCGCGATCGAGACGCTGTTGTTCTATCATCCCGCCGTGTGGTGGGTGGCGAATCGAATCCGCACCGAGCGTGAGAACTGCTGTGACGATCTTGCGGTCGAAGTTTGCGGAGACGCGTTTCTTTACGCCCGCGCCCTCGCGAATCTCGAGCAGCTACGCCACACTGGGCAACAGGGTTTCGCACTGGCCGCGACAGACGCCGGACTGTTGACGCGCATCGCCCGCGTACTCGGCCACCGTCCGGCGGAACAAAGGACGGCTGATACACGGTCCTACTGGCTCCCCGCGCTGTTGATGATCATGCTGGCGGCCGCGGGATTGTTGGCTCAACAGCGGGCGCCGCAGCCACCGGTTGCGCCGAAGGCTCCTGTGGCGCCGTCGCCACTCGTCGCGGCCATGCATCCGGAAGCGCCGGAAGCACCGCCTGCACCGGCCGCTGCTCCTTCGCCTGAGCCTGCGCCCGCAGCGGAGGCCGCACCGCAGCCGGAGCCGCCAGAGGCTCCCCAGGCGCCGGAACCTCCGAGTGCTAACGAACGGCATTACGACTACATCGCCGCGATGGAACAGGCCGGTTATAAGGGCCTCACGGTCGACCAGCTCATTGAGCTGAAGATCCACGGCGTCACGCCCGAATACATTCAACAGATGAAAGCGAACGGTATGAATCTGACGCTCGATCAGATGGCGGCCTTCAAGATTCAAGGCGTCTCGCCCGAGTTCGTCAGCGAATGGAAAACGCGTGGATGGAATCTTACGCCCGATCAGTTGCTGGCGTTTCGGATCCACGGTGTCAGCCCCGCGGCCATCGATCAAATGAAGGCAGCAGGCTACACGCTCAATCCTGAAAACGCGATCGCCATGCGCATCCACGGAGTTACGCCGGAATTCGCCAAGGCCTGGAAAGACGCGGGCTTTAGCGATGTTCCGTTCGACAAACTCCTGGCCCTCAGGATCCACGGAGCGAGTCCGCAAACGGCGACCGAGCTCCGCACTTTGGGCTTTGCGAAGCTTACGCTCGACGATGTTATCGAGGCGCGGATTTTCGGAGTCAACTCCGACTTCATCAAACGCGTGCACGATCATGGCTTCAACAACCTGACGTTCGAGCAACTGATCCGGCTGCGGCAAGCCGACATCATCCGGTAGAAATTCAACAGTAAAAAAGGACGAAACCACCATGCGAATTGCAGCTATCACTCTCAGTGTGCTCGCGGGAACCGCCGCTTATTTCGGCTTCGCCCCGCAACAGGGAAGCGCAACGGAACCGATCACAGGCAATTGGGCGATTCATGTATCCGACGTCGCCGGACGCCTGCAATTGCTCCTCGAGCGGAGCTCGGGTAGGCACAACATGTCGTACTCGAGCTCCGACGTTCCGCCGAGCCAGTTCGTCGGCTTGACGCAAGACCAGATCAACTCGCCAACCGGTGGAGTGGTCCGCTTCCGCATCGCCCGCGAGGCGGGGCTGCTCGAGTGCGAAGGCTTCCTGAAAGCCGGCGGCGGCGGCGGAGTGTTCCACTTCATGGCCGACGTCACCTACATCGCAAACATGCGCTCGCTCGGCTATGCCGATCTCGACACCGAACGGGTCTTCGCGTTGTCGCTCCATGACGTCACGACGGCGTTCGTGAAAGAGATGCAGTCGCTCGGGTATGGGAAGGGATCGTACGATCAGTTGATCGCGATGCGTATCCATGGCGTCACGCCGCAGTTCGTTCGCGAGACGCGGTCGCTCGGGTTGAATACGGACTCGGTCGACGAGCTGATCGCGATGCGAATCCATGGCGTCACGCCTGAATTCGTGCGCGACATGCGCTCAGTTGGAGTGAATTCGAATTCGATCGAGCAGTTCGTCGCGATGCGGATCCACGGCGTCTCGCCGGAGTTCGTACGCGAAGTCAAGGCGAATGGTCTGGGCGATCAATCCATCGACAAGCTCGTCGAGATGCGCATACACGGCGTCACACCGGAATTCATTCAGCAGGTCAAGTCGATGGGCTATTCGCAGCTCACCGTCGACCGGCTGGTCGAGATGCAAATCCACGGCGTCACAGCGGACTTCGTGCGGGAAGTGAAGGCACAAGGCATGGGCGCGCAGCCGATCGACAAGCTGGTTGAGATGAGGATCCACGGCGTCACACCGGATTTCATCCGCGAAGTGAAGTCCCTCGGCTATCCGCAAGTGAACACCGATCAACTCGTCGCCATGCGAATCCACGGCGTTACGCCCGAATTCATCAAGAGCATGTCCGGCCACGGATTGAAGGATCTCTCGATCGACCAGCTCGTGTCGCTCAAGATTCACGGCATCGACCGCTAATCTTCCGCCTCCGGGTCCTCATCGAATATGATGGGATTCTGATGGAATACTTGCGCCTCGGCAACACCGGAATGAAAGTCTCGCGCCTCTGCTTCGGCACCATGACGTATGGGTCGAAGAAGTGGCGCGAGTGGGTTTTGGAAGAAGAAGAATCGGTACCGTTTTTTCGCAAGGCTCTCGACCACGGCTTCAATTTCTTCGACACCGCCGACATGTATTCGACCGGCCGTTGCGAGGAAGTGACAGGCAAGATTCTGCTCAAGGATCTGGGCGTCCCGCGCGACAAACTCGTCATCGCCACGAAGGTCTTCAATCCGATGAGCGAAGACGTCAACGATCGCGGACTTTCGCGCAAGCACATCATGCAGGCGATCGACGCGAGCCTGCGGCGCTTGGGTACCGATTATGTGGACCTCTACCAGATCCACAGGTTCGATCCGAACACGCCGATCGATGAGACCGTCGAGGCTCTGCACGATGTCGTGAAGGCTGGAAAGGCGCTCTACCTTGGAGCGTCCGCAATGTTCGCGTGGCAGTTCATGAAGATGCTCAGCCGCGCCGACAAGCTCGGGCTCACGCGCTTCGTGGCGATGCAGAATCACTACAACATCGTCTATCGCGAAGAGGAACGCGAGATGCTGCCGCTGTGCCGCGCCGAAGGGATTGGCGTGATCCCGTTCAGTCCTCTGGCGCGCGGATTCGTCGCCGGCAACCGGCGCAAGGAAGACTGGGGCGAGACGGTGCGTTCGAAGACCGATCCGTTCGCGCGCCCGTACTATCAGGACAGCGATTTCGCGCTGGTTGATCGGATTGGTGAAGTCGCAAAGAAGCGGGGAGTGTCGAACGCGCAGGTCGCGCTCGCCTGGGTGCTGCACCAGCCGGGAATTACTTCCCCGATCATTGGAGCCAGCAAACTCACACAGCTCGACGAGTTGGTCGCGGCCATGGATCTGAAGCTCGATGCCGACGAGCTGAAGACGCTCAGTGAACTCTACCAGCCGCATGCGATCATCGGGCATTCCTAAATGGCTGAACTCGAGATTCATCACGAGGGCAGCGAGCACGACCAGTTCGGCAAGTCGGTTGGCGCACTGGCGGCGGTGATCGCGATTTTTCTCGCGGGCGTCACCATTTCGTCTCATCGCGCACATACGGCCGCGGTCGTTGAGAAAACGGAAGCTAACGATCAGTGGTCGTTCTATCAATCGAAGCGATCGCGCCTGCACAATTACGACCTCGGTAAAGATCTGCTGCGGCTGACCGCTCCTAAAGGTCCTGAGACGGAAGCCGTGATCGCGAAGTACGAGAAGGAAATCACGCGATACGAGAAGGAAACCGAGGAAATTCAGAAGAAGGCGGAGGAGGCGAACGCGGAGTCCAAGTTGAGTGAAAAACGCGCCCTCCGCTTCGACCTCGGCGAAGGATTTCTCGAGCTCGGCCTGGTCCTCTCGTCGCTGTACTTCCTGTCGAAGAAAAAGCTCTTCCCCGTCATCGGGTGCACGGCCGCGGTCCTCGGAGTGGTGTTGGGGGTGACCGGCTATTTCATCTAGGCCAGTCCATCGCAGGAAGCCGGGCGTTGCCGGCTGCACGTACGACGACGTTCGCAAGGCGGCGCTCGCCATGCCGGGCGTCGAGGAGGGCACGTCCTATGGAACCGCGGCCCTGAAAGTCAAAGGAAAACTGATGATTCGCCTCCGCGAGGAAGGCGATGTGATCGTCGTCAAAATGCCGTTCGAGCTACGAACGGAATTGATGGAGGGCGATCCCGCGACGTACTTCATCACCGATCACTACACGAACTACGAATGGGTTTTGGCGCGGCTTCCGAAGTTGGATCCCGCCGCGCTGCCCGATCTTCTACAAACGGCCTATCGCACCGCGACCAAGCCAGCGCGCGCAAAACAGAAGCCGCGCCCCGATCTGTTATCGTAAATCGCATTAGACA
>DASXZC010000430.1:0-9849 GCA_036502165.1 Bryobacteraceae bacterium
GGGTTGAGATAACGGCCTGTGCGGTCGTCCTCTTCCATGGCGGTGAACATTTCATCCGAAACCTTTTCGGTAACGCGCGACCAGATTTCGATGATCTTGTTGTAGCGTTCGCCGTGGGTGA
Source organism: Bryobacteraceae bacterium (assembly GCA_036502165.1). Lineage (GTDB taxonomy): Bacteria > Acidobacteriota > Terriglobia > Bryobacterales > Bryobacteraceae > F-183. Next base: position 122 of record DASXZC010000430.1, read on the forward strand.
TGGCGCCGTCCTGATACTGGCTTTCGACGGCGACGACTTCCTTTTCCGCGTTCTTCACCAGCTGCTGCTTCACTTCGGGCACCACCATGTCGTCGACGCCGATCGAGATGCCGGCGCGCGTGGCATAGAGGAAGCCGAGGTTCTTGATGTTGTCGAGCATGCCGACCGTAACCTGCAAACCGAACTTGAGGTAGCAATACTGGACCAGCTGCGCAAGCCCCTTCTTCTTGAGCAAGCCATTGATATACGGCATGTCATTCGGAAGAACGTCGTTGAGAATCACGCGGCCGACGGTCGTGTCCATGTACTGCTTCACGTACTCGATTGGCGCGGTGTGGATGATGTTCTGGTTGTCGAACGCTTTCGCGAGGTCGATGACGCGGCCCGTATGACGGAGCTTGATGCCGGTGAGCGTTTCGACTTCGCCCATTTCAAGGGCAATGAGAACGTCTTCCATCGATGCGAAGGTGCGGCCTTCACCCTTGGCGCCGGTGCGCTTTTTGGTGAGGTAGTAGAGGCCGAGCACCATGTCCTGCGAGGGCACCGCGATCGGCGCTCCGTGGGCGGGCGACAGGATGTTGTTGGCGGAGAGCATCAAGGTCGCGGCCTCGATTTGCGCTTCCGGCGACAACGGAATGTGGACGGCCATCTGATCGCCGTCGAAGTCGGCGTTGAACGCCGTGCAAGTCAACGGGTGCAGCTTGATCGCCTTGCCTTCGACGAGCACAGGCTCGAAAGCCTGGATGCCGAGGCGGTGAAGTGTTGGAGCGCGGTTCAGAAGGATCGGGTGATCCTTAATGACTTCCTCAAGGATGTCCCAAACCACGGGATCCTGCTGCTCGACCAGTTCCTTCGCTTGCTTGATGGTCGTGCAGTGGCCGCGCTGTTCGAGGCGGTGATAGATGAAGGGCTTGAAGAGCTCCAGCGCCATCTTCTTGGGAAGTCCGCACTGGTGGAGCTTCAATTCCGGACCGACGACGATGACCGAACGGCCGGAGTAGTCGACGCGTTTGCCGAGCAGGTTCTGACGGAAGCGGCCCTGCTTGCCTTTGAGGGTGTCGGAGAGCGACTTGAGCGGGCGATTGTTCGCGCCGCGCAAGACGCGTCCGCGGCGGCCGTTGTCGAACAGAGCGTCGACGGCTTCCTGCAGCATGCGCTTTTCGTTGCGGACGATCACGTCGGGCGCGTGGAGCTCGATCAGCTTCTTCAACCGGTTGTTGCGGTTGATCACGCGGCGGTAGAGATCGTTCAAATCGGACGTTGCGAAACGGCCGCCATCGAGCGGTACCAGCGGGCGGAGTTCCGGTGGAATGACCGGCAGCACGTCGAGAATCATCCACTCCGGCTTGTTGCCGGACTTGCGGAAGCTCTCGGTGACGCGCAGGCGCTTGGCGTACTTCAGCTTCTTCTGAGCGGAAGCTTCGGTCTTCATCTTGGCGCGGATCTCGAGCGAAAGCGACTCGACGTCGACCTTCTTCAACAGTTCCTTGATGCCTTCGGCGCCCATGAGAGCGACGAATTTGCCGGGGAAATCGGTGTCGAGCTGGCGCTTGCGTTCGTCGCTGATGACTTCGGCGATCGAGAGGCCTTCCACTTCACCCGGGTCGACAACGACGTAGGCTTCAAAATAGAGGACGCGCTCGAGTTCACGGAGTGTGATGTCGAGCAGGTAGCCGATGCGGCTGGGCAATCCTTTAAAGAACCAGACGTGGGAGCAGGGGCTTGCGAGCTCGATATGGCCGAGGCGCTCGCGGCGGACACGGGAAAGGGTAACTTCGACACCGCATTTGTCGCAAATGACGCCGCGGTGCTTCATGCGCTTGTACTTGCCGCACAGGCATTCCCAGTCGGCGATGGGACCAAAGATGCGGGCGCAGAACAGTCCGTCACGTTCCGGCTTGAACGTGCGGTAGTTGATCGTCTCGGGCTTGGTGACCTCACCGTGTGACCAGCTTCGAATTTTTTCGGGCGAGGCGAGACTGATGCGGATCGAATCGAAGTCGGCGATCAAATTCGCCCGATCGTAGGGAGTTGCACGATACATGGGTTCTCCTCGAACTAAACCTGAAAACCGCGGGAGGGTTTCTTCAGAGAGCGCCTCCCGCCAATGCAAATTACTTCAGTCAGCCGCTAATCAGCGGCCAATGCTGTGTCGCCGATCTCTTTGGGTTTCTTCATGAGTTCGACATCGAGACACAGCGACTGCAATTCGCGGATGAGGACGTTGAAGGATTCCGGCACGCCGGGTTCGGCGGCGGCTTCGCCCTTCACGATCGCCTCATAAATTTTTGCGCGGCCATACACATCGTCCGACTTGGCCGTGAGCAGTTCCTGCAGAACGTAAGCGGCGCCGTAAGCCTCGAGAGCCCAGACTTCCATTTCTCCGAAGCGTTGGCCGCCGAATTGGGCCTTGCCACCGAGAGGCTGTTGGGTGATGAGCGAATACGGTCCAATCGAGCGGGCGTGAATCTTGTCGTCCACCAGATGGCTCAATTTGAGCATGTAGATGTAGCCGACGGTGACCGGTTGTTCGAAGGGAACACCGGTGAGGCCGTCGATGAGGCCGATCTTGCCGGAGGTCGGAAGTCCGCTGTTGGTCAACTGAGCCTTGATGTCGGCTTCGGTTGCGCCGTCGAAGACGGGCGTTGCGAACTTCACGCCGAGCGCCTTGGCCGCCCAGCCCAAATGGGTTTCTAGAATCTGTCCCACGTTCATACGAGAGGGCACGCCGAGGGGGTTCAAAACGATTTCGACCGGAGTTCCGTTGGGAAGATAGGGCATATCCTCTTCGGGAACGATACGGGCGATGACACCCTTGTTGCCGTGGCGTCCGGCCATCTTGTCGCCGACTGAGAGCTTGCGCTTCATGGCGATGTAGACCTTGACGAGCTTGATGACTCCGGGAGGAAGTTCGTCGCCCTTGCGGAGCTTCGCGATCTTCTCTTCCGTGATCTTTTCGAGAACAGCGATCTGGCGCGAGGTCATTTCCTCGATCTCGTCGATCTGCTCGTTGATGCGGGGATCCTTCGAATTGAGGCGGATGCGCTTCAGGTCGCGGGCGCGCATCTTCTCAATTAAGTCTCGTGAAAGGATATTGCCTTTCGAGAGCAGCTTCTTGTTGGTCTTTTCATCGTGCAGGTCGGCGAGCACTTCCTTGCCGCCCAGCAGATTGTCGAGGCGCTTGGCGCGCTCGTCGCCGAGAATACGCTTTTCGTCGTCGAGGTTTCGGTGCAGCCGTTCGACTTGCGATTCGAGAATGTTCTTCGAACGCTCATCGAGTTCGGCGCCCTTGCGAGAGAAGACCTTGCAATCGACGATCGTGCCTTCGATTCCGGGAGGGCAGTAGAGCGAAGCATCCTTCACGTCTCCGGCTTTTTCTCCGAAAATGGCGCGAAGCAGCTTCTCTTCCGGAGTGAGCTGGGTTTCGCCCTTGGGCGTCACTTTGCCGACCAGAATGTCGCCGGGCTTCACGGTGGCGCCGACGCGGATGATGCCGGATTCATCGAGGTTGCGGAGGAAGCCTTCGGCGATGTTTGGAATATCGCGCGTGATTTCCTCGGGGCCGAGCTTGGTGTCGCGGGCCTCGATTTCGAATTCCTCGATGTGGATCGAGGTGTAGTAGTCTTCCTTGACGAGCTTTTCGCTGACGACGATGGCGTCCTCGAAGTTATAGCCGCGCCAGGGCATGAAGGCGACCAGTACGTTGCGGCCGAGAGCGAGTTCGCCCTTGTCGGTGCAGGGTCCGTCGGCGAGAACATCGCCCTTCTTGACCCTTTGACCTTGAGCGACGATCGGCTTCTGGTTGATGCAGGTGTTCTGGTTGGACCGCTTGAACTTGGTCATCTGATAAATATCAGCGCCCACTTCGCGCGACAACTGTCCTTCGTGAACATTGCCTTCGACACGCACGATGATGCGTTCGGAGTCGACCGAGTCGACGATGCCGGAGCGTTTACAGATGACGACTGCGCCCGAATCGCGGGCGGTAACGCGTTCCATGCCCGTTCCGACAAACGGCGAGTCGGCGCGGAGCAGGGGAACGGCCTGGCGTTGCATGTTCGATCCCATGAGCGCGCGGTTGGCGTCGTCGTTCTCGAGGAACGGTACGAGGCTCGCGGCGACTGAGACGAGCTGTTTCGGGCTGACGTCCATGTACTCGACTTCGTCGCGATGCTTGAGGACGAAGTTGCCGGCCTGGCGAGCGTTGACCAGTTCGGTCATGATGTGGCCGGCGGGATCGAGTTTGATGTTCGCCTGCGCGACGATGTACTTGTCCTCTTCCCAGGCGGACAAATAATCGCAATGAGCTTCGTATTCGGGCGGCTGCTTCTTATCTTTCGTAAGTACAGCGAGCGCCTTGTCGAGCTCGGTGCGGTGGACGACCTCGTTCACCTTGAACGCGCTATCGCCAGGGTTGCTGACCTTGAATTCGTCAACCACGGTGGCGTTCTTTACGCGGCGATATGGGCTTTCGATGAAGCCGTAGTCGTTGATGCGCGCAAAGCAGGAGAGCGACGAAATCAGTCCGATGTTCGGACCTTCCGGCGTCTCGATCGGGCAGATGCGGCCGTAGTGAGTCGGGTGAACGTCGCGGACTTCGAAGCCGGCGCGCTCACGGGAGAGACCGCCCGGTCCAAGAGCCGACAGGCGGCGCTTGTGGGTAATTTCCGAGAGCGGATTGGTCTGATCCATGAACTGCGACAACTGGCTCGATCCGAAGAATTCGCGGATCGCGGCCATGACGGGCTTGGCGTTGACCAGGTCGTGCGGCATCGCCGACGACATTTCCTGGTAGACCGACATCTTCTCTTTGATCGCGCGTTCCATGCGGACCAGGCCGATGCGGAACTGGTTCTCGAGGAGTTCGCCGACCGCGCGGACGCGGCGGTTGCCGAGGTGATCGATGTCATCGACGGCGCCGATGCCTTTGCGGAGCTTCAGCAGATACTTGATCGTGTCGCCGAAGTCCTTGTGGTCGAGCGTGCGCTTGTCGAGCGACGTCTCGGCGGCGTTGTCGTGCATCTTGATGTTGAACTTCATGCGGCCGACGCGCGAGAAGTCGTACTTGCGGTGGTCGAAGAACATGCCCTGGAAGAGCTGTGTAGCCGTATCCAGAGTCGGCGGATCGCCCGGGCGAAGCTTGCGGTAGATTTCGAGCAGGGCGTCGTTCTGAGTTTTGACGGCGTCCTTCTTGATGGTCGCGGAGATGACGTTGCCGACATCGTCACGATCGGGGAAGAATACTTCCACCTTGTCGATGCCCGCTTCCATGATCTTGGTGAGCATGGTGGACGTCAGTTCGTGGTTCGCTTCGGCGAGGATTTCGCCGGTTTCCATGTCGATGACGTCGGCGGCCACGAAGGCGCCTTCGATGTCGTTGATGGCGACTTCTACCTGTTCCACGCGCGACTTCTGCAGTTCGCGGTAGAGCGAGGGAGTGATCTTGCGGCCTTGCGGAACGATGGTATCGGAGCTCTTGGCGGGTCCGGTAATGGCATGGGACAGCTTCAGGCCAACCAGCGAATCGCTGAGCTTCCAGAAGATTTTCTTGTCCTTCAGTTGAAGTTCGCTGACCTTATAGAAGGCCTTGAGGATTTCGGAATCCGACTTGAGTCCGAGGGCGCGAAGGAAAACTGAGCCATAGAATTTGCGCTTGCGGTCGATACGAACGAACAGCAGGTTCTTGTTGTCGTATTCGAATTCGACCCAGCTTCCACGATACGGGATGATCTTGCCGAGGAAGTAGCCCTGAGCGGCCACGCGCTCGAAGAAGACGCCGGGGGAACGGTGCAACTGGGAGACAATGACGCGCTCGGTGCCATTGATGATAAACGTGCCGTTTTCGGTCATCAACGGGATTTCGCCGAAGAAGACCTCTTGTTCCTTGATGTCGCGGACGCTTTTGGCGCCGGTCTCGGGATCCTTATCGTAGACGGTCAGCCGGATGGTGACTTTTAACGGAGCGGCGTAGGTCATGCCGCGCTCCTCGCATTCCGGAACGTCGTATTTCAGTTGCAGGCCGACGGGATCGCCGCAGCGGTTGCAGAAGGTGACGATGTTCTTGTTGAAGGTTCCGCACTTGTGACATAACACGTCACCGGCGTGAAAGGGGTCGGTACGGATCGTAGCGCCACAGGCGGGGTTGCGGCAAGTGGACCGTAAGTGGTGCAGTCCCTTGAGGTTACCGCACTTGCATTCCCAGTTGCCGATCGAATAATCCACGAACTCGAGCTGCGAGAGTCCGCGGAAGTCGGAGATCGGAAAAACGGAGTTGAAGACGCTTTGCAGACCGGTATCGTCGCGCTCGCTAGGCAACAGATCCATCTGGAGAAAGCGCTCGTAGGATTTCTTCTGGACTTCGATCAGGTTCGGGATTGGGACCGAGGTCTTGATCTTTGAAAAGTCGACGCGTTCGAAGGCAGCACCGTTAGGTTTCGTTTCCATCATCTAATTAAGTCCTCCGACGGTCGGCAAGAGACTGAAAGGCGTTCAGCGCTCACCAGCCGTCTAATCCGGCCTAGCAATGATACCTGGCCGGGGTGAAAGCCAAATCCGGTCGGCGGGAAGTGGCTGAGCGAACGTAAGTTACTGTGGCGCGGGCGGATCTGAGGGATAGCTGTAAGAGAAGATACACGCCGCCTGAGGAAAGCGCGCGCACAGACGCGGCTAGTGCAAGGTCATTGGACTGCACGAGGCGTTGCAAAGTTGAGGTGTCACCGAGCCAAGAGAGGGACGAGCGACGTCCCAGAGGTACGTCCATTACAGTAGCAGACGGCTGTCAACCTTGTCAACGTCCGATTGCAACCAGGTTGAAACCTGAGCTGGGGGCCGGTTCATGATTGGAGGTTGACGGTCGTAAATCCGGCGCCGGTGTTGCCAGTGCTCTTCTGATAAGCCGTGACGGCGATCTCATAGACGCCGAAGGCGCCGGGGGTCCATTGGTTGGAGAAGAACTGACTCGGGACACGGTCGGGGGTCTTGGGATCATAGTCGAGTTTGAATGGAGTGGTGACTCCGCCGGAGGTGACGGTCGCGACCACGTCGAAATCCGAGTCGGGCCAGGGAGGCTGGGTGGAAATCGGGCATCCGCACATCATTGTGACGTTCGCCCGGATCTCAATCGGCTGGCTGGGATTGGGCCCAGCGGGAAGGAAATGGGCGGGTGGATGAAGAACTTGAACCATCAGGCCGGGGATTTCCAAAACGAAGCCATCGATGCGTTGGTTGCCTAAGGGGCTGATACTACAGCCCGGCGAGATCCAGGTGGTCGCGGTTACGCGATTTGCGGACTGGGGAGCGGCGAGGGGTCCATAGGCTGAGATCTCGATTAGGCGCGGAGTCTCCAGGTCGAGGGTCGCGTCGAACCGGCAAGCGTCGTTGTTGGGAGGATCCGCTACGGGGATCGGTTGATTGCGGGTGATCGGCGTGGTCATCAGCGAACTGGGACCGGATCCGCCATGGGTGCGGCCATGGGCGAGGAGTTTGCCGGAATGTATATCGCGGATGGTGACTTCGGCTCCGCCGATGTCGTCGCCCAGGAATTTGCCGGCGCGGGCGATTACGCGGACGGTGATGTCGGTCGAAACGGCGGCCATATCCTTAGTATCGCATCATAAAAAAGCGCGTCCCGGACAGTTGCCGGGACGCGCATAATCGTCCGTCTTTGGGGGGATTAAAGTCTATTGCGCTTCAGCGTAGCCGGTAAGGGTTTGCGTCCCCGTAGCTGAGCTGAATTCGAGTCGCGGCTTGGCTTGGCCCGCACCGTTGACTTGGCCGCCGGCAGAGACGGCAACCAGCGGTTGGGTGAGGACGAAGTTCAGCGAGATCATGTTCATGGTCGAGCTGGTGCTCGTTCCGGTCGTTCCGGTCGAAGTTGTTCCCGTTCCAGTCGTGCCGGTCGTCGTGGTGGACGTCGGAACCTGGGTGAGAGTCATCGTGCCTGAGCAATCCGCATTCACGGTGTAGGTGCCGGTGAATTGCAGTAAGGCGAGGGGAGAGGTGCTAGAAGAGGTCGAAGTCGACGTCGACATCGCAGGCGAGGTAACGTTGCCGTTGCCGTCGAACTGGATGACTGCGAAGAAGAAGAACGGAGCGACCTGCTGGTTGGAAGAGGTGGTAGTTCCAGTTCCCGTGTCTCCGGTGCCAGTGCCAGTTCCAGTGCCAGTTCCGGTTCCCGTCCCTGTGCCGGTGCCGGTTCCAGTGCCCGTGCCAGTGCCGGTTCCAGTGCCCGTGCCGGTTCCAGTTCCGGTGGAGGTTCCCGACTCATTAGAGTTGGTGAGCGCAGTTCCCATCGCAACCAATCCGTAGCTGCCATTGAGGTTCGACGCGCTGCAGGAGGTGCCGAGGGTGCGGGAGAGCGTAATCAGGAAGTCAGATTGCGGCAGCGTGCCCGCGAATTGAGGCCCCGTGCTGCCAGTCGACCCGGTCGTTCCCGTGGAGCCGGTGGAACCAGTCGATCCCGTGGAACCGGTCGAGCCGGTTGAGCCCGTGGAACCAGTCGATCCGGTCGAGCCCGTAGAACCTGTCGATCCAGTGGAGCCCGTCGACCCGGTGGATCCTGTGGAACCGGTGGATCCCATCGCAGTGGCCGGATTCTCAATCATCCCGAGGACGATGTCGGATCCGCCGCTCAGGACGAGGCCCTCAAGGGTCGTGGTCTTCGCGGCCGTCGGAGTGAAGTTCACGGTTGGTGTCGCACTGAATACGTCACTCAACATCACAGTGATCGTGCAGTTGGAGTTCACGACGTACGTGCCCACCTGCTGGTAGTTCATGTTCTGATTAGTCGGGGCCGCGGTGATGATACCGTTGGTGAATTGCAGAGTACCCGCCGACGAGAAGGGCGTCGTCCCGTTCACGCCGCTCAAGAGGTTACCGAGGGGCGTGGAAGAATAATTGGACGTCGTGCTGGTTGATGTACCGGTTGTCGTTCCTGTTGTTGTTCCTGTTCCCGTTCCCGTGCCTGTGGTGGTACCGGTGCCAGTCGTCGTGGTGCCGGTCGTCGTTGAGGTCCCGTTCAACCACGATCCGGGCGCCCCGTTTCCAACCGAAGAGTAAGAGTACGAACCTCCGACCATGGCCTGGCACCCTTGCGCGGATAGCGGTTGAGTGACGAACGCGGCGCTTGCTCCCAAGAATAGATAGGCAGACAGTTTGAGCCTCTGCATTTTAAATGTGTCCTTTCCAGCTTCAAATTGATCACCGGGGACCAGCTTGGTAGCCGATGACGGTTCGGAGTAAGCATCTGAAGGGCCACCTTATAGAATTTTAGGGATACGACCTTAAATTGTTGATGTGCGCTGGCTTATAATGGTTTTGTGTATGACTGCTGGAATTTCTAACCGAAGTGACGATTCTCCTCATATGCATTAATCGACAGGGAAAGTTTTGACTGCGGGTTTAAATTGATTATGTATTACTGGTTATAGTTAGATATTCGTTCGGTCAGAAATAAGGCCCGTCCGGACTATTAGCCGGACGGGCCTTTTGTTAGTTGATGACCAAGATGAACCAGTACAGGAGAATTATGTTTTTTACCAACGCATTCCGATGGTCACGGGCACGTAGTCGGTGTGATTTCCATTTCCCATAATGATGCGGTGATAGCGGGCCTCGGCGAAAAACTTCGCGTGCCAGCGGGAGCCGGCTTCGATTCCCAGGCCGCCGTTGAAGCCGAGCTTGTTGACCGAGTACGTCGACAGGATCTGATTAGCAGGAACGGCGAAGTT
>DASXZC010000431.1:0-13403 GCA_036502165.1 Bryobacteraceae bacterium
CGGCATCCGCGATGCTGCAATCTGACGCGTAGCTTGCGGCGACGCGATCGCCTCTTCGGCCGATCCGGTATGCCGCACGACCGCCTGCATCCAGCGTTCCGTCTGTTTGAGAGTCGGTGCCACCGCTTCAGGCCGCATACGAAGCCCGGCTCTCGCGGCAATCGCGCGCCTTCAATGCTTCGGCATGTACGACATCGAAACTCGGGATGTCCTGATCCCATTCGAGCAACGTCGCCACTCCGCCCGTGCGTTGGTACGCGTAGCGATACAGCTCCCACACTTCTTCGATCACGTGATCGCTGTGTGTGTCGATGATGTGCGTGCCCTTATTCACGTGGCCGGCCAGATGGTTCTGCACGACGCGATTGGCCGGAATGCGATCGATATACTTCTTGGCGTCGAAGCTGTGATTGAACGCGCTCACGTACACATTATTGACGTCGAGCAGAATTCCGCAATCGGCTTGCTCAGCGACGGTCGCGAGAAAATCCCATTCGGTCCAATTGGAATGCGCAAATTCGAGGTAAGTGGACGGGTTCTCGAGCACGATCGGCCGCTCGAGGATCTCCTGGATCTTGCGTACGCGCTCAATCGTGTACTGCAGACTTTCATCCGTATACGGCATCGGCAGCAGGTCATGCAGATTGACGCCACTCACCCCTGTCCAGCACAAATGATCCGACACCCAGTGCGCGCGCGTGCGTTTCGCCAGCGCCTTGAGCTTGGTCAGGTAGTCGATGTTCAAGGGATCCGTACTGCCCACAGACATCGAAACGCCGTGGCAGACAACCGGGTAGCGCTCCGCCACCTGATCGAGGACATACATCGGCCGTCCGCCGGTGTCCATAAAATTTTCGCTCAGAATCTCGAACCAGTCGATCTTCGGATGGTTCTCGAGGATGTGCGTAAAATGCACTGTCCTCAAACCGATACCAAATCCAAGATCCGGGTAGCCCCAGCGGTTCATAGGAATGATCCGTCCATCAATCTAACTTTAAAGCCCGGAGCGGAACCTCACAGTACCCGCTCCGGACCCAAGACCCACTAATACACCAAAAACTATGACTTCGACTTGTCTTTCTTCGTCGAGCAGCCGCCCTGACCCTTACAGTCGTTCTTGCCCTTGCAACCATTGGCGCTGGTCTTGCAGCCGCCCTGGCCCTTGCAGTCATTCTTGCCCTTGCAGTCGTGCTTGGCGGCCTTCTTCGGCTTCGTATCGTCGGCTAACAGCAGGCTCGAACCCGCCACGATACCGGTCACCGCGGCACCCATCAAAAACTTTCTACGGTTCATAATGTGAAAATCCTTCCTTGAGTGTTGATCGATCAAACTTGTCAGGACTCGCGGGCGTTTTCACCCGTCGTCTCATACATCATACGAAGCTCAGGGCAAATCGGATATGGGGTAGATCCAAAAAATCTGCAAGATGAAGAGATTTTAAGCGGCCAGGATCTTCTCCGCCGCCGCCTTAAACTTCGACATCTCCTCCGCCGTGCCGACTGTTACACGCACCATCGTCGGCCATGCCGGCCACACGCGGCCGATGATCACTTTCTGATCGGCCATCAGCTTGGCATACTCGCCGCCCGGCCGCCCGACTTCCATCATGAAGAAGTTCGCTTCGCTCGGAACGTACTTGATGCCCTTCTTATCGAGAAACTCGAAGGTTGCCGAGCGGATGTCTTTATTCAAAGCCCGGCGTTCCGCCACGAGCGACTTCGCCTTCAGACTGGCTGTCGCGCAAGCGACGGCAGGAACGGGCAGGAACCCTACGCCGAACGGCCGCAGTTTCGCCAGAAGATCCGGACGGCCCATCGCGAATCCAGCGCGTATTCCGGCCATGCCATAGATCTTCGAAAATGTTCTGAGGACAATCACGTCCTTGCCCGCGGCGACCAGATCATTCGCCGGCTGCGCCTTGGCCGAGAAGTGGATGTAGGCTTCATCACAGAGGACAATCGCGTCCTTCGACTTGTGCGCAAGCAAGTACTCAATGTCCTTGCGCGGTGTCAGCGTCCCGCTCGGATTGTTGGGATTGCAAACGTAATAGACACCCGCATCCGGACCCTTTTCGATCATCCCCTCGACATCGTGCGAGTAGTCGGCGCGCAGCGGTACTTTGACGACCTTCGAGCCGATGAACGCCGGCGCGCCGCTCGCGTAACCGGGATCTCCCATCGTCCACGACGCCGTCGGAGACGTAAACGCGCAAGCAGTTCGGAACAGCGGATCGCTCGATCCCGCAAACACCGCGATGTGATCCTCCGGCACGCCTTCCATTTCCGCGATCGTGCTGACGAGGTCGCGCTCCTCGCCATTCGGAGAATAGCGCCACGACTGAGGTGCCACTTTCACGAGCGCCTCGAGACCTTCTTTACTCGGCCCCATCGGATTTTCATTCGAGCTGATGCGGACATAATCCGGCCCATAGAATCGCCGGCCGCCGCCGCCGTTCGCGCGAGCCATACGGCGCTCGGCGTCCTGGGCCATGGCGAATTCACTGAACAGTGGAAGTGCAGCGGCGCCGGAGGCGAACATACCGGCGATGCGGCCCAATTGGCGCCGCGAGAATCCTTTAGCAAGCAGTTGCTCAGAATGAGCGGAGGTAAGGGACATTGACAATCTCCACGGGTTCGATTTGGAAATAGCGGCTTCGTGGCGCTGTAGTCCGGCGCGCGCGGCGTCCGGAATGGCTCGTGGCGACCGCTAAGTGAAACAAACGGCGCGATCGCGATCTTTACATGGTCTTTCAGTGGATCGCCGTTGTCAAGGCGCACTTGTAACCGGTGTCAGCGTGTTAGCCGGTTACAAGCTCGAGCAGCGTCACCTCGGGCCGGCAGGCGAACCGGACTCCTCCGACGTTGCCAACTCCTCGCGAGACGTGGATCTGCCTCGTGCCCCACGCCCTTAGCCCCGACACATAGCGCTTGTCTTGGACCGGTGCGTACCGAGTTCCAAGAAACGGAATGATGACCTGTCCGCCGTGCGTGTGGCCGCTCAGCATCAACTGCCATGGATACGCCGCCATCATGTCTTTGCCATCCGGATTGTGGCTCAGCAACACCACCGGATCCGGACCCACTTCCGAGAAAGCTTGCGGAGCGTCGAGTTCCTCGTTCCAAAGATCGCCCGTTCCGACGAGCGACAGCGTCGTATCGCGCACCGTCAAAGCCGTCGAACGGTTGTGCAAGAGCTGGATACCACTCACCTCGAGCAGCCGGTCGATGTTCTTGTGATCGGGCAGTCCTGAAAACATTTGCGCCCAGGCGCCGCCGTCATGATTCCCGAGAACGGCGTACGTCGGAGCCGCCTTCGAAAGCCGCTGCAAAACTTGCGCGTAATCGCTCGGGACCAGATCGTCGCCCCTCGTGATGTAGTCGCCCGTAAGACAGATCAGGTCGGGCTTCTGCTCGAGCCCGAGACTGATGGCGTGCAAGATCATCGACATTGACACGAAGAAGGACGCATGCAAATCCGACAGGTGGAGGATCCGCACCGGCGAGCGGATTCCCTTGATCGGAACTGTTCGATGCGACACATCGAGCCACCGCGGCTCGATGACCACTGGATAAACAGGGCTCACCGCGAGCGTCGTGAACAACTGGCGTCGCGTGAATCGCACGGGTTGCCGTTAGACCTTCTGCAACTCGGCGAGGTGCTGGCCAGTCTCGCGCTCGACGTCCGCGTGGAGGCTATTGCCGTGCGCGTCCATGGTAACGATCGCTGCGAAATGCTCGACGCGCAAGTGCCACATCGCCTCGGGGATCCCGAATTCCGAAAGATACTGCGCCTTCACTTCTTTAATCGCACGGGCGTAGAACTGCGCCGCGCCGCCGATGCCATTGAGGTACACGGCGCCATGCTCTTGCAACGCGGCCAGCGTCTTCTTCCCCATGCCGCCTTTTCCGATGACGACGCGGACGCCGTATTTGCCGATGACGTGCGCCTCATAAGGCTCCTCGCGGATCGACGTCGTCGGACCCGCGGCCTTCACCGTCCATTGGTCGCCTTGCTTGAGCATGACGGGTCCGCAGTGATACAGAACCTGGCCGTTCAAATCGACCGGCGGCGAATTCTTCATCAAATGAGCATGCACCGCGTCGCGGCCTGTGAACATCGAACCGTTGATTAACACAACGTCGCCGACCTTCAACGCGCGAACCTGCTCTTCGGTCACTGGCGCTTCGAGGACGACTTCACGCCCGGTGAGCGGAAATCCGGATTCCTTCGCCATCTTGTCGACCGGACGCGTGGGGTCGCGATAGATCCATTGAGTGATGGCGCCCGTCGTTGCGTCGAGCTTCACGCCGAGCCGGCGATACGCCCAGCAATCGTACGCGACCGACACAAAGAAGCTGGCAGGCAGACGATTCGCCGCCATGATCTTGCAGCCGATCAAGGATGCTTTGCCACCGAAGCCCATCGCTCCGACGCCCAGCTTGTTGGCTTCCTCCATGATCTCCGCTTCGAGCTTCGCGAGAATCGGATTCGAATTCGTATCGTCGAGCGTGCGGAACAGCTCGTATTTCGCGAGCGAATAGCCATGCGCGCGATCACTGCCGATGCACACGCCAACCGCGCCCGGCGCGCAGCCTTGCCCTTGCGCCTGCCACACGGCATGGAGAATGCACTTGCGGACGCCTTCGAGATTGCGATCCGCGCGGCCCATATGTTCGAGCTCGCAGGGCACGGAATATTGGATGTTTTTGTTCTCGCAGCCGCCGCCCTTCAGGATCAGCTTGACTTCAATTTCATCTTCTTCCCATTGCTCGAAATGGATGACGGGTGTTTCGGTGCCGAGATTGTCGCCGCTGTTTTTGCCCGTCAAAGAATCGACCGAGTTGGGACGCAGCTTGCCGCGTTTCGTAGCTTCGACGACCGCATTTTTGATGGCTTTGCGGATCCGGATCTGATTCACTCCGACCGGCGTGTGCACGACGAACGTCGGCATTCCCGTGTCCTGGCAGATGGGCGATTCCTCTTCCTGCGCCATGTCGATATTGGTCGCGATGATCGAGAGCGCCTGTGCGGATTGCGTGTTCGGCGTCTCAGTCGCGCTGACGGTTCCAAGGGCTGCTCGCACGTCAGGAGGCAGGTTTGAAGAGGTCTGGGTAATCAGCTCAAGAAGGCTGGATTCGAGAAATTCCACTTCTTCATCGTACTCCGGCGAGCTTGATCTTCACTCGCGCAGTGAGGCCTGGCTTGACGTCCGGCGAGGGACTGGCGAACTCGATGCGCACGGTCGAACCCTTGACTTCGCGGACGACTCCCCGGATGTCATCGGAAAATTCAGCCACGCGCACGACTGCCTGCTGGCCTTCTTTAATTCGTCCCTGGACAGCAGGATCCGCTTCCACCACAGCCTCTAGCACGGCCGTATTTACGGCGATTTGAAAGAAGTCCGGAACAGCCTTGGTAATTTGCTCGCCGGGCGAACCCTTGCGCGCGATGACGATTCCGTCGACGGGAGCCTGCACCTCGCCCGATGCGACTTGCTGATTCGCGGACTCGAGATCCTGATTCTTTTGATCGAGCAATTTCTTAGCGGAGTCGAGTTCCTGGTTGAGCGAATCGATGCGATCAGCGGCGTTCTTCGCGACTGCCGAAAGACTTTCGGAATCGGCCTGCGCCTGCTTGAAATCGCGCTCGGATTTTTCATACGTAAGACGCGGTGTGGCGCCTTCCTTATAAAGAAGTCCTTGGCGCGTGTACGCTTTCTCAGTTCGATCGAGTTCGTTCTTCGCCCTTTGTGCCTCGCCCTGCGCGCGGGATGCCTCGAGGCGCGCGGCGATCAGAGATCCGTCGAGATTAATAATGCGCGTCTTGAGTTTTTCGACTTCGGCCGTGGCGGCCTCGAGCACCGTGTCGAGCTTTCCACTGTGTATGTGCGCTATCACCTGGCCTTGGAAGACCTGAGTTCCGGCATCGGCCAGGACGTCCTGAATGGTCCCGTCGATCGGCGCAGCGACAAGAACGGTCTGCTTGGCTTGCAGGATCCCCGAGAGGCTGACTTCGTTGCCGAAGAACGATCCGGATGCAGGCGCTTGCGATTTAGGATCGGCCTTGGCCTCTTTCGGAGCGGGCGCGGGTTGCGAATCGGCCGGTGCGTGCCACCATACGAACGCACCTGCGGCCACGCTCAGAAAAATGACGGAGCCCCCAACCAGGAGCCACTTGCCTCTCATACCAATAAGATCATCGCACGAGAACTCGTATTATTCGAAGCCTTCTTTCATCACGCCGCGCTTCACAAGATCCGTGATCGTTCCACCATCGTGGCCGGGGACGATGACGATGTTCGGCTCCGCGAGGGTGAGCGCGTGGATCGCGGCAAGTTGGTTAATAACAGCCTTGCGATCCTCACCAAAGGAGTTCGAAACAAACCGTGGACGTCCGCGGACGAGTTCCACGTTGCGCATCGTCCAGGCAACATCGCCCAGGAACAGAATCTCGGTGCCACCGGCCAAGTGAACGAACACCATCTGACTCCCAGGCGAATGGCCCGGAGCCTTGATCAACGCGATTCCCGGTGCGATCGCGGTATACCGGTCATATTTAAGCGGCCGATATCCATTGAGCACTCCTCGAGGAAGCAGCGCGGGCATGGCGTGTTCGGGATCGTTCACCTGCTCGCTGGTGAGTGTGACCGTGCTCTTGAATAGACGCACGGCGTCGGGATGGGCGGCGATTCCACCGATGTGATCCGCATGTTCGTGCGTGATGAAGATCAGCCCCGCGTTCGACATCGCTTTGATCAAGCGCGAATACGGCTCGGCGTAAAACGCGCTGACCGAGCCAAGAGCCTTCGCCTGCAAGCTATTCATCGCGGTGTCGAGCATGGCGGTGTGATCCGGATAAATCAACAGGTACGCGATGCCCCACATCGTCGATTGGGCGAGTCCGCCGCCGGTGATTGTGGCCGCCGTCGGAGCTTGGAAATCCATGACGTGCTCGAACCGGACGCCTGTGGGGCGATCGCCGGGCATCGAATCAGCGAGGCGGCGGACTTCCTTCAGATCGAGAGAGAATTGCGCCGCACCGGGGCTGGGACTTTCGAGAAACTCCCAATAATATGCGGCGGCTGCGATGCCGGCGAGGGCTGTGAGTGCGCCGAGGATCCAGGTCCGTCGTCGAGCCATGCTATTCACGGTATCATCGGCCGCTGAATAGTCGAGTGATAATGAGGCCCATGTCTGAACTGATGAATCCACAATGGCGTTTAGCGAAACGTCCCACTGGTCTGGTCGACGACGACACGCTGACTTTGAGTGAACAGCCCGTGCCTGCGTTGGGTGATGGGCAGTTCCGCGCGCGGATCATTTATATTTCGCTCGACCCGACGAATCGGGTTTGGATGAACGAAGCCGACTCGTACCTGCCTGCGGTCAAAATCGGCGAAGTGATGCGCGGCGGCGGCATCGGGATCGTCGAAGAGTCGAAGCATCCGGGGTTCGCGGTGGGCGATCACGTGGGCGGATTGCTCGGCTGGCAGAAGTACGTCGTCTCAAATGGGATGGGCGTATCGAAGCTGCCGACTTTGGGAATTCCGCTGACGGCGCATTTCGGATTGCTGGCGCACATCGGCATCACTGCTTATTACGGAGTGATTGAAATCGGCAAACCGAAGCCGGGCGAGACTCTCGTGGTGTCGGCCGCAGCCGGAGCAGTCGGATCGATCGCCGGCCAGATCGGCAAGATCAAGGAATGCCGCGTGGTGGGGATCGCGGGCTCCGATCAGAAATGCGAATGGCTGACCGGGACGCTCGGATTCGATGCGGCGATCAATTATCACAAAGAAGATCTGGGCGAGGCGTTGAAGCGCACATGTCCGAACGGGATCGACATTTACTTCGAGAACGTAGGAGGCAAGACGCTCGAGGCGGTGCTCGACAACATCAACATTCATGCGCGGATCCCGGTGTGCGGCATGATCTCGACTTACAATCAATCCGCGCCTGAGCCAGGGCCTCGAAATTTATCGCGGCTGATCATGAAGCGGTCGCTGATGCAGGGATTCCTGGTTTCCGACTACATGCCACGCGCGGCCGAAGCCGTGAAGGACATCGTCGGCTGGTATGCCGCCGGCAAACTGCAGTACCGGGTCGACATCGTGCAGGGGCTCGAGAATACTCCGAAGTCGCTGAACAAATTGTTCGATGGATCGAATCAAGGGAAGCTGATCGTCGCGGTGAGTCCGGAATAGGGAACTAGCTCGCGGTGCGGACCTTCAAACTCGCACCTTCGCCTGGCCTCGAATCGATCGTCAAATCGCCGCCGAGGACGCGTACGCGGCGCTTGATGCTCACTGGTCCGAGGCGCATCATGTCCATTTCGTCGATCGTGTACAGACCACTGAAGGGGAATCCCGCGCCGTTGTCGTCGACCGTCACTTCGAGCCCGTCGCCGTGGCGCGAGACTGACACGAGTACTCGCGTCGCGCGGGAGTGCTTCTGGACGTTGTTCAACGACTCGCGGACGATCTGCAGCAGTTCAAGCGAAGTTTCCGTTTCGCCGGGCTCCTCATAGTCACCGGACATGAACGTCGCGTTGACGCCGGTGTCTTTTTGGAACTGTTCCACTAACCGACTCAGCGAAGCGGCGAAGCTCGAGCCCTCGACTTCGACCGGCCGCATTGAACGGACGAACGAGCGCAGCTCGTTCACTTGCTTCTTCGCGATGTCCTGCAGTTGTTTCAGCTCGCTCATTGCAGTGTCGGTATCTTTGACGATCAGCTTGCGGAGCAGTTCGAGGCGCATCAGGAATCCGATGAACGCTTGCAGCGGACCATCGTGGAAATCGGCGGCGATGCGCTGGCGTTCACTCTCGCGGGCGCGCTGGGAGTCATCCCGCAGAAGGACGTTCTGGCGGGCGGCCATCGAGAGACGCTTCTCGTAGTATTTGCGCTGGAAGCTCCAGACGATCGCGAGCGCTCCGGCACCCAGAACGACAGCAGTCAGGTTCGTCGACGATGAGCTTGGGATGAGGAACAGCAGCGTGAGTCCGACCCCGGTGAGTGCCGCGACGATCCAGACATTTTGAGTCAGTTCGGCGTGTGCGATGACGAAGATCCAACTCGCGGCACTGACCCAGAACCAGATTTCCGGACTACCGATGGCTCCTGAATAAATCGCCACCCAGAACAGCGAAATGAAACTGTCGCCGAGCAGCGTTCCGAGCGCGGGCCATCCGCGGTGGACGGGGAACCAGTTCGTCGCCGATGAGGCCACCACCACGATTGAGGCGATGAAATAGGCAACCAGAACCAATCCCGGAATCGAGAGGATGCTCTGGACCGAGATGAAATAAATGACCAGGAAGACCAGAGCCAGCGCGACCCTGACCAGGGCAAGCGAGACTCGCCAGACGTGCGGAATCATCCTGACTGTCTATCGGCTATTTTTGGTAGAGGAACAGACGGTGACTGCGGCCTTCGCCATCATCGTCGATGTCGACGACCTTAACCGGGGTCCAATCGGCGATTTCGAAGTCGTGGGCGACGATGCGAGTGCCTTTTTTGAGCTGCTTGTCGAGCAGCGGCCGGATCTTCGAATTCGAGATCGGCAGCAGGTAGACGGTCACGACGCTCGCGTCCGAATAGTCCTGCTTGAGGATGTCGCCGTGTATGATGTGAGCGTTCTTCGTGAGGTCGAGCTTCTTGATCTTCTCATTGCTCTGGTAGACGAGGTCGGCGTCGAATTCGACGCCCCAGGCGTCAGCCTGGAACTTCTGCGCCGCCATGATGACGATGCGGCCGTCCCCGCTGCCGAGGTCATACATTTTTTCGCCTGGTCGAAGATTGGCGAGTTGCAACATCTTCTCAACCACCATCTGCGGCGTCGGATAGTAAGGCGCGAGCTTCTCGGTTTTCTCTTTCGCGGGCTCTTGCGCGTAGAGGGTCGTGAGGGTCAGGATCAGAACTGTGAAAAACGCACGCCTAGGGTTCGACATACAGACGGACTCGGTTGCTCTCTTTTCCGTCAATGGAGATCACTAACTCGGTGGGTCCGTAGTTGACGACTGATGGCAATTGTATCTCGACCAGATAGAGGCCGACATAGCCCGGGGCGAGGATGGCTTTCGTCACTCCCGCTTCCTGACCTCCAACAAAGGCATGAACGTTCGCGACAACGGCCGGGGGATTGTCGGTCGGGGCTTTGGTTCCAGCGGGCCATTCAGGGCTGACGCGGCCGAGACCAGTCGAGAGGATCTGCAAATGGCTGCCCGCGTGTGCGGGCGTCGTGGAGTCGAGTAGTGCTCCCGAATCGGAATCGAGCAGCATGGGAGTGCCATCGCGGTCCACAAAAATCGCGGGTGAAACGGACTCGAGCGGCAAGGGGAACCGCAGCGTGCCTCCGCTGCCGGATTCGACCGCCAGGGTTAATGTGGATCCGTGCGCGTCGAAGGGAATCTGGATCTCGCTACGCAGTTCGCTCGAGGCCAGGACCGGGGCGGTGACGCCTCCGGCAACCGCAGTGCGAACTTCGCTGCCAAACACTGTCAGCACCGAACCCGGCGCAATGGCGCGGCTGCTGTAGTCCGCCGCGCTGACGACTCGAGGCGAGGTTCGGCGGTGCGGAGCGGTGGTCGAATACACTCCTAAACCGAGCAGCCCCGCGTACAGTTGATTTCCGCCAGCATCGAGACGGACATCGACGACCGGTACGCCCTCCGGAAGTCCGGCGCCCGCACTCGCCCACTGCGTCGCAGGGCCTAGGTTAATTAAATCCCCACGCGTCCAGTAGACGCCCGCGTCATTCGAAACGTAGATCGCTCCCGAAGACCGCTCGAAGGCGACGCCGCGCGCGGGAACGTCAGGCAAATTGGCGGTTAAATCGTCCCAAAAGACGCCGCCATTCATCGTCCGTTCGATATGAATGCCGTGCGTCTGGGCAGGCTGATCGCTGGCCGGAGAGCCGAGCGTGGCGAGGGCGACGCGGGAATCAAGAGGATCGATCACGATCCGCTCGATCCGGCCTGCGCCAGGGAGGCGGAAGGGGACTTTCCAAGTGGCTCCGGCATCGGTCGAAGAGGCGATGCGGCCATCTGCAAATCCGGCATACAAGGTGTCGCCTGATTGCGCAGACGTGCTGATCGCGGCATTGAAAGCCTTGCTTAAGCGGGCGTTGCGATCGAGCTCCGCAGCGAAATCGGCATCGACGGTCTCACGCCAAGCCGTGCGTTCGCCAGGAGCCCATTCGAAGGCCGATGTGCCTTGCGCGATGCGTACACCGTGGACGCCCGAAGGAGTCGCGAGGATCCGGCTGAACGCCAGGTTTGGCAATCCGGCATTGAGGCTCGCCCAGGTTAATCCGCCGTCCGTCGAACGCCAGACGCCAGTTGAGGCCGCCACCGTTACGTCGTCCGGTTCGACTGGCGAAACGGCCACGTCGTTGACACCTTCTCCGAGGATCGATTCGCCGCGAGATTCGGTGAGATTGCTCCAGTTGACGCCCCCATCCTCGGACCTATACACGAATCGGCCGGCCGCGTACAGGCGTCCACGCTGAGCCTGCCGGATCTGGAGCGCGGCGCCTGCCGCCGGCTCGGGCGAGCGGTCGACAGCAGCATTCACCGGATCGGGAGTGCGCGCGCCCGGCAGCGCCTGCCAAGTTTCGAAGTCCTCAGTGGAGAAGGTTTTACCGGTACGGGTACGAATCGATAGAGTACCGCCATCGTCCGAGTACCAGACTCGAGCGACAGGACCCGACGCAATTCCGGCGAGCCCGGCGTCGAGAGCCGTGTTGCCAATGTGCCGCCAGTCGGTCTGCTGCGGAGCCTGCGGTTGTAAGGTCTGAGACGACGCGGGGATCCACACAGCGAGGGCGCCAAGCGCCACCCGGAGCCATTGGATTGTTTTCCACGGTCGTGTCATTTGATCAGCGCCGGCTTGCCGTCGATATCCTCTGATTCCTTTAACCCGAGGCCTCGGTGTGTCGCCCTGACACGCCACAAGAGACCATTGTATACTGTCCTATCGGCGGATTCGCTCAAAAACTGAAGTCTTTCCCCTTAGACGTGCCGGGCCACCCACTTGCTACGCATTTTTGGTGTAGACTGAAATTCTTTCCAAGCACGTTCACTCTCTTGTTTCACAGGGGGCTGGACGATGGTATGTTAGTTGCATAGTACTTTCCGCTTGGTTAGTTCGTTGTTGGTGGACATGACAACCCGCGCATTATCATTGCCGAGGCCCGCGGTATATCCAATCCGCGTGCTGGCGCTAGCTGCTGTTGTACTGGCGGCACCGGTGTGTTTTGGGCAGGCGATGTCCATTCCCAACAGTGATTTCAGCGCCAAAGTGATTTCGGCGACTGGTAGTGTCTCGGTGCTGCGGGAACTGCACCCCTGGGCGCTGACGGTGGGCGAGTCTGTGACGCCGCAGCAGATCATCATCACGGGTCCGGATGGACACGCGACGTTCCAGGTTTCCGACGGCAGCACCTTCGAAGTCTTCCCCAATTCCCACGTTGTATTTCGCAAGAATGTCCCGAATTGGCGGGATCTGATCGACGTTTTGCTGGGGCAAGTGCGGGTGCACATCCAGAAACTCGGGAATATACCGAACCCGAACCGCGTGATTACGCCGACCGCGGTGATTTCGGTGCGCGGAACGACTTTCGACATCACGGTCGATGACGAAGGCGATTCGACGCTCGTGCAAGTGGAAGAAGGACTCGTCGAAGTTCAGCACGCTCTGCTGCCCACCGGCAACGGGAAACTGTTGTCCGATGGCGAAGAGTTGCGGGTCTTCAAGAATCTTCCGCTGCAAGCCCGGTTGGTTGACAAGGGCGCGGTCGTCCAACGCGTCTTCCATGCGCTGGTCGATGCGGTGAACACGGCGATCATACAAGTCCGCGTGCCGGGCAAAGTTCCAGGACTCGGAACGGGCGGCGGAGGCGGCCTCGGTGATAAAGCGCCACCCCCACCACCTCCTCCTCCGCCTCCACCGGCGCCTCCGCATTAAACGGGTGGCCGCGCCCGTATACTACACTGGTGTGTAGGTCGCCTGATTGAAGCTCCTTTCCGTGCTCGTGTTCGTGATCGCGCCGGCTTTTGCCGCCCAAGAAGGGGCGGGGCTGCGGAATCCATGGGATTTTAAGAAGACGATCGACAGCTTGACGAGCTACTCTGCGCGGTTGGGTCCGATGCTTGATCAGGTGAAACCGGCCGAGTGGCGGGATGCGCCATCGGGTTATATCGAACAGCAAAAACTGGTCAAATCGCAACTACAGTCAATCACTTACCTGACCGCCAACCTGGCGAAGGATCCGGAGCGGGTTCCGGTGGTGCTCGACCTGTTTTTCCGGTACGAGAACTTCGAAATCACGCTGACTTCGCTGGTCGAAGGGGTGCGGCGGTATCAGAATCCGGCGGTTGCCGACCTGATCACGGGTTTGCGAAAC
>DASXZC010000432.1:0-6560 GCA_036502165.1 Bryobacteraceae bacterium
CAGCCTGCGACGTCCGCTCCTTCGACTCAGCCGGCTTCGCAAGTGGATCAAATCCGCCAGAAGCTGCAACAGGTTCCTACATTGTGGTGGATGATCGGCGGCGGCGTGCTCGGTGTGCTGGTGCTCGGATTGATTCTGTTCATCGTGCTGCGCAAGAAGAAGCCGAAGGCTCCTCCGCAGGGATCCGGTTATCAGCCGCCGCCTCAGCAGCAACAGCAGCAGTTCGGTCAACAGCCTCCCCAATATCAGCAGGCGCCGCCTCAACAGCAGTACGGTTCAACGATGCCGCAGTATCCGCAATCCGCTCCGTGGGAACAGCAGCAAGCGCCGCCGCCGACGTATCAACAGCAGCCTCCTCCATATCAGCAACAGGCGCCGCCGACGTTTCAAGAATCTCCTTTGGCGACTGGCGCATTCGGGCAGGCTGGTGGCCGAATGGGTTCCACATTCATGCCTCTGCCGCCGGAGCCGCAGCCTCCACCGGCACCAGTTGCTCCTGCTCCCGCGGCGCCTGCTCAAGCGCCGCAGCCGATCCCCATTCCCGCTGCCGAACCGATTCTCTCGCGTGCCTCTGAGCCACGCTTTCAATCGCCGGCGAAGGGCAGTCCTTCGGCGTGGCTCGTATGTGTCGAAGGTCCCGCCGCGGGACGATCGTATCCAATCGACGAAGCGCAATTCTGGATTGGCGCGAATGCCAACAACCATCTGCAACTCGCCGAAGATCAGACCGTATCCGGCAATCACGCGTGCATCGCTTTTGAACAGGGAACGCTCGGCATTTACGACCATCACTCGACCAACGGATTGTTCCTGAATGACGACCGTCTGACGGAAGGTCGTAAGCTATTGAAGCCCGGCGACCGCGTGCGCGTCGGACGTTCGACGTTCGTGCTGCAGCCCGCTTCGACTCACTATCCGACATGACGCGGCGGCAGTTTCTCCGGGTTCCGATCGCTGCCGCCGCCGCTCTCACGGCGCGTGCAGCAGACAACGCAAAGATCGAACTGCCCACGCGGCAAGTGCATCTCGACTTTCATACCAGTGAACTGATCCCCGACGTTGGCGTGGATTTTGATGAAGTCCAGTTCTTCACTACATTGAAGGACGCCCGCGTGAATTCGATCAATGTCTTCGCTAAGTGCCATCACGGTTACGCCTACTACGACACGGCGATCGCCGTGCGGCATCCTTCATTGAAGATCGATCTGCTAGGCGCAATGGTTCATGGCGCGAAGGCGTCCGGCATCAACGTCAACTACTATTACTCGCTCGTGTGGGACGTTCTGCAATCGCGGCTGCATCCGGAATGGTTGGTCATCGGAAAGGATGGAAAGCACATCGGAGGTCCGCCCACGGATGCATGGCCGTGGCTGTGCATGAACACTCCCTATCTCGATCACGTGATCCGCGAGAACCGTGAGATCGTGTCGAAATATGCAGTGGATGGTGCGTTCTTCGACATCCTCAAGATGCCCGAAACCGGCTGCTATTGCCGCTGGTGCATCGAGGATCGTGCAAAGCTCGGGCTTGGCGAAGGCGACATGTTCCGCCACAACAAGATCATCGCGGCCCGTGTCGAGAAGGCGCTATTTGGTCTCGTCCACGGCAGCGTCTTCTTCAATAGCCGCTCAGTGATCGGCATGCGCGACGAACTCGAGTATTTCACGCATCTCGAGATCGAGTCCCTGCCAACGGGCGGCTGGGGCTACACGCACTTCCAGCATCGCGTGCGCTACATGCGGACGCTCGGCAAGGATTGCGTAGGAATGACCGGACGCTTCCACAAATCATGGGGCGATTTCGGAGAATACAAGAATCCGGCGGCGCTCGAGTATGAAGGTTTGAACTTCGTCGCGAACGGTGTGAAGTCATGCGTTGGCGATCAGTTGCATCCGCGTGGACGGCTCGATCCGGTGACGTACCGGCGCATCGGCGCAGTCTACAAAAAGCTCGAATCCCTCGAAAAATGGACGCAGGACTGCCGCGCAGTGGCCGACATCGGAGTCATTGCGACCGCGGCCACCAATCCCGAAATGGCCGCGTCGAAGGTTCCGGTCGTCGATCAGGGATTCACGAACATGCTGCTCGAACTGCACCAGCAGTTCGATGTGCTCGATCTCGATTCGGACTTCGCTTTATACAAACTGATCATCGTTCCCGATGAAATCAGACCATCGCCGCGACTGCTGACGCGGCTCGAGGAATTCGTCAATCGAGGCGGCGCATTGATCGTCACCGGCGAGAGTCTACTGGCCGGCGGCCGCTTCTCGACCGGACTGATGGGCGTTACTTACGAAGGACCAGCGAAGTTCGCGGGCGAATACATGGCGCTCAAGCAGGAGCCCTTCGGAGACTTGGCGGAGACGACGTACTTCCTTTATCAGAAGGGTCTCTCGATCAAAGCCGTGCCAGGAACAGAAGTGCTCGCGACTTACGGACATCCTTACTTCGATCGTTCGCCTGAGCACTTCATGTCGCACAAGCAAACGCCGATCGACCGGATCACGGATGAGCCGCTGATCACGAAAAAGGATCGCGTGGCATACATCGCGAATCCGTTCTTCCGATCGTATGCGCGCGATGGTTATGGAATTCAAAAGCAGGTCGTCGGCGCATTGATCCGGATGTTGATGCCGCGCCCTTCGGTGATCGCTCCGAACCTTCCTTCAACTGCGCAGATCACCATGCTCGAACAGCGGACGCTCGGAAATCCGCGCAGAATCGTGCATATTCTGTACTATCCGCTGACGAGGCGCGCTCCCGATATCGACATCATCGAAGAGCCGGGCTTGCTCGAGAACGTTCAACTGTCAGTGAGCCTTCCGCAGCATCCGCTCGGGGTCGTGTTGATTCCATCGGAACGGCCGCTCGAGTTCAAGCACAACGAATTTTATACGACGTTCACGGTGCCGCGCGTCTACGGACATCAAGCGATAGCGTTCGAGTGAGCGTAGACTATTGAGTGGACATTCAGAAAGGAGCATCTCGACCATGAAGTCAACCAGAAGGAACGCAATGAAATCAGCCGCGACCGTACTCGCAGCCGCATCGTTATCCAAACGCCTCCAAGCCGCCGATGAACAAACAGGGGGCCGCGTGAACCATTCGGTATGCAAGTGGTGCTATCCGAAGATTTCGGTCGAGGATCTCGCGGTAGCAGGGAAACAGTTCGGGTTGCAGTCGATCGAATTGCTCGGCCCTGAAGATTGGCCAGCCGCGCAGAAGCATGGACTAACGTGTGCGATGGCATCGAACCCTGTAGTCGATGGACTCGGCGGCATCACGAAATCGTTCAATCGCGTTGAGCATCACGACAAGCTGGTCGCCGCGTACGAAGATCTGATTCCGAAGGCCGCAAACGCCGGCTTGAAGAACGTGATCTGCTTCTCGGGCAATCGCGAAGGACTCCCGGACGATCAAGGGATCGAGAACTGCGCGAAGGGCATTCAGCGGCTGATGGCAGTCTGCGAGAAGAACAAAATTTACCTGTGCATGGAACTTTTGAACTCGAAGGTGAACCATCACGACTATCAGTGCGACCACACCGCGTGGGGCGTCGATCTGGTGAACAAGGTCGGTTCCGACAGGTTTAAGCTGTTGTACGACATCTATCACATGCAGATTATGGAAGGCGACGTGATCGCTACGATCCGCGCGAATCAGCAATACATCGCGCACTATCACACCGGTGGAGTTCCGGGCCGCAACGAGATCGACGACTCGCAGGAGCTCTATTATCCGGCGATTATGAAGGCGATTCTCGAGACTGGATTCAAAGGATTCGTCGCGCAGGAGTTCGTTCCGAAGCGTCCCGACTTCATCGCGTCATTGCAGCAGGGCGTAAAAATCTGCAACGTCTAAACGCGTTTATACTAGTTGAGTCATGGCGGCACAAACTCCGGGCTTGACGGCTACCTGGGTCATTGGGGCCGCCCCCGACTGCGACATCGTCGTTGACGGTCAGGGGGTCGTCAGTGGGCGGCACTGTCGTCTCAGCCTCTTCGGTTCCCAATTCGTCGTTGAGGACTTAGGATCCCGCAACGGCACTTACGTGAACGGCTACAAGCTGCAGCCGAACGCTCCTGTTTATGTGAATGCGGGAGACGTCGTGACTCTAGCTGCATCGGTGCCGTTCCCATGGCCGACCGCTGCGCCAGTACAAGCTGCACCTGCGCCTCCTCCTCCGCCTCCGCCACCGCCACCGCAGATGAACGGAAATCCGCAGACGATCGCGATGCCGACCGCATCGCATCAGGCGGCCGCTGCTGGAGTGATTTCGATCGGACGCAATCCGAGGAGTGACATCCAACTCGACTACCCGATGATTTCCTGGGATCACGCGCGGATTTTTCCTCGCGAGAACGGCTGGGTAATCGAGGATCTGCGATCGACCAACGGCACCGCGCTGAACCGCATCGACAACCGGATTCAAACCGCGCTGCTATCGCCGGGCGACGACATTTATCTCGGCTCATACAAGATCGCCGCGAGCCTGATTCTCGAACGGCGGCAGTTGAATCAGGGCGAGTCCGCGTTCGAACGTGTCAATTTCCGTGGCGATCAGATGGTGTTCGGCCGCGATCCTTCCTGCGACTATCCGCTCGACTTTCCGATGATCTCGTGGCGGCACGCCATATTGAAGCGCACTCCGCAAGGGCTTGTCGTCGAGGATCTGAATTCGCGCAATGGAACCTATGTAAACGGCATGCGCGTCGGATCGGCTCTCGTGCAGCCCGGCATGGAGATCGGTCTCGGCAGCTTCCGCTTTCAACTGCTCGAGGATGGCGGATTCGCGAAGCGCCATTACGCCGGCAACGTCACGATCGAAGTGAACAGCGTCTCAGTGAACGCTCCGAACGGCACGCCGCTGCTCGATCCGATTTCATTGACGATTTTCCCATCGGAACTCGTCGCACTGATGGGTCCCGCAGGTGCTGGAAAGACGACGTTCCTGAAGTCTCTGAACGGCTATACGCGTCCCGCGCGAGGACTTGTGTTGTTCAACGGCGCGGACCTCTATCGCTTCTACGATCGCTTCCGCCAGCAGATGAGCTACGTTCCGCAGGACGACATCGTGCATGCGCAGTTGAAGGTGCGGGAGGCGCTCTATTACAGCGCGAAACTGCGCACCGATCTGACCGACGGCGAGATCGAGCAGCGGATCGATCGCGTCCTGAACAGCTTGGGAATCTTCGACAAGAAGCACGCGATTATCGGATCGCCTGAAAATAAAGTGCTGTCCGGCGGCCAACGCAAGCGCGTCAACATCGCGATGGAGTTGATCAACGACACGCCCGTGATCTTCCTCGACGAGCCGACATCCGGATTGTCCTCGTATGACGCAGAGGGCGTGATCAAGCTGCTGAAGACGCTCTCGTCGCAGGGCAAGACGATCATCACGACCATCCATCAGCCGAGCCTCGACATTTTCAAACAGTTCGACAGTCTGATCATGATCGCGCGCGATCGCGGAAGCCGCGGAGCGCTTGCATACTTCGGACCTGCGCATCCGGATTCAATTGAGTTCTTCGATCCCGAGGGCGTGCAGGCTGTGCGCGCGCAGCCGGGGACGCCGCTGAGTCCGGAAATGGTTTTGAGCGGGCTCGCGAAGCGGCCGACGGCTGAATGGATTGGGACCTACGAACAGTCGAAATACAAACGCTTGTTCGTGACGGAGCGGTCGGGCAAAGTTCCATCAACTCCGAACGCGGCGGGCACTGGAGCGGTGCGGCAGTTCGGCCTCGGGCAATGGTGGCAACTGGTGCGGCGCAACCTGATCTTGAAGGGCCGCGATCGGTTTCAGGCCGCGATCCTGCTGGCGCAGGCACCGTTATTCGGATTGCTGGTAGCGTTGGTCTTCCACGATTTGAGCTCGAGCGATCCCGCAGATTTTCAAGGATGGGCGGAGTACTCAGGCAAACTCGCGGGCGTCCATTTCCTCATGGTCGTAGCCGCGATCTGGTTCGGCTGCAACAACTCGGCGCGCGACATTGTCGGCGAGTGGACCGTGTATCAGCGCGAACGTATGGTGAGTCTGAAACTGCCGTCGTATGTATTTTCGAAGTTCGCCGTGGCCGCGGCGTTGAGTCTGTTTCAATGCGCGACGCTGCTGGTAATCGTCCGGGCAATCAGCGGATTGCAGGGCGACTTCGTGAGCACACTCGGCATTCTGTGGCTTTCTTCGCTCGTGGGCGCCGGCATGGGATTGTGTGCGTCCGCCTTGGCGTCGACAACAGAAGCGGCGATCGCGATGCTGCCTTTGATCCTGTTGCCGATGATCGCACTCGGCGGAGGCATCACACCTGTCGCGAAGATGAAGAGTCCGATGAAAGAAATTGCGATGGCCGTGCCGTCGCGCTGGTCGATGGAAGCGAACCTGCTGACCGAGGCGCGCGCGTATCACAGTCCGCAACGGCAGCACATTCTCGAGGACGACAACGATATCGCCGAGCGGCACTTCCCGACGCATGATTCGCCTGACGGCAAGATTAGGAAAGTGAGCCGCACTTCGCTCGCCGGATCAGTCGCGGTGCTCGGCGGGATGCTCGTGTTCTGGCTGT
>DASXZC010000433.1:0-2306 GCA_036502165.1 Bryobacteraceae bacterium
CCGCGTATCCGGCGTCGGCGGCTTCATCGCGCCGTCCATCGATGAAGAAATGGCCGTCGTTGAGTGGACCCGCTACGGGCAGGGATCTCGTGATGCTGGTAACCTCGACTCCTGGCACGGCGGCGACGCGGCTGAGCAGATCGCGGTATTTCGCAACCATGCCGGGCTGCGGAGCGAGGGATGTACTCAGCGTTAGTACGTGGTCAGAACGGAAGCCGGGATCGATGGATCGCAAATTCGCAAAGCTGCGGATCAGAAGTCCAGCACCGGTGACCAGCACGAGTGAAAGGCAGACTTCCGAAACGACGAGCGCGGCTTGCATACGCTTCATCTGTTTGCCGCCCGCGCTCGACCGCGAGCTCGATTTCAATGCTTCGTTCACGTTCAAAGCACTCGCGCGCCAAGCGGGGAGGACTCCGAAGAGTAAGCCGGCAAGTGCGGAGATCGCGAGTGCGAAGAAGGCCACTCCGGCATCGATCCGGATGTCAGCAATTCGAGGCAATTCCGCGGGAAGTTGAATGCGCAGCAGTTCCATCGACCAGCTCGCGAGGATCATTCCCAGGAGTCCACCGGCGAACGCCTGCAGCATGCTTTCGGTCAGCATCTGCCGGATCAAATGATGACGCGATGCACCGAGCGCAGTACGCACGCCGAGTTCACGGGTTCTTGCCGCGACTCTCACCAGCAGCAGGTTGGCGACGTTCACGCACACGATGAGCAGCAGAAATCCAACGGCGCCGAAGAGCAGGATCAGCGGCTCTCGAACCTCGCCGACGATGTGGTCGCGCAATGGCATCACGGCCGCGTCTTTCGATTGGAACGGCGACGGATATTCCCGTTTGATGCGCCGTTCGATCGTGCTGATATCGGTCTGAGCCTGCTCCCAAGTAATGCCGGGCCGCAGCCTTCCTACGGATCTCCAGTAATGCGATGCGCGGACGTTCCTACCGGGGTCGCCGAAGCTCGCGAGCGGCATCCAGACTTCCGCTGTGTCCGGATAACTGAAGCCGGCGGGCATGATCCCGATTACAGTAGCCTCGACTCCGGCGATGCGGAACGAGCGTCCGATGACAGCGGGGTCGCCATCGAAGACTCGCTGCCACAAGCCATGGCCGATGACGGCGGTGTGCGCCGCACCTTGCACCTGTTCGGCTGCTGAAAAGATCCGGCCGCGCGCGGCGGACGTTCCCATGACCGTGAAGAAATCATCGCTCACGATTGCGACATTCGTGCTTTGCGGAACATCGTGGAAGGAGACGGTGGTCGGACCTCCGCCATATGCGGCGAGGCTCGAGAAGCTATGATTCTGATCGCGCCAATCGAGGAAATTCTGGAAAGCGATGGAAGACTGGTTCCCGGAATCGCTCACTTCCGCGAGCCACGCGATGCGGCCTGATTCGACATAGGGCAGCGGATTCAACAGAACAGCCTTGACGACGCTGAACATCGCCGTGCCGGCGCCGACTCCGAGTGCGACCGTCAGGATCGAGGTCGCCGTTAGACTCGGGACGCGCCGCAACACACGCGCGCTTTGTTGAATCTGCCGCAAGAGCATGCGAGCGGGCTATGCAACTTGTGCTCCATGGGCAAATGCTTGGAAATTCGGATCGTCCACGCGCGCTCGTGTCCGCTCGTGGGACGACGCGTCCCAGGGATGAGGCTCAACCTTTTGGCGGAGTCAGCGGCAGCCGCAGCCACGCGAGCCCGATGTCGCGCCCCATGTTGCCGCCATTCGTCGCGGAAGAATCATAGAACAGCGCCAGCCGGTTGTGTACACGAACGACGGATGGCATCCCGATCGACCGTTTCGCCCAGCGGCAATTCGTCCGGTCGAGTACAACGGCGCGATGTTCCGGATTCCAATGATTCAGATCGCGGCTCCAATACACCCAGATGCTTTCCGTATACTCGCCTTGCCGGTCGAGCCCGATGTGATTCGTGAACAGGAACCAGGTGCGGTTCGAGTCCTCGAAATAGAGAGCCGAGTTTTCGATCTGTTGTTCAGGAGGAAGCGCCGGCTCAGGATCGATGGTCCAGGCTTCATTCAGATTTCGAGTTCGCGCGATCGAAAGGGTCCGCAGCAGACAGCGCCTCGGTCCCTTCGTGTACGCCGCGGCGCTGAAAAACATCAGGTATTCTTTGCCGTGCTTTACGATTTGTCCAGGACTCGCGGTGTCGGAATAGTAGGTGCCCGCCGCGGTTCGGAACGGCACCAGGTCGCGCTGCTTGGTCCACGGGCCACCAGGATGCGGGCTGGTTGCGGCGAGCGTGAAATAAGGAACGGCGGGGATGCGATTCGGAGCGGG
>DASXZC010000434.1:0-19778 GCA_036502165.1 Bryobacteraceae bacterium
CCGGCAATTCCGGCGCCCCCACCGGCACGATCGCCCGCGCCGCAATCACCGCAAACACGAACACCACCGGCATAAAATTCCTCGACTCCCTCATCCAACTGATCACCATATTCGTCACCGCCAGCACCGGCAACAGGAACAACGCCAGCCGCTTCAATTCGAGCGGAGTTTCTTTCCAATACAGCACCAGTACCGGCGTAAATGCGCACGCCGTGAGAATAAAGACGCCCGGCCACAGCGGATCGTGCCAATTCAGAGGAAAGTCCTTGAGCGTGACGCCGCTGATCTGGTCATAGCGCATCCAGGAACCGCCCAGAACCAGCAGCCGGGCGCCCAGGAAGCTGACCCCCGCAACCGCAAACAGCGTAGCGGATTTGATCAGGTGTCGAGGTTCGCCTCGCTTGAAGATTGCATAATAGACAACTAACGCCAGCACCGATTCCTTCGCCATCGAGCCTATACCAATCGCCGCCACCAGCAACCCAAAGGCTCCCGTCTCGAGAAATATAAATGCGAGAATAAATGAAAGATGCGATAAAGGATCGGTCAATTGTCCCGCATAATATTCATAACTGACCGGATATATCAGGCCAGCTAACAGC
The DNA here is from genome assembly GCA_036502165.1 of Bryobacteraceae bacterium. Classification (GTDB taxonomy): domain Bacteria; phylum Acidobacteriota; class Terriglobia; order Bryobacterales; family Bryobacteraceae; genus F-183. The sequence continues at coordinate 603 of DASXZC010000434.1, forward strand.
ATCGCGACGAAGGATGCCGCGGGCTCACAATACAGCCGTGCAAAACGAAACAGCGCATAAAACAGTAGCAGACCCGTGACGAGCCGATAAAAATCCCGGGACTGCGCAAATCCGACGCCGGTCATCTCGACCCATCGAACCGCGGAATTCGGCAGGAACCGGTAGCTGTGCGGACGCACGCCCGGATCGAGCTCAACAGCCTTATCCTGCAGCATCACTTGCCACTGCACCGCCGGATAACCGAAATAGGAACTGCTGTCATCGACGCTGAAGCGATGGATGTGATTGGTGAGAAAGGTAAGCAGAATCGTCAGAAACACCAGCATTCCCGCGCGTCTGCGGCCCAATCCCGATCGTTCCCGGATATAAATGACCCAACAAATCCCGCCCGCAATCGCATACAACGCAACGAGGGTCACGGCGAGCCGCAAACCGGTTGCCGGCGCAGGCGCCTTCCAATGCTGCAACGCGGGCATCGCCAGGAGAATAGCGAACGCCCATATACCAATCAGCGTCCAGCCGGCGCGCCCAATTCTCATTCCCTCCAGTATAGTTGGAACGTCAATTTGAAACCCACCGCGCCGGAATCCGCCTAGTCGGTCTGGAACAATCTAACTCCATTCCTACGGCAGAACTTGGTCGCATTTGCTACGATCGTCGGCCAAAGCGAGCGGTCCGCACAGTCTTTGGGCGAGATCACCATGTGCTCGACATGCTTATCGAAGGCGAGGTCGCCGAAATGATGCGCCTCCACCAGGTACGAACTGCACACCGTCGCAATGGGATCTGGCAGCGTCCGTCCTTCGTAGCAGGATTGGAAAATCGCTTCCTGCAAATGAGGGTCTCCTTTGGCATAGAACAGCGCGCCCAGATTATCGTACGTATACTGAATCGCGTCGGCATCCACTCTGATACGTTTGCCTTTGGGAGTCGCCTTCGCATACTTGAATGTGTCTTGCGCGTAGTAGATACATTTCGCCCGCAAGCTGCCCTTCGCGACGAAATGGCTATAGCCGTAGTTAATCGCTGACCCATACGCCCGCCGCCCATAGTTGAGCGCGAGGAAAACCTGCTTCGTGTCCGGATTGAAATGTTTGTTCCCAGCTAAGAAAGCTGGCAGCTCGCCAGCCTTATGGATCGGCGTCATCGCCCCGGTATCCATCTGCCGCTGAATCCGCTCGGGACTCTGCCGCCCGGGCATCAAGCCGCGCTGCGGAGGCGCCTGCGCCTGCGTCCCCTGCCAGCTCTTTGGGAATGTAACCGCGTTGTCGACCTTAGCGCGTAAATCCGCCTGGTTTTGATCGGTGTCTCGAAGGACCATGGTCTTGCCCTCGACCGCCCGCTGATACATTTGTGTGTACGTATCATACGGATTCTCGTTGGTAAACCATGTGTCGCACTTGAAATTGACCGTCAGCTCCGCGGATTGCAGGTTCATCTCGATCGACTTGTAAACCCGCATCAACTCCTTGAATGGGATCTTCTTCATCCGCTGGAACGGCGGTTTCTCCACCAACATCTGCTCGAGGGCATCGAGCGCCGCCTGCCGCCCCGGCGTCCGTCTCGCCTCGAGTTCCTCCAGTCGCGTTGCGACATATTGCTGTTGCACAAGGTGGGCGGATGGACTCGCCGCCGCCTGCCACGGAGTCGGGGGAAGCTTGGGCATCATCGGCGGCATCACCGGAGCCGGTGCGCGCAACGGCACATATTCCATCGCCGCGCCGGCTTGCAGCGGAGGCGGCATGGGCGCTCCAACTTTGGGCGCGCCGGTGAGCGGAGCCTGCGGCGAGTTGGGCAGTCTGTGGCCGCCGATTACAGGCATTTCACACCCCTCGTATCCAGGGCCGCCCGGTTTGCAAACTTCGAAAGAAACGTATCCATAAGATCCTCTCCCCTGAGACGGCAATTGCGTAATGGAGAGCGGATGATTCTGTTCGCTGTCCGTTACTGCAAGAGAGAGGGAGAGGAGCGGCACAAAGTGTGCCAAACAATTTCTCAAAATATCAGAGGGTCAGTGGAATCGATTGCCAACCATGAGATTGGTCGCCGCTGGATCCGTCTGTAGATAGAGGAACCCGCGGCCATCCGGCGACACCGAAATCCCCTGATGACTCTGCGCCGGGGGCGCCAATAGATCCACGACATGAGTCACTTCACCGTTCGAGAAATGAAACAGCTTCAGCTCAGGGGCCTTCGATGGCGCGGCGAAGTAAATACCCTGCGCCGAAGCATCCCAGTAGCGGTTGCCGATCGCCTCCAGCCCGGCCACCTTTTGTTCCGCAGCTCCGCCCTGCAAAGGCGCTCGCCAAATGCCCAACTGCCTTCGCTTTGAGTAGTACAGGAAACGGCCGTCCGGCGACTCGACCCCTTGAAATCCCCCGGAATGGGTCACTTGCACGGCCCCTCCGGACGAAGCGGATGAAGGCACCTTCCAGATCTCCAGGTTGTCACCGCTACGGTCGGAGCTGAAGTAGATCCAATGCGAATCCCGCGACCAGCCAGGTACCATGTCGTGCGGTCCGGGACCTGTGATCTGCTTGGGCTTCCCTCCCAGGACGTCCAATAAAAAGATACTGCTCTCGCCTTTCGGGGATCTTAGATCGAACGCGATCCAGCGCCCATCCGGCGACCAGTTCGGACTACCGGCATCGAATCCTGTGTCGAGCGAAGTCATCTGACGCGCATCCGATCCGTCGCTCGAGCAAATCCAGATTTGTGACCGGCCCGACCGCGACGACGCAAACGCAATGTGCGCGCCATCGGGTGAGTAGCGCGCGTCCCCGTCGAACGCCGCCGACGCAATCAGCGGCTTCGGAGTGTCTTTGGATGGAGGAATCGCATAGTGCCAGACGTTGAAGTCTTCATCTCCACCCGATCCGTAAACGATGAAATTTCCCGACCGCGCGACCGACAGGTCCATCACCTGGTCATCCAAGCCCGCCACGCGCACCTGCGGTCCGCCGGCGACTGGCTCACGCCACAAGTGGGCTTGCCCCGACCTCAAATAGGACACCAAAACTTCCCGGCCATCGGCCGTCCACTGCCAGCAGAAGAAGACTTCCTTCGACGTGTTAAATCGGCGCGGAGATCCACCGCCGGCCGGCATCAACCACAAATCGTTGTACCCGATCCCCATGCGCGCGAAGCCGAGCGTGCGGCCATCGGGAGAAATCTCCGGCATCCAGTCGATTGCCCCGGGTGGCGGAAAGGTCATCTGGCGGCGCGCGCCCGTCTCTACCGAGATTTGAAAGATCGCGATTTCGAAACGGGACGGCGCGACCCGGTCGGCCACCAGCAGGTTTTGGCCATCCCCATCCCACGTCATCACCTTGACTTCGCGCCCGCCGACCGCCGGATTCGTGAAGAGAATATTCATCACCTCACCGGCCTGCTCCTCGACGCCGCCATTGGATGGCGTGAGCATGATTCGAAGCCGCGCGCCGGAACGCCGCAGGAACGCGACCCTGGTCCCATCCGGCGAAAATACCGGTTGAGAGTCCGCCAATGCATCGGAAGTAAGCCGCGTGAGCTTGCCATCCGAAAGGCTCTTGATGTAGATATGCCCCGTCGGATCCTTCGCGTTGCTGAATACAAATGCCACGCGGGCGCCATCGCGTGAAATGGAAGGCTCTCTTTCAGTCCCGCGCAGACTGGCGAGCGGACTGATCTGCAGGTCGGAGGCAGCAATTGGCTCCCCTGCGGCGGACCGGCTCTTTCTCAAAAAAAGCCCCGCCGACAGAGCCGCTAAAACCACCATCGCGGCAACCAGCCACTTGATTCGAAACTGCGCCTTCCCCTTAAGCGCCGCAATCGGCAGCGCCGGTTCACCCCGAAAACCGGACTCGAGGACGCGCGCGACCTCCGACGCTTGCGGACGTTGACTCGGATTCTTCGCCAGCATCGCCGCGATCAGGTTGTCGAATTGTCGCGGCAGGTACGCGTTCAACGTCGACGGCGCCGGGGGATCCCCCTGATTCAACGCCGTCAGCGTTTCGAAGATCGATCCACGCTCGAACGGATGCGCCCCCGCCGCCAACTCATACAGCACGATCCCCAACGAAAATACGTCGCTTGCGCCTGTCGGAGCCGCACCCTTCGACTGCTCCGGCGACATATAGCGCAACGTCCCGGCCGGCAGCACCGATTGAGAACTTGCCGCGCCCAGATCGCGCGCGAGTCCGAAATCCAGGACTTTCACCAGCCCGTCCGGCCGCACCATCAGGTTCTCCGGCTTGATGTCGCAATGCACAATGCCGCTGGCGTGAGCCGCGCGAAGCGCCCTCGCCGCCTGCGCGCCGATATCGAGTACGCGGTCAACCGGCATCGGCGTTCCGCACAGCCGGCGCAACGCGACCCCGTCCACCAGTTCCATCACGATCGCGAGCCTCGACCGCGAGTGGATCACCTCGTAAATCGTCACAATATTCGGATGATTCAGCGCCGAGGCAGCTTTAGCCTCCGAGATGAAACGTTCCGCCGGAGCCGTCGCGGATGACTCCGCATACAGGAATTTGATCGCCACCGGACGCCCCAACTCGGTGTCGCGCGCGCCGAAAACCTCGCCCATTCCGCCTTCGCCCAAGCGGTGCGTGATGACATAGCGGCCGATCTTCTGACCGATCCGATCGAGTGGCTCAACCGGCTGGGCTCCCGCAAACATCTCGAGAACCGCCTCGCGAATCTCATGATCGCTGGTCGCGTCATTCAGAAATGCCTCAATTTGTTCCGGAGGAAGACTACCGCCGGATTGGTAGAGCTTCAACGCCGTTTGCCACTGCTCGTCGGTCATGCATGCCCATCGGTGGCCATGGCTTTCCGAAGCCAAACTTGAGCGAACTCCCAGTACCGCGCTATCGTCCTGACCGAGCATCCCATGCGCTCGGCGATCTCTTCGCGCGTCAATCCCTCGAAGGCTTTCATCTCGACCACCAACCGCACCTTGGGGTCGATCGCTCCCAGGCGGCTCAGCACGTCCTCAATTTCCCGGAGGCTCTGCTCGCCTGAGCCCGCGACGTCGAGCGCCTCAGTGATCTCTGTCTTCTCCACCCGCTTCGATAGCGGGCGTGCATGGTGCACCAGCATCCTCTTCATCAGGAATCCGGCCAGCCCGAGGAACGCCGCCTTCTCCTGTTCATCGCTGCCGGAACCCGGGGGCAGTGCCTTGACGCGGATCAGTTCCAGGTACAGTTCGTTCACCAGGACCGTCGGCTGCCACGTATGGTTGACCCGTTCGCCCGCCATGCGGGTGACCGCCAGCCGCCGCAGTTCCGGATAGAACAACTCGACGAGTTGGCTCGCGGCTTCCGGCTTGCCGCCGCGCAAGTCCGCCATCAGGCGTCCAGCGGAACCTGCTGTATTCACTCCGCTCATGACTCACCAAATTTTAGCACCCGCAAAAAATGCGAAAAAAGGAAATTTTTTGGCACACTTCAGCCTTGCCGTTTCCCATTCCAATGTGAAGCGCCCATTTTCAGTGGCCCACCGGCTGCTCAAAATCCGTTAGTGTAGGGTCGAGGATTCCCATGATTTTAAGACAGTATTATCTTGGCTGCCTGGCTCACGCATCCTATCTGCTCGGCGACGAAGCCAGCGGCACCGCCATCATTGTCGATCCCCAACGCGACATCGACCAATACCTGGCGGACGCGCGGAACCTCGGCCTGCAAATCCGCCACGTCTTCCTGACCCACTTCCACGCCGACTTCATCGCCGGCCATTTGGAACTGCGCGACCGCTGCGCCGCGGCGATCCACCTGGGCGCCCAGGCAAAAGCGGAATACGCGTTCATACCGATGAAGGATGGCGATCGGCTCGACTTCCCCGGCCTGCGTCTCCAGGTCCTCGAAACCCCCGGCCACACCATCGAGTCGATTTCGATCCTGGTTTATGATCTGCTGAAAGATCCGGCCAATCCTCACGCTGTCCTCACCGGCGACACGCTGTTCATCGGCGATGTCGGACGCCCCGACTTACGCGCTTCCCTCGGATGGACCGCGAGCGACCTCGGCGCGCACCTCCACGACTCGCTTCACAATAAACTCCTGCCGCTGCCCGACGAGACCCTCGTCTACCCTGCCCATGGAGCCGGTTCTCTCTGTGGCAAGAAGCTTTCGTCGGATACAGTGTCGTCGCTCGGCGCCCAGCGCCAATTCAACTACGCTCTGCAGCCGATGTCGAAAGAGGACTTCATTCGTCTGGTCACCGCCGACCAACCCGACGCTCCGCCGTACTTCACCTACGACGCCATCCTCAACACTCGCGAGCGCGCCACGCTCGACAAAAATCTGGAACAGGCCCTCCATCCCGTCGATCTTTCCGAGGTCCTGCAAATGGGAGACGCGGGCGCTCAGCTTCTCGATGTGCGCGACGCCTCCGAATTCGCGAAGGGCCACTTGGCCGGCAGCATCAATATTGGACTCGGCGGACAATACGCGACCTGGGCGGGCACGGTCCTCGATCGCGCCAAGTCCATCCTGATTATTGCCGAGCCCGGCCGCGAACAGGAAGCCGCCGTGCGTCTGGGCCGCATCGGCTTTGATCACGTCAAAGGCTATCTGCGCGACGGCATGAACGCTCTCAAGCACCGTCCCGATCTGGTATGGCCGACCGAGCGCGTCAGCCCGATCGAGGTAGCGGAAGAACTTGCCCACTCGAATCCGCCGCTCTTGCTGGACGTCAGAAATCCGCGCGAATGGGCGGCCCGGCACATCGGCGGGAGCGTCAACGTGCCGCTCAACCACTTGCAGGAACGCATTGCCGAAATTCCCCGCGACCGTCGCATCGCTGTCCACTGCGCGGGCGGCTACCGGTCTTCGATCGCCGCCAGCATCCTCCATCAATATGGAATCACCCAATTGATCGAAATGGCCGGCGGCCTCGCGGCCTGGGACGCTGCTCAACTGCCGGGATGCCTTGCAGCGTCCGCGAACTAACAAAATCAACACTCGATCAGAAAAAAGGAAACACGACACGCATGAGTTTACGCATCAACGACCAAGCCCCCGATTTTTCCGCCGAAACCACCCAAGGCGCGATCCAATTCCACGAATGGATCGGCAATGGCTGGGCGATTCTGTTTTCCCACCCCAAAGACTTCACGCCCGTCTGCACCACCGAACTGGGCTACATGGCCGGCCTACAGCCCGAATTCGCCAAGCGAAATTGCAAGATCATCGGCCTCAGCGTGGACCCCGTCAGCAGTCACGGTAAATGGGCCGTGGATATTGAGGAAACGCAGGGTCACAAAGTGAACTACCCGATGATCGGCGACCCCGAGCTCAAAGTCGCGAAGCTCTACGACATGTTGCCGGCCGATGCCGGAACCACCTGCGACGGCCGCACCGCCGCGACCAACGCGACCGTGCGCACAGTGTTCGTGATCGGTCCCGACAAGAAGATCAAGCTGATGCTCATCTATCCCATGAGCACCGGCCGCAACTTCGATGAAGTCCTGCGTGTGATTGATTCGATCCAGCTCACGACCGCCCACAAGGTCTCAACACCTGTGAACTGGAAGCCCGGAGACGATGTAATCCTATCCGGAGCCGTGTCGGACGAAGAAGCGAAGCAAAAATACCCCGGCGGCTGGAAGGCGCCAAGGCCGTACATGCGGATCGTGCCGCAGCCAAACTAGTCGCCGTCGCAGTATGGTCGGTCCCCGGCCTTGCAACCGATTGATGCCTATAAGGCATTGATCAACTCGTCAACGACACAAGCCATGGAGTTACAGAGAGACTGATTTCCAGTGATGGGATTTTTTCGAAGGATCAAATCCTAACGGGTGCCAATGCTCTCGTGCAGCCCCTCCCCTGCAGGCCTCCATTCAGCGGGCACTAGGAGGCGCGGTGACCGATCGGCTTGACGCTGTAACATGCGGATTGACAGATCGGCACATTCAAATCAGAGCCTACTTCCGAGGAGTTGTCACCGCCGATGATGTCGATCGAATTCAATGCATTGGCACAGAAGTAATCGCGGATTTTCCGGAAGGATACACGATCGACGAGACATGCCTATCCGCAGACGACGAGGCGCCGAAAGAGTTTGATTTTTGGGCCTTCCGGCGGCCGCTCCGGTGAATCCAATTTATTCAAATAACTCCCCGGAGCGACAACCAGCTTCTCACCCTGCAGCACATATTCGAGATCGCACACCCTTGTCGTTTTGAGCGTGCGCTGTCGCCGGCTTTCCACTGATCGCGCTCCGTCGGCCGGAACGAACGCTTCTCGCGCGACTCGATCCAGCTCACGACCGCCCACAAAGTCTCAACGCCTGTGAACTGGAAGCCCGGAGACGATGTAATGTCCTCGGCCGTCCCGGACGAAGAAGCGCAGCAGAAATACCCGGCGGCTGGAAGCCTCCGCGCCCGTACATGCGGATCGGCCGCAAAGAATGTAGCCGCCTGACCGGACATTTACAGTACGCTCAGGAAATTGACCAGGTCCAGTTCATCCTGCTTGCTCAGCACCAGACTGAAGCGCGTCTCATAAAAACGCACGACATCGAGCAGGGTCTGCGCAGAGCCGTTATGGAAGAACGGAGCACGGGCCGACAAACCGCGCAGAATCGGCCCCTTGATCTTTCCAGCGTGGGCGAACTTACCATCGATCAAGGCTAGACCGAGATCCGTCGTAGTCTTGCAGTTGTTGCTCGGCTGTCCATTCACCAATTGGCACACCGTGATCCGCGGCAGGTAGGTGATATCCAGACCGCCCATATTCACCGACCGGTTGTTGACGCTGGGGTCGCCGGTCCCGATGTTCAAAGGTGTGGGAAAGGAATGATTGCCCACATTCGGCGTGTCATGGCAAGTGCCGCAGGTTCCGGTCAACGACGGAACTCCACCAGCAACCAGGCCGCCTTGGGACACATCATCGTTGATGCCGGCTACACCCGTGATGTTGATGGCCCGGCTATTGAAGATCGTCTCCCCGCGCGCTACCGACGACCGCAAGTCGTAATTCGGCAGCCCGGACCAGGCGCCGTAGGTGTTAAAGATAGCGGAGGTAAACTGGCCGTCGCCAGCAGTCATCAGTCCGCCCGGCGATTCCGGACCAGTCGGGCCCAAAATTTTCTGGACGCTCGAGTTAATCGCGATGAAGAACGGCTGCGCGAACAGAGGCATGGGTCCGCCATTCGCTCCGGCCCAGTTCAATGGGCCGGTGAAAAGCCCGTAGGATTGCGCCGTAAACAGCCCCATCTCAAAGTTGACGATTTGCTGCTGTTCCGCTGGCGTCGGACGGCTGCCATCTCCTTGCGCATGTCCCGTCGTCGCGTCCACCGCCTGGTGGGCTAAGTCGCTTTCGAGCGAAGATGGATAGTTCGAATAGAGGATCTTCGTCGTGCCGGCGAGAGGCGTCGATTCCCGGCCGTCCCACATCACCGCGCTCAGGAAAGGGAGATTGGTGGCCGGCAGCGGCCTGCGATACTGCGAGATCACATCGGTTTCATTGCAGGCATACGGATTGCTCACGCTGGTGACAGCGAAATCCGCGCCCGCCGGAACCGCCAGAGCGATACGAAGCAAGCCACGCGTACGCAGCAGACTATAGGCGGCAAGCCGTCCGGCAAGTGTGGAGACGTCAATATTGTGGTTGCAGTTGGAACCGTCAACCGGACGGAAAATGGGGTCCTGACCGAGGGTGAGAAGAAAGCGCCCTTGAATACTGAGCGCCGAAACGGACATGCCATCACTGGGCTGGTGGCAGGTCGCGCACGAACGGCCGTTCGATCCCATGCTTTTAAAAAACGGTCCCGTGAGATCGATGCCCCCGCCGGTGATGCTGACGGTTTGAGAGGCGCCCCCCACATTGATGAATGAAGTCCCGTTCGGGACGAACTTCTGGCTCGGTGTTGCAGGCAGAAATTGCCCGCTGGCGGTCCCTTCGATGATGACCATTGTGCCCAGCGTCAGGCAAAGGCCCAGGACGCGCTGTTTGGTTATACCCATATGTTTAGATGTCTCCGCTCTCACATACCCCTGCGAGATCGGAGGAAAAAATTAGCATGTTTTTGGCAAATTTTTTTGGCCCGCTTCTGCCTACCCCTTGGAAAGTGGTTCGATCGGGCCGCGTCAGACATACTGTACTCAAGGCTGACAGGCGACGGATGGAACTGACGGAACTGCTCAAACGCCTCCACCAAGGCGACCGGGAGGCACTCGATCAAGTCATCCCTCTGGTCTACCAGGAGTTGAAAAAACTCGCCGCGCCGGAACCTCTGCAAACCACCGCCCCGGTTCACGAGACCTTTCTCCGGCTGGTGGGAACGCATCACTTTTCCTATGAAAACCGCTCTCATTTTTACGGAATTGCCTCGCGCCTGATGCGGCAGATTCTGGTGGACGCCGCGCGTCACCGGGCTGCCGAAAAACGAAACGATGTGGCAGGTGGCACTCACCGCCCACCCCGGCTGACGTCGAGCTACACGCCGAGGCGGCGAACGACGCTGGCCGCGGTTTGAATTTATTACTCCGGACCGCCCCGGCTTAGCCTCTCTCCTGACGGACAGCATGCGCTCGACCCATCGTGTTGCCGCGTCGACCCTCGTCGTCGGCTGTCACGCTCCGCACGCCGCACCGGTGAATCCAATTATTCGAATAACCTCTTGAGCACCGCCGCCGCCCCTGCACTCCCCGGAGCGACAACCAGCTTTTCACCCTGCAGCACATACTCGAGATCGTACACCTTCGTCGTTTTGGACGACCCGGGAATAGCCATACACGCTCCATCGGCGTCGCCTCGCTGATGCGACGTGATGACCTCCACTTGAGCATGGATCCCGCCCGGCACGACTTCGACCTTCTTGATCTCGCCCTGGTTCATGACCTGCCCATTCGGATCGCAGCGGGCGCCACCGGGGTCGCTCACACGCACCAGGGTTTGATCCTCGAAGCCACTGTTCGAAACGGTGAGAACACTCACCCACGATCCGACTTCGCCCGCTTGCACGAAGCCTCCCTGAAAGACCAGCAAATCGCGGCCGGCCGCGGTGCGAAGCAGCTTGAACGTTGTTCCGGTGACGCCCGGTTCGTAGTGGATCTTCCGCCATGCTCCATTCTCGAATCGCAGCAGAACGGCGCCCCCGAAGTTATTGGCGTGAGGCTCACAGTCATTGGAACTCGTGATCAGCACGACTTCCTTTTGAGCTCCGGGCGCGGTGAAGGACCCGTGCAGCGCTTGCACAAGACCGGTAATTCCAGCTTCACCGGAGCCGAGGCACACGGTGCATTCGCCCTTCCCGTTGACTTTGCCGCTACAGGCTCCCCGCATGTATTGGATTCGTTCACCGGCCGCCTGCGAGTACAAACCGGTCGTCACGAGTAAGGCGAGGATGATCTTATGCATGCGTTGCCCATTGTACAAACGCCGTTCGATAGGCGCTCGCTTCCGCCCTGAACGCGACGGCTTGCCTCAGCTCTAGTTCTCTCCGTTGATCGCGATCGTCGTCGAATCCGCGCCCAGCGTACTCGTGCCCCACGCCGCGTTTGATCCCCATAATGAATTAAAAGCGGCCGTTCCAGAAGTGCCCCAAAGCGAGTTCGATCCCCACAGGCTCATGTTGGAACTAACAACGGACGAGCCCCACAGCGACATCGTCCCCCAGGCAGCATTGCTGCCCCACAGCGACATATTCGGCGAGACCAGTTGCACGCTGCCGCCTGAACTAAACTTAACGGCCGGCGATTGCATCGAGATCAGCGGCGGAGTGGTCATGTTCGCGAGCGCCGCGGCGACATTCAGATCCCCTGCGCCAACGGTAAACAGATCGTATGTGGTTTGGTACGAAACGCCCGTCACCGCGTCCGTTGCAATCGAACTCTTCTGCGGGAACTTGTACGCCGTCGCCATCAGGAGCTCTTTGACTTGATCAGGCGTGTAGTTTGGATTTTTCTGAAGCACCAGCGCCACCGCTCCGCTCGTGATGCCGGCAGCCATGCTGGTGCCGCTCAACTGGAAGTAGATATTGCCCGGACCGCCCTTCGCGCTCGAATACACGCTGAGAGGAACCTCATTCGCAGGGAACTGCGAATCGAGCGTCGACCCATTGACGCGCAACGAGAGGATTCGATTGCCGGAAGCGACCAGATCCGGCTTGGCAATGTGGTCGATCATCGTCGGTCCTTTGGAGCTGTAGCTGGCCATCTTCGCATCGCTCCAAGCGAGCTCGCCTTGCGTATTCGAAGCGCCGACCGTGATCGCGTACGGACTGTTTCCCGGTACGTCGATGGTGCCGTAGCCTTGCGTCGAGGCAGTACGGCCATCGTTCCCGGCGGCGACGACGACGACGAAGCCGAGTTGCCAGGCTTGGTTGACAGCCTGACAGAGTAGATCGGCGGAGCAGGAGGCCGCGACCGGCCGCCCCAGCGAAAGATTGATGACCTTGACGTGAAGGCTCGCGGGAAGTTTAGTAGCGGCTTGGATCGCCGCGATGACGGTACTGTCTGAGCCGGCTCCCAACGAGTTCAGCGCTTTCAAGTTGATAATGGTAGCGTTCGGCGCCGTACCGCGGACCCAGTACTGGGTGAACGACGGCACCATCGCTGATTGCGCCCCGTTGCCGGCGACCAGTCCGGCCACGAAGGTGCCGTGTCCGTAACCATCCGAGGCGTCTTTGTCGGTAGTGAAGTTAGCACTGTAAGTGATGCGCGAGGCATGCTTCGCATCCTGGAACTCGATCGAAGGATTCACGCCGGAGTCGATCACCGCCACGCCGATTCCCGTCCCGTCAAACGCCGCTGTGCCGAAGGTCGAAGTAATTCCGAGCGTTTGCATCCACGCATAATCCGGCGGCCCTGAGTAAGCCGTCGAAGAGATCGCGCGATCCGGAGCGATGTATTCGACATCCGGATCCGCGGCAAGTGCCTGCAAATCATCCTGCCCGCGAATCTCATAGACCGCTGACCGGATCATCTCGAGGCTCTTGTGATACTTGACCTGTCGCGAGAAGCGCCCATAACTCGCGGCCTCGACGCCCTCGCGAAACTGCACGATCACGTGCGAAGGATGTCCACTGGCCCCGAGCCGATTGACCTCGGGGTCGATCCGGTTATCGGGGGCACAAAAAACTACGCCGAGCGCTGCGGCGAAACAGACTGCAAACTTTATCATGCCCAAAGAAGTGCATCTGCAATACCACAACTTTCGAGGATTGGCCACTCTGTAACGCATTGGAAATGAGCAATGGAATAGTACAGTCGACGCAATCGAACGAGACTCTTTGGCTCTTTGAATTGCGCCAACTTGTCCCATAGCCCCCGTGAGCGGCGCAGATCAGCGCGAAGGCAAGCCATGATTGTTCGACTCGCGCGACTCGTCGTTATTGACGAGCCCCGGATGGCGAGCGCGCCTATTGGTGGAAGCGCGATGATTTGGGACGCTTTCGAATCGCCAGCTATAGGCTCGAGCAGATTTATCCAGCAGGTCAACCTTTGCTTGAGATTCCCACCGATACTCCGATCCTGAGGCGCGAATTTGATCGTGCCGAGGCCGTCTTGTTGTGGTACGCTGCGGATCCCACTGTGCTGGCTCCATCTCTGTTGTTGGGGGATGTTTTCCGATGAGACTGCTGCCAGCCTCGCTGGGCATTCGGGGAGCTAAAGCCTGGGCCATTGATAGTTGTGAGGTGAAAATGTCAATGACTGGGTTCCATCGTTAAGAGCGTCGGAGCCGAACGGCTATGATGCGGTGTGGATCTGCGGACCTCCGGGACCGCCGAACATCAGTTGGTTGGCGGCGGCAAATCGGGTGATCGGTCGGATCCAAGATTCGATAGGCACGTAACGCAGCACCAGCGCCCGAGCCCGCCTGAAAATCTACCCCCGCGGCGGACCAAAACCATCGCGATACCCCGTCTCATACGCCTTCCGATAACTCGCCTTGTACGCCTCTTTGCTCCCCAGCGAATCATGGTACCCGCGGTCCCCGTCTTTCCACTGGTCATGCTCCGTCGGCCGGAACGAATGCTTCTCGTGCGCATCCTTGATCCCCGTCTTGAAGCCATCGCGATACCCGAGCTCGGCCGCCACATCGTATCCGCCCCAACGATCATTCGGAGCCGGTTCATTCTCGCTTCCGAACATCTTTTCCATCCGATCGAATCGATTGGCGAAACCGTCATCCGCGCCCACGCGATATCCCTCGCGATATCCAGCTTCATATTCTTCTTTTGATCCAAATTCCGGCCGGAATCCATGATCGGCATTCCGATAAGCGTCTCCATAGATGTCAAGCGCCGCGCCGCGTGCATGCGCATCGCGGCCGTACGCGAAACCATCACGATACCCGTGTTCGTAACCATGATGGCGAATCTCGGACTCGCCAGGTTGCGCCATGAGCACAACACTGGCAGCAGCCATTGAAAGCAACAGAAGGGAAGTCGTTCGGAAATTCATTTATTCGTACCCGACCATTAGAGCCGATGCGGATGCTTTTGTTTCAGGACATTAATCCTAGCGCTAATCGCGATTTCGACGTGCTAAACTAGCCGCTATCCCAAGACGAGCGCGGTGGCGGAGCGAACCTTGCATCCAGTACCTCAATTCAGAGTGCGTCACCTGCGCGGCACGTCTCTCGACGCCATCAAAGAGGATCTCTCCGGAAATTGTGCGGAGGAAGAACAACTACTCTGCACGGAGGTCCTTTCGAGCGGTGCGCCAGCGGAGGTTCGGGCAACCTACCACGTCGAGTCGAAAACGGACTCTCCGGACGCTGACCATCTTCTGCACTTGCTCCGCACATGCGCTAAAACCATTCGGCCGGTTTTGGAACGGAACCGGTCCGAGCCAAGCTGCGACCTGCAACCGTACCTGCCAGGGCACGCAAGTTTCGTCTGCGCAAAGAACGAATGCGTGAATCCCTGCTGCAGTGCCGCTACTTTGCAGATCGTCGTGTCCCCCGAAATCCAGAACGCGATCGTGTCTGCCCACGGACTCCCGAAGGAAGAATTTTTGACTCCGGCCTCTTCAGATTCCGTAGCGCCAGGCGGCCGCGGATTCCAGATCCTGCAGGCGAAGGCTTCCGGTTGCTGCGTCTTCTTGAGCGAAGCCGATAATCACTGCGGGATTCACCCGGTCCGGCCCGACCCCTGCAGAATGTATCCGTTCGAACTCGCCTTCTTCCAGCTCAAGAGCCAGGGAGATATAGGCTGGATTCCCGACCGCCACATTCGCGATCGCGCGAGCGGGCAAACAGTCGATTTTTTCAGAAAAGGAGAACTTGGTTATAATTACCTAATCCCTTTAATTATGTATCACGCAAATTGCCCCGGATTAACGGGCGCCACAATCCGCATGGAGGAATATATTGACCTGGTCCACCAATTGTCGGGACTCTCCGAGAGGATGAGCCGAACGATCCTGGGCGCGGACGCTTAAGAGGCCACCCGCGTCAGTTTACGTTTACCGTCGAGCCCCGTAAATCCATCTCCCCACCGCTTTTCAAACTCATCGTCGAGCAGCTCTTCATGGCCATCGATGACCCGCATTCCAGACTCATCATCGCCCCGGACTTCAATGTCAGCGTCCCGCTGCCGCTTTGAATCGTCACCGATTTATCGGCTTTGAGAGTGATGTTGGGAGCTTCAAATAACAGATCGTTTTGGGATTTGATAGCCATGGTGGTTCCTAAACTGATTCGCAGGACTTCCGTGCCATTGAGCTGAATTACCACGTCCTGAGATCCGGGCGGAATGGTGACCTGATATCCGCTCTGGGGCTTCAACAACGGGCCGGAGGGTGTGATTGCAATCATGGTCTTCGGGTCCTGAGAACGTGAAGTACCCTCAGTATACACAGTCGCCCGGTGATTGGACAGCCTTAATATATAAAAAATTCAATTCCCTAGTGTCGAATTTTCTGTTACGCTCCCCACAGGTTTGGTAGCGTAAATCAAAGGACGACACACGTGGACTGGAACACCATCGCCGGACTTGTGCGGGAGGCCTTCCGCATCGCAGTGAATGAGTGGATCGGCAAGGCGCGAATCGAGGGTGGCAAAGTGAGCGGCCCAACCGCCGTCCTCACCCCCGGCACTCTGTCGAGCGAAACGAATATCGAGGCGAGGATGCTGCAAATCCTCTCGAATGCGCAGGTGCCGCGCAACGTGGCGGCGGCCTTCTCGGCGCCGTTGGCAGCGGCCTGGAACGAGTGGGCCGCCGGTTTTCAAATCCAACTTCCCAAGGCCTATCCGGCGTTCGCCGCGTTCCCTGGACACTTCGCTCCGCCCACGCCCGCCGCCGTCGCGCCAACGCTTTCGAAAGGAAGCTCGACTGGCGAAGTTGCATTGAAAGCTCCGTTTCTCGCGAGCCGCCTGAACGCCGCGCTGAGTATATATAAGGTCAGAGGCGATTCATCGTCCGATAAGGCAGTTGCAGCGCTCACCACCTGGGTCGAAGCCAGCTTCACCGAGTGGAAGAATCTCGTGGCGATCGTCGGAGTGCTCGGAACCGGGCCGGCGCCGACGTACGCGCCACCCTACGTGCCTGTCGCGCCCGTGGTTGGCGGACAGAACGTCAGCCTCGGTTCTCCCTTTGCCGGCCCGCGCTTCGGCAAGGTCGTTCTCGGATGAAGGTCCTGCTCATCAACCCGCCGTCGCCCGAGCAACTCGGAGCGTCTCTGCTCGGCCTGCAATACGTCGCCGCATCACTGCTCGCTCACGGATGCGAGGTCCGCGTAATCGATGCGGCGGCGCGTTACTTCCCGCATGACGCCGACTGGATCGTGCGCGAGGCCGAAGCATTCGCTCCGCGTATCATCGGCATCAGCCTCTTCACTCGCTGGGTCTGGCACGCATACGGCCTTGTCGAGCGCCTCAAAGCCGGCCCCTGGCTGCTGGTCGCAGGCGGAGCGCACACCACGGTTCGTCCGGAAGAGACCCTCAACATCGGCTTCGACGTTGCACTCACGGGCGAAGCCGAAATCGGACTCCCGCGAATCGCCGACTGGTTGGATGAGAAGGACGATATCGCGCAGATTCCCGGTACCGTCTTTCGCCATCCGTCCAGCGGCGGCATCGGTTACGGTCCGCCCGCCCGCCTCATCGAAGCGCTAGACGATCTTCCGCCTCCTTACCTTGCGCAGCATTTGTTCGATCCACTCTGGTACGACCCTTCCGGCAGAGAGACCGCGCCCGGAGGAATCCTCACCAGCCGCGGTTGTCCGGCCCGTTGTACGTTCTGCGCCAATGCAGTCACGGGACGGTCTTTCCGATATCGTTCCGCGTCCAGCGTCACTGACGAGATCAACGCCTGGCACGAACGCACGGACCAGAGCTACTTCCCCTGCTGGGATGACGCTCTGACCGCGAACATCCCGCGCCTCACAGATCTCTGCGCAGCGATCGAGACGAACGTCCGTTTCGACTTCTCCTTCGGAGCCATCACGCGCGCCAATATGGTTACGCGTGATCTCTTGAAAGCCATGAAGCGCGCCGGCCTGATCCACGTCAGCTTCGGCGTAGAGAGCGGCGACGACGGAATCCTGAAAGCAATCCGCAAAGGCATTCGAACAGACCACGTCGTACGCGCCCTCGAGTGGGCCAAGGAAGAAGGACTGCTCACCGCCTGCAACTTCATGCTCGGCTTCCCCCAGGAAACACCCGTCGAGTTGGAACGAACCCTGCGCTTCATGGAGCGCATCGCGCCAATGGTCGACGCCTTCAGCACCATGGGCGTCGTAGTTCCATTCCCCGGCACGCCGATGTACGACGACTATCATTTCCTATACGGCTTCACGAACTGGTGGCAGCGCCCCGGCTACACCCGCTTCGTGCCTCCGCCTCCGATCGCGGACTCGGAACGCTACTATCGCTACTACATCGACGATGGCAATTTGGATCTCGATTTCTTTCACTACAGCCCGGAAACGCGACAATCCATCCGCGACTGCCTCCGATTCAAAGCCGAGCACAATCTCGAACGCATGGGACTGATGCCGGCGATGGGCGTCCGATGAGCGGATGGGACGATCCGGAAACCGCCCAATACTACGAGGCTTTCTGCCGGCGTCATGACCGCTATCTACGCGCCAACGCGGCGCTGATCGCGAATGCGCAACTCGAGCCCGGAATGCGTGTGCTCGATCTCGCCGCAGGCACGGGTAGGACCGCCGAAGCCGCTCTCGAGGCTCTCGGCTCCAATGGCCGCATCGTATGCGTCGAACCGTCCGCCGCCATGCGCGCCGAAGGAATGCGGCGCCTCGCCGATCCTCGCATCAAATGGCATGCCGTCGCACCGGATGCGAACGAATCGTTCGACCGCGTCCTGTGCGGCGCCGCCATTTGGCAACTCGCGCCGCTCGCCCAAACATTCCAAACCCTGGCCCGCATGCTCCGCCCAGGCGGCGCGCTGAGTTTCAATATCCCGGCACTCTATCTCTTGGAACCCGATGCGCCCGGCGGTGGCGGCGATCCCTTATTACTCTCGCTACCGGCGCTATTGTTAACGGAATCGCGAGTGCTCCCTGAAGATCCTCCTCCGCAATCTCCCCTCAGCCGACGATGCATCAGCGTGTGGCTAAAGGCCGCCGGACTTCGACCGCGACCGTGGTCGTTCCGCTCGCGCCTGACGCAGGACGCCTACGCGGACTGGCTAAAAATCCCGCCCCTCACAGACCGCCTGCTCTCCGGACTTTCACCACACGAGCGCGCCCAGCGGATCGACGCCGCACTCGCATCAGTCGATCGCTCATCGTGGAAGTGGGAGCGATGGCGAGGATGGACCGCATGGAAATCCTGACGCGTCCACTCGAAGACTCCACACCGCTGATCGGAAATCAGCTTCAACTCCGCGAACGAGCCATCCGCGATGGCTTCCTGTTCTTTCGCGGACTCGTGCCCGACGCTACAGTCCTCGATCTCCGCCGAATCGTCCTCGAATACGCAAGCCGCATTGGTTGGCTCGATCGGCAAGCCAGCCCTGACGAAGCGCTCGCCGCCCCCGGCAAGCGCATCGGCTTTTATGAGGATCCCGATTGGGTAAACCTGCAAGCGCACGTCCAGAACAGCGAGGTGATGTGGAGACTGGGCGACGCGGTCCCGATCCATCGCGCCCTGCATGCCGTCGAGAATCGCTCGAGCTACTTGTGCCTGAGCACCGCCAACACCTGCCGCGTCGTCTCGCCTCACCCCGATCTGGTCACGCAACCTCATCAGGACGCGAACTATCTCAAGGTAATTGCCG
>DASXZC010000435.1:0-2298 GCA_036502165.1 Bryobacteraceae bacterium
ACGGAATATTGGATCACGGATACACACGCCGCGCGGTTCAAGTCGAAAGCGCGCGCCGCGCGCGCGTGAATCCTCCGCTCAATATCACTTCTTGTAATTTGCCTAAGTGCCGAGAGCCAGACCGACTTCCTGCGACAATGAAGCACGCCTAGATTTGTCGGATAGCGCTCCAGGACTTCATCCGAAAAACTCGCCCTTGGTTTGCGCTCGTACAGTCTTTCGATGCTGCCGGCTTCCCGCGCCGTGCCGGTTCACGGCATCGAATGGACCGCCCCGGCGAGCGTCAGTGGGTCATAGCTGTTTTGTACCGCTGGGAATTCTCCCCGAATGGAGGCTGCATAGCCGTTGCCCGATGAGGCTCCTCGATACCTGATCCGCGACCATCTCATTGTTCGACGTCATTGGATTTTCGAGCATCAGCCTAGCGAACGAAGGGAACCGGAGAGATCCGAAGCAGAGCTGAATCCCAGGCAAACAAGTTCTCTGCAGCACGATGCTTTTTATTCGAGCCGAATAGTGCCCCAAACACGGGCCGAATTCCGCCCAGAGGAGCCCTCGCGGCACCGGGGCTTCGAATTCGCCTCGCTCCGCCAGACACTCTGGCATGTTTCCCTACATTATGGAGAAGCGATGAAATCGGCGCGTGGGGCGCGATTCACGCGCGGCCGTGGACGCGGAGAATGCCAACGGCAGCGGCTGAGCGTGAAAATCGCCTAAAATTCTCTGTTCGCGATTTTGGCATGTCCATCTGCGAACCGGCCGACATTTTGCGGAGAAGCGTTCTCGGGAAGAACGCTGCCTGACGCAAGCAACTACGCCCGCGTGAGTCTATCGGGATTCCAGAGCTTGCTGCTGCGCACTCCAGAGCGGGGGGAGTTCGATTCTCTGGGTCATCGCTAGAGTGCTGAGGTCTGCGGGCTGCCGGCCTTCGACGATCGCCTCGACAATCCTGGGCGCCAGGAACGCCAGCCGCATCACGCGCCGCACGTGACGGGCCGTAAGATGTTCTCGCCTGGCTATCTCGCCGATCGACCGCGCCCGACCCGCCAACAGATCGTTGGACCATCGATACGCACGGGCGGTCGCGTCGAGCAGCGGTAGATCGATGCGTGCTAAGGATGCGGCGTCACCATCAATGATCAGCCGCATCTCAACGCCGCGCCGCTTCATCCGCATCGGGACGAATCGACTTAGCGCGGGTTCGTTCGGAGTCGCGAGATCACGCCCTTCATCGGACGAGATCGGCAATTTGATAGAAATCTGGATGCCGTCCTTCTTGAGTCCGACACGTTCGATCAGCCGGGTCAGTGCTGATGCAGCTTCCGCTTCGGATCGCAGACTTTGAATCCAAGCTTCGGCGACCTTGAAGATGGAAGGCAA
This sequence comes from Bryobacteraceae bacterium, assembly GCA_036502165.1. Taxonomy (GTDB): domain Bacteria; phylum Acidobacteriota; class Terriglobia; order Bryobacterales; family Bryobacteraceae; genus F-183. Next base: position 1,381 of record DASXZC010000435.1, read on the forward strand.
TCGGTTCGCATCTATGTTGAGCTCCTCGATCGCTCCGGCGATTGCCGCTCGATCACTGAGAATCTGCTGAGTCGCGGCGCGAACGGCTCGTTCAAGCTCCGGTGCAGATACGCGCCACCCGCGCCGGTCATCTTGTACCGACCCTCTGACCAATCCACGCGAGACGTAGTAACGATAGTGGCGCGTCCCCTTTACCGCGCCCTGCACATACAGGGGCTCGCCGTTCTCGTCGAACAGTTTACCCGCGAGCGGGCTGGGCGGCGCCTTGGTTGGGCGTTCGCGATGCGTGGCGGCCTGATCGCGCAAGCGCAGTTGGACCTTCTCCCACAGCTCGCGGCTCACTATTGGCTGGTGCTGCCCTGGATGGCGTTCCTTCTTGTGGCGGATCTCGCCGAGGTAGATCGGGTTCGACAGCAGCTCATAAAGAGCTCCGCGCGAGAATTGCCGGCCTCCAGATCGCACGCCGCTTTTCGACACCCGGACTTTGGAGACAATCTCGCGGCGCTCTAAATCCTGTCTCAGGAGCCTAACGGAACCGAGTTCGAGATATCGCTCGTAGATGTGTTTCACGGTCACGGCTTCGGGCCGATTGACTACCAGCCGGCGCTCGCGGACGTCGTAGCCCAGTGGCGGTACCCCGCCCATCCACATTCCCTTGCGCTTGGAGGCGGCGATCTTGTCCCGGATCCGCTCACCCGTTACTTCCCGCTCGAATTGCGCGAACGAAAGCAAGACATTCAGCGTGAGTCGGCCCATCGAAGTGGTCGTGTTGAATTGCTGCGTGACTGCAACAAACGAAACGCCGCGCGCGTCGAACACCTCGACCATCTTGGCGAAGTCGGCCAGCGAGCGCGTGAGGCGATCGACCTTGTAAACGACCACCACGTCGACGAGTCTCCGCCTGATATCTTCCAACAG
>DASXZC010000436.1:0-5970 GCA_036502165.1 Bryobacteraceae bacterium
CGCGTTCCAGATCAGCCATGCGCTCGCCAGATACAGGGCCGCGACGACGACGGCGAAGAGTCCCATGTAGGCGCTGTAGGAAGGGTTCAGCAGATCGTGAGCGACACCGAAATAAATGGCTCCGTTGATGCCCATCGTCGCGAGCGTCGCGGTGTCGGGCATCTCACGGCGGACCATCGAAACCCAAACGGGATAGAGCAGCAGAATCAAAAACGCGATTGAACAGTAAGCGGTCGCAACGATGGCATCGTCGCCGACATGGCCGTTCCACGGGGCGCCGGCCGCGTAGCCGATCCACCATCCTAGAAATACGACGGGAGGTCCACTCTGCCAGCGGCGCCAGTAACCGACTCCGAGCCCGCCGAGCGCGAGGACCAACAGCGCAATCGGATTCCAATGGAAGCTTCCAATCGCGGCTGATGCGGTCAGATGTGCGACGGCGGCAACCATCCACATCTCGCCGGACGCGAACAATGCGTACTGCACGAGCACCGATCCGACGACGAGTGGACGCGTGAGAGAGGAATAGCGGTCGGCGATCCACGCGCCTTCGAGACAGATGGTGGCGAACAGCGCGAGCGATTCGACGACCCGCCAGCGGCGTTGGCGCGCGACCCAGAGTCCGACGGCGTTCAGCACGATCATGTAGGTCGCGAAGAAAACGTCGTTGGGAGTTCCGTTCGACAGCATCACAGGCGTCGCGTAGCCGCCGAATAGCGAAAGAATTGCGATCGCTCGCGCGTTGTACCGCAAGGCGAGGACTCCGCCGCAGGTCGTTGTGACGACCATCAGCAGCAGCGCGACTGGTTGCGGAATCAGATGATAGAACTCGAATGCCGCAAAGAATGACAGGTACAGAATGGCGATGCCTAGTCCGGTCATGCCTTGAGCGAATATGCGTTGTCCGCGGTGCCAGAGAACGTCGCCCCCGAACAGCGCGAGCGCGGCCGCGATGACTCCGATGATGACGCGTCCACTGGCGCCGATGTAGTCGTTGTCGACCAAATATTTGAATGCGAACGCGACGCCGAAAATGAGCGTGATGACGGCGATCCGGTTGATCCACGTGAGGCCGACTTGCGTCTCGATCTTTCCGCCGGAGGACGCCTGGGGCGCAGGCTGGGGCGGCGGTGGCGGAGGTCCTTGCGGAGGCAACGGCGGTGGAGTGGCGCCACCTGGAAGCGGAGGCGGCAACGGCGGCGGAGTTTGCTGCGGCACTCCCAAATGCCGCGCCACTGCGGGAGGAACAGGCGGAGGCGGAGCGACCGGTGCGGCGCCGCCGACTTCGAGTTGCGAAAGACGAGATTCGACGGCGAACAGGCGCGTGGCCAGTTGATTGGCAACTTCAGTCACGACATGCAGTTGATGCCGTAAACTCTCGAGTTCCCCGTTGCCGCCTTCAGGCGTCATAATTCCGGTTTACGCGTGGGCGGTTTCGAGCGCGGCAACCTGCCCCGCGTACCGGCCATCCACATAGGTATTGAGAATATCAATAAACTCGCGCACGATGTGGTCGCCCCGGAGGGTCACTTTCAATTTGCCATCCATGTAAACCGGCGCCACCGGATCTTCGAAGGTACCCGGCAGTGAGATTCCGATGTTCGCGTGCTTCGATTCGCCGGGGCCATTCACGATGCATCCCATCACGGCCACCTTCATTTCTTCGACGCCCGCGTATTTCTCTTTCCAGACCGGCATCTGCTCGCGCAGGTAGCGTTGGATCTGATCGGCCATGTCTTGGAAGAAGGTGCTGGTGGTGCGTCCGCAACCCGGGCAGGCCGCGACTTGCGGCGTGAAACTGCGTAGTTCGAGGGATTGCAGAACCTGCTGGCAGACTGCGACTTCTTCGGTCCGATCGCCATTGGGCAGTGGAGTCAACGACGCGCGGATCGTGTCGCCGATTCCGTCCTGCAGGAGCACCGATAATGCCGCGGTCGTCGCGACGATCCCTTTGGCGCCGAGGCCGGCTTCCGTGAGTCCGACGTGCATCGGATAGTCGCAGCGTGAGGCCAGGTCGCGATACACGGTAATCAAATCCTGAACGCCGCTGACCTTCGCGCTGAGGATGATGAAGTCGTGGGGAAGGCCCATCCGCTCGGCTGCTTCGGCTGATAGAAGGGCGCTTGCGACCATCGCGTTCATGGTCACTTGCTTGGCGTCGAGCGGCTCATCGAGCTTCGAATTTTCGTCCATCATGCGCGTGAGCAGCGCACCGTCGAGGGATCCCCAATTCACGCCGATGCGAACGGGGCGGTTGTTCTCGATCGCGACTTCGATCATGGCGCGGAAGTTGTCGTCGTGCTTCTTGCCGATGTTGACGTTACCCGGATTGATGCGGTACTTCGCCAGCGCCTTCGCGCATTCGGGATATTTCTTGAGCAGCAGATGTCCGTTGTAATGGAAGTCGCCGATGATCGGCACGCGTACGCCGAATTTGTCGAGCGTTTCGACGATCTTAGGTACCGCGCGCGCGGCTTCCTCGGTGTTGACGGTCACGCGGACCAGTTCGGATCCTGCGCGAGCCAGCGCCATCGTCTGATTGACGGTTCCCGTAACGTCGGCGGTGTCGGTGTTGGTCATCGATTGGACGACGATCGGATTTCGTCCACCGACCTTCACGGCTCCGATATTGACCACGGCGGAAAGACGCCGCGCTGCTACTGCCATCTTGATTCCTCCACGCTAAGTCACCATTGTAGCGGTGTTTGATACATTGGCTAGCAGATGCTGAAGTCCACCATATTCCGCGAGTACGACATTCGCGGCGTCGCCGAAGTCGATTTGCCGAGCGAGGGAGTTACACTGCTCGGCCATGCCCTGGGAACCTATTTGCGCCGCCACGGCGGCGGCGAACTTTCCAAACCCTGCCGGATCACGCTCGGACGCGACGTCCGCCTCAGCGGCGATCGCCTGCACAGTGCCCTGTTAAAAGGATTGCTCGCTTCCGGTTGCCATGTGACGGATGTTGGCCGCGTGCCGACTCCGCTGCTTTATTATTCGACCGTTCATTTGAAAACGGCAGGCGGAGTGATGATCACGGGCAGCCACAATCCGCCGGAATACAACGGTTTTAAGACGGTCTGTGGAACGGGAACGATCCACGGCGCGGAGATCCAGAAGCTCTATAAAATGATCGAACACCTGGATTTCCTGTACGGCGACGGCGTAGTCGATTCATATGACATCGAGACGCCGTACGTGAACGAGATTGCTTCGCAATTCGATTTCAAACGAAGAGTGAAGGTCGTGCTCGATTCCGGCAACGGCGCGGGCGGCGATGCGCTGCACCGGCTGTTCGCGAAATTGAATTGCGATGTGACCGAGCTGTTTTTCGAAATGGACGGCCACTTTCCGAATCATCATCCGGATCCGACGGTGCCTGAGAATTTGATGCATCTGTGCACGAAGGTTCGCGAGACGGGCGCGGACCTCGGGATCGCCTTCGACGGCGACGCCGACCGCATCGGCGCCTGCGATGAGCACGGCCACGTGATCTACGGCGACATGCTCATGCTCATCTATGGCCGCGAAATTTTGACGCGGAAGCCTGGCGCCACATTCATCGGCGAGGTGAAATGTTCGCAAGTGCTCTACGACGAATTGAAGCGTCTGGGCGGCAATCCGATCATGTATAAAACCGGCCACTCGCTGATCAAAGCGAAGATGAAGGAGGAACATGCGGAACTCGCCGGTGAAATGTCCGGACATATGTTCTTCGCCGACCGTTATTACGGTTATGACGACGCGCTCTACGCGGCGTGCCGGCTGGTCGAAATTGTCGAGCGGTCGGGGCATCCGTTGTCGGCACAACTGGCGGGCTTGCCGAAGCTCGTGTCGACTCCGGAGTTGCGGCACGATTGTCCGGATGAGGCGAAGTTCGCGATTGTTGAGAAGGTCGCCGGTTATTTTGCAGGCAAGCGTCCGACGCTCGATGTCGATGGCGTGCGCGTGTTATTCGAAAAAGGCTGGGGATTGTTGCGCGCATCGAATACGCAACCCGTGCTGGTGATGCGATTCGAAGCCGAGTCGGCGGAGTTATTGAACGACTACCGGTCGGAAATGGAACTCGCCCTGGCCGAGGCCTCGGCGGCAACGGGCGCGTAGTTCCAAAATGGGCCAACTGATCAGCCTGTTCACCGACCTGCATCTGCCATTCAATACGCTGGCGGCGGCGTTAAACGTACTCGCCGCGATGCTGACTCCCGTGCTGTTGATCTCCGCGACGGGGACGTTTATTCTTTCGACCGCCACCCGCCTCGGCCGCGTCGTGGATCGCATGCGGATCGTTTCCGATCGAATTGTGGAACTGGCGGCCGGCGAAAAAGTCCCACTTCGAGCGGAAAGGATCGACAATTATCAGATCCAATTGATGAAGTTGAACGTCCGCCTGATGCTGCTGCAGAAATGCGTGACGACGCTTTATTCGGCGTCGGCGACGTTTGTGCTGACGAGCGTCGCGATCGGGCTCGCCGCGATCGTGAGCGTCAAGCTGTATTGGATCCCCGTTGCACTCGGAATCGGCGGCGCGTGCCTGCTGCTGTGGGCGAGTATTATGCTGATTTCCGAGGCAAGATTGACGGTCAAATCGCTGCAGTGGGAAAGCGAATTTCTGAGAAACATCGCCAGCCGGCTGGCGGATGCGTCGAAGGAACCGGATGCAGCCGAGCCGGCGAGTTAGGCTCCGCCACCGGCAGCCTTGGTGCCGTGATTGCGGCACGCGCTGCGGATCGACTCGAGAGAGCGTACTGTAACCAGGCGTCGACCGAGGCGCAGCAGTCCCTGGCGGGATAAATGATTCAGGGTCGTCGAGGTCGTTTCGCGCGTTGCGCCAACCAGGCTCGCGAGCTCACTTTGGCTCAAAGGCAGCGAATACTCATCCTGATCGGACGCCGGCGACGGAAACGGCGGCACCAATTTACCTAAATAATAGAGCAAACGGAACTCGACATCTTCGAGGCACATGAGCGCCATTTTCTGCTCGGCTTCGAGCTGGCGGTGCATGGCGACCTCCCACAGCATCTGCCACGCCTCGGGCCGCTGTCGGGCGAAGGTGTGAAAGACCTCGCGGGGTATCTCGTAGATGGTTCCTTCCTGAATGATTTCGGCGGTAAACGAGCGTGCTACTCGATGTAATAACGCATGTTCCGCAAAGACTTCTCCAGGTCCGATGATGCCTAAAATGACTTCTTTCGAGTCCTCGCCGCGGCGGATAACTTTGACAAATCCGGAGTCCAGGAAGAACAAACTTTCCGGTGCCGTTTCACTCGTCAAAAGGCTCGCATACCGCCGTGCGGGTGGGAGTTTGCGTACGCCCTCAATGTGAAGCAACTCACTGCGAATCAAAGAGGTGAACGCGGTATTCATCCTGCCTACAGATTATATTCGGTGTTTGGTCTCAGTGGAAGCACAATTTTTACCCTAGGAGTAGTACTAGGCGTTTTTCAGTTCCAAATTCTTGTGCAAGTCCATGATTAATTGATTGTTACCTTAACCTTACAAACTCGCTCCGGGATCGTGAGATTGTTGCACGGTAAGTCCTTTTTGAGTGAAGCTGGCTAGTTTCATTTCGATCCAGATAGCGACGAGCAATAAAGCGACGAGGATCGACCCGGCCAATGGAACGATCAGGATCGAACGTACGCCAAGCCACGCAGCCAAATATCCTTGCGAGCCGGGTCCGAGCAACGCTCCAGCGAAGGCGACGGTGAAAATTCCGTGGTAAAGCGCGGGGTCGTAGTACGGAAACCGGCTGCCAATTCGCGCCGCAACCAGCGGGTAAACCGGAGCGAAGCCGACGCCGACAAACAGAATTCCAGAAACGACACCGAACCGATTGTCTGTAAAGGTTAGAATGACGAATCCGAGAACAGCCGCCAAGCAACTGATAAAGAGCAGCTTCCCATGCCGGACGCGGGGCAGCACGGCTTGCGCGGCAATCCGGCCTACGACCAGCGCGGCGTAATACATGGC
>DASXZC010000437.1:0-6858 GCA_036502165.1 Bryobacteraceae bacterium
CGAGGGCGATCCCAAGTTTTCGGTTTGATTTAGTTCCGGCTGCTACTGCTGCCGGAAGGCGTCACTGAGGGCCCGACGGTTGGTCCGAAGGGAACCTTGCGCTTGCCCCACGTCGGCGAGGGAGGCTCGGTTGTCATACGCTGCACCGGCTTCTCTTTCAACATCCGCATGGCTTCGGTGACGGCGCGTTCGAGTTGCGGATCGTGTCCCGCGATGACTTCCTTCGGCCAGTTCTCGACGTCGATGTCGGGAGGAGTGCCTTCGTTCTCGACGGCCCATTTTCCTTCGCGCGTGAAGAATCCGCCGCGGGGTGCGATCATCGAGCCGCCGTCGATGAACGGCGGTGTGTCCGCGGTGTGGACGAGTCCACCCCAGGTGCGCTTGCCGACGAGCAAGCCGACTTTGCGATGGTGGAACATCCAGGGCATCAAGTCGCCGCCGGAGCCGGCCATTTCATTGATCACCATCACCTTCGGACCCCATATGCCGGCCGATGGACTCGTGAACGGATATCGGTCGCCGGCGACGTTGTTGAAGTATCCATCGAAGTCGCGCTGCAGGACGTCGATGATGTAGTCGGCCGCGGAGCCACCGCTGTTGAAGCGCTCGTCGATGACCGCTCCCTCTTTGTTCTGCTGTGCGAAATAGTAGCGATTGAAGCTCGTGTAGCCCGGCCCCGCGGTGTTCGGCACGTAGACGTATGCGAGCTTGCCGCCCGAGAGTTTGTCGACAAACCGGCGATTCGATTCGACCCAGGCGCGCGTGCGAAGTCCTTGTTCATTGGCGACGGGAACGACCGTCACCTGCCGCGCACCTTCGACGTTCGGCTGCGTGTTGATCGTGAGTACGGTCTGATGATCGGCCGTTCCATCGAGCAAACGATCGATCGCATCAGGAGCTTTCAAATCGACGCCGTTGATGGCGAGGATGTAGTCGCCGACCGACACGGTCTCGCCCGGTTGCGCGAGTGGCGCGCGGAGCTCGGGGTTCCAACTCTCGGCATCATAGATGCGCGTGATCTGATAACGTCCGTTCGCGATCTTGAAATCGGCGCCGAGCAGGCCGCCGTGGGATTCGGGAATTTGCGGCATGTCGCCGCCGCGGACGAAGGAATGTCCGATGGCGATTTCGGCGCCCATGATGTCGAGCAGATAATTCAAATCGGCGCGATGGCGGACGCTCGACAGCATTTGGCCGTACGCTTCCTTCATCGCGGGCCAGTCGGCGCCGTGCATGTTGGTGACGTATAGATAGTCGCGCTGATTGCGCCAGCCTTCATAGAAGATCTGCTTGAATTCCTCTTTGGGATCGAGATCCATGCGGAGCGCGGCGTTGAGGCGGCCATGGCCCGCGGCGGGCACGGCGGGCTTATCCGCATCGACGAGGAACAGCGAAGGCGGAGGACGGCGAGCCGCGGCTGCTGGTGGACCTCCGGCGGATCCGGCGCGATAGACGAGCTTGTGACCGTCGGCGCTGACGGCGTAGGTGGCGACTCCGGTAGCGAAAGTTGCGGGCTTGCGATCGCTAAGGCGATAGCGGATGAGCGTCTCGGTGGCGGGTCCGGCGCCTTCGGGTGCGATGGATTCGAGATAGTAGACGATTCCCGCGGCTCCGGAACGAAGTTGCGAGTATTCCTTGACGGGCACTTCGTGGACGGCGAGGATGCGCTGTGCGAGTCCATCGAAATCGATTGCCACAGTGACGGGACGGCGAGGCGCGGGGGCTGCGGGATGATCGGGCTCATCGGAGGAGGCGCTGGTACGAGGCGTGCGTGCGCCGCCGATTCCGCTATCCTCATCGCTCTCGGGCAGCAGCGGGCTGGGGTCGCCTTTCTTGAGCACGGCTAAATACAGGCCGAAGTTTTCGTTGTGATCGTACGACGTCATGTCGAGCCATTGCGATTTCAAACCGAAATCGGTGGAGGCGAGGAACCACAAGTATTTGCCGCTCGCATCCCAGGCGGGCCAGACGGCGTCGGAGAGTCCATCGGTGACGGGCTTCGACTCGCCGGTCTCGACGTTCGCAACCATGATCGCGTGATACATGGACTTCAGGCGGGTTGCGTAGGCGATCCATTTCGAGTCGGGGCTCCAGACGGGATTCAACGTGCGAGTGGGAACCATCCACGGATCCTCGCCGACGATCTTCGTTTGTCCGCTGGCGACATCGAGCACCCAGACCTTCAGATTCGTGTCGGTGTAGACGAGCTTTTTCGAGTCGGGCGACCAGGACGGCGTGTAGTAATGAGTCGGATGCGGCAGTGCGATTTCGCGCGGAGGCGTGATGCCGTCCTGCGCTTCGATGACGAGTTTGTATTCGCCCGAGCGATCACTGAAGTAAGAAACGAACTTGCCGTCGGGCGACCAGGCGGGGTCGCGCTCGGCCGAGCCGGAAGAATGGGTGAGATTGCGAATGTCGCCCTTTTCCGAAGGAACTGTGAAGATTTCACCGCGCGCCTCAACGACGACGCGCTTGCCTGTGGGCGAGATGCCGAGGTTCGTCATTGAGCGCGTGACGTCTTGCCAGTGCGGCATCATCCATGGGAAGTCGCCTTCGGCGGTGATGTCGACGACGTGCGATTTGCCGGTCTTCGGATTGAGCTCGTGCACATAACCGGCTTGTTCAAACACGACCACGCCCGCGCCGGAATCGAGGGTCTGCACGTCGAAATCGGTGAACTTAGTTACCTGCGTGAGCTTCTTCGATTTCGTCTCGTAGGACCAAACGTTCGAGACACCATCGCGATCGGAGATGAAGTAAACGGTCTCGCCGATCCACGCGGGATCGATGTCCTTCGAGTCGGTCCAGGGCGGTGACACGAGATCGTACGTCTTGAGGTCGACGATCCAGATGGGGCGATTCTGGCCGCCGCGATAGTTGCGTCGCTCCTCATCCCACGAGTTGTTCATGCGGTACGCGATGTGCGTGCCGTCGGGCGAGATTTTCCCTTGAAATCCGCGGGGAAGGGCCATGGGCTCTTCGATTCCACCTTCGGCGGGGACCATCCAAAATCGCGGCGCGGCGCTTGGCGCGGAGGTTGCGCGGGTCGAAGTGAAGAGGATCGATTTGCCATCCGGGGTCCAGCCTTCGACGAGATCCGCGCCGGGATGCCAGGTGAGGCGCTTGGGCTCGCCGCCTTCAGAGGGGACGACGTAAACGTCAATATTTCCGCCGTATTCGGCGCTGAACGCGAGCCACTTGCCGTCGGGTGAGAAGTGCGGATTCGCGGCCTGTCCTTGAAAACTGGTGATGCGATGCGCGGAGCCGCCGGAGCGCGGGACCGTCCAGATGTTGTTCGCGTAAGCGAACGCGATTTGATTTGTGCTGACGGAGGGACTGCGGAGCAGGCGCGTACCGGCTTGGGAGCTGAAAGCAAGGGCCGATGCGAGCGCCAATAGCAGCAGGGAACGATTGAACATGGGAACACCTCGTAAACGAAGATTGATCATACCAGTGCGGTGCTGGCGCGGCATCCCCCTTGCGCGCGGAGGTCCGCGCTGGAGTTGATGCGGCGCTTAAGGATTCAACCTTTCACGTATGGAAATTTCGCGCTCGCGGTTGGTGGGTTCGAGGGCGGGTTTCATTGCGGATGCGGGGGGTATGGGAATAACGGCGGCGGTTTGGGATGCTCGTGGGCCGCGTATTTTGAGATCAGCGTCCTCGCCGGTTGGTTGTTGATCGGCTGGCGGCTGTTCGATTTTGGGTTCGTTTGGCGTTGCGAAGTCCTTACGTATCTGGCGGAGGTTGAGGAGCGTATTTCGGTATTGACGGTCGAGGGACACGAGGTAGCGGCGGACCAATTCGATGCTGCTGACGTCGTAGCCGTTGGGCGGAGCGGCAGGATCTTTGGGTTCGTCGCTCTGTTTTTCCGGTTGCGCTGCGAGTGATTGCCAGGCTTGGACCAGGCGGAAGTACGGATCGTCCGCGGAGTGGGGATGCTTTTCGCGGAGACGCTTGCGCTGGATGGACAGTTCCGCGTCGATGAGAGCGGTTTCGAGTCCGACGAGGCGGGATTGGCGCCAGTTGATGCCGGCGAGTTGGTCGATGAGCGTTTCCTCCGCGTAGTTCCGCGGCTCGAAGGATTGACGGTAGCCGTCGAGGTGACGCTCCCATGCAGGTTTGTCTTCGATGGTGAGCACGATGTTGATCACGGCGGCGAAGCCGTGCTTGAGGGCGTTCTTGCTGGAAGCGGCTTTGCCTTCGATAGTGACGGGGCCTTTGGATTTCGACCCGTTAATGCGGGCCTGCTCGGAGCGAGAGTTCTTGGGGGTGGTGGTTGATGCGGGCATAGAAGGTCCTTTCGGTCTCTAGCCTAACCCCGCTGTACCCGGGTTTCCGGGGGTGGGTGGGGATGCTATTGATTTTGTTACGAAAATATTTTTGAGATTCTGTGAATGGCGCGGATGAGGGGATGAAATTCGCGTAGAGGTGAGAGAATTCGCAAGTATGCGTTTCTGGGAATTCTGGGGGGATTGAATTTGGGCTAGTTCCAATAATTAATTATTTCATCGTATTGATTGTGTGGGGCTTGTTCATTGTGAGTGGGCTGACCCCTTTGTGGGCCAGGGTATCGTGGTTAGCAGGATGAGGAAAAAGCAGGGCGGCAAATAGCGGCGGTGGTGGTCGAGATCATGTTGGTGAGCGATTTTGGCACGAGACGGCGCCGCCAGAAGGCGGAGACGGCGGGGACGCGGGATGCGAAGAGGAATTTGTTCTCTCGAGCCTTTGGAGTGATTGCACGAGAGGGTCCCTAAGAATCTTGAGAGGGCATCTTGCGTCCCAACTCTCGTATCGAAGTACACTCCTGCCGGTTAGCCGATCTGCCCGACCAAGAAATCAGATGGTGCTCTTCAGATTTTGAACGAACTGCAGGCTGCCCTTGAACTTATAAAACACTTTCGCGTTGCCTGCCGCATTGAAGAAAACCTTAACGTGATGAGTTGCGTGCGGGAACTTGGCTCGTTCAAGCTGCGGATTGCCAATGAAACCCTTGGGGCGCGAAAGAGTCTTCTGGTCGGTCGTCGATTGATATCCAGCTATTGACGTTGCGGTGTGAATCGCGAGCAATCCCGGCCTGTTTCCGGCCATGGTTTCGATGTACTGAATGAGGAAGAGCGGCAGGGCGTCGTTGCCGATCTTTTTTCGGAGTGTTTTTAACGTCTCGACGCGGCTCTGGTCTTTCAAAATAATGTCGTCGATCTCGTCGGAGTAGTCGAACATACCAAACGACATTTCCCCCTTGTCGAACAGAACTGTTGCCTTGTTGATACTCGCCTCGGCGGCTATGGCGACACGATTGTCACCAATCCAAACAGGAGAACCTTGTTTGCCTTTGATCGACTCTAAGGCGAGCTTATGGAATACAAAACATCTGTGCCAGTCGGTGAATAGTTGAGTGGGAATAGTTAACTCGAAGTGCTTGAGATACTCGCCGCGAGCACCAAACATTCTGGCTCGCTGGATGTAGGTATCCTGCTGCAATTTATGGCGAACGTTTCGCGTGAAAAACATCGACAGCAGGTTTGGAAACGTAACGCCGCGGGACACAATATTTCCCCCAATTATTATCGTGAGGGGTGAGGACGGCTCGGTGGGGTTGTCTCCCAACGCCCGGCGGTCTCGTTCACTGTTAAGCACGACCGGGGTTGTACGCGGTGCGTTGGTCACGACGTACTCGGTTAGCTTGTTGGCATCGGCAGTCGGGTAAAGCGCCTGCGCGGCGTCGTGGACTTTTTTTACGAGAGTATCAAACGCGCTCTTCGTGTGATCGATCAGCGCGTGAACGGATTTTTCGATTGCGACGCGATCCGCCTCATGATCTCGCTTCTTCCCGCTTGTGTGAACGAGCATCGCATAATTCTTCTCCTGATCGTTCTTATAACAATTCAAATAGGCTGACGTGACAAGAAATCGCACCAGGGCGTCTTCAGCTTCGGTTGGATTTCCTCCTTGGGCGAGTCGCGTCAGTCGATAAGGTAACCGCTTCGTGAGATCCAGCGGGAAAAATACGTCCTGCCCCGTATAGTTGGGATGCGGCCGGAAATTGACCCATTTCTCTGTATCATTCTGAAACGTGTTATTGAGATCAAGCCGAGCCGGCGTGGCCGTTACGCCGACGTAATAACCCGCAGGTCCGATAAGCTGGCCAACCAGTTGGTTTATCTTCGTTCTTTTCCCCTGGTTTACCTTAGCATTGGGAGTCGCGTAGTCGGCTTCATCGTCGACGACCACGATCTTGCGCCTGTTGGCAAGCCGGCCGATCAACTTTTCTAGATCGCTATGGTTTTTCTTGCAGAAGACCACCAGCTCTTGCGGGTTTGTGCTATCCGATGACTGAAGCACTTCCAAGAGGCTTCGGGGGGCGGGAGAGAGCCCTGATACGCGAAACCGCTTCAAATTCTGGGTAAGAAGATCCACGCTATCGTTCATCAGGTGGACGATGGTTTTGTGCCCCTGATCGAGAAGTTTTCCCGTGAGGCAGATCATCATCTCCGTCTTGCCGCTTTGCGGTTCACCGTAGATTACGAGCGACGACGTCCTGGTGACTGCCAAATTGGCAACTGCTTGCGTCACGGCGTCCTCGATGCAGGCCGTGTCTACCTTTGAGGCACGCAACCGGCCAATCTGTTTCGCGAAACGGTCTTTCAGATTCGCCTTGGCCTTAAATCGAGACAGATCAAGTTTTTGAGCCATAGTTGATCCTTACTCTAACGCGTCAAAGTAGCATCCTTCGAGGATGATTGCACGATCAAATGTGTACTTGGCGCTCACCTGCTCGCGCCGGACTGGTCGAACTATGCCTTCTTGAACGCGAGAACAACTTCTCTCCTCATCCTCGCATCCATCGAATCTGTGGGC
>DASXZC010000438.1:0-4110 GCA_036502165.1 Bryobacteraceae bacterium
CATCGTCAGCGGACATCTTTTGGACGACTGGAAATCCGCGCCGGTCGGCGGCCTCGAGCCCGGCCATCCAGCGGAATCCCAGACCCGATAAATCCGCGCCCTCCGGTGCGGATATTGCGACTCCATTGTCGGGAATAAACCCGAGTATGGTCACTCCCCGCGCGGCGAGCGCCGAACGATCGAGCGGCTTGCTGCCCAACTGAGCGATGAGATGTACGCGGCCGTCGGAAATGACGTAGCTCGGCGTTCTCATACCCTTGATCGCGACCGAGGGATCGCTCGCCGTCGCGTCCGTGTCGATGACACGTGATTTCAGGCGAAGGAAATGGCTTGCTACTGCCGGATTCGTCCGCCCCCGGATCGCCTGGCCTGTCTGTATCTGGCCCTCGAGTGGATATCCCGCGAGGAACATGAGTACACACCCGGCTCCAAGAATGCGGCCCTGTTGTAACATTCACAATTCTCATCGGGAGCGGTGAGAATAATCGGATCGAATTCACACTATATTGGTGTGAGTACCAGGCAGGTGGCCGCCCTGTGGTTGTTCGGCGTAACACTCTCCGTCGCGGCAATTCCTTCTTATGTCGTTCAAACCATAGCCGGCACCGGCTTTACCGGCGACGGTGGCCCCGCCTCGAAGGCGCTGCTTGCCTCCGTGCAAGGGGTCGCCGCGGACGCCCTGGGAAATTATTATCTCGCCGATACCGACGCAAATTGCGTCCGCCGGATTTCCCCGAATGGCATCATCACCACAATCGCGGGTACCGGCAAGCCAGGATTTTCGGGCGACGGCGGGCAGGCGACGCTCGCCCAACTCAACCTCCCCTACGGAGTCGCAGCCGATCTCACTGGGAATGTCTACGTCGCCGACTTCGGCAATCACTGCATCCGCAAAATTTCGCCTAACGGCACCATCTCGACCGTCGCCGGACTCTCGACCGCCACCCAAATGTCCGGGCCGCGCAATATCGCGGTTGACACTTTGGGGATCCTTTACATCTCCGATTTCACTGCCTCGCGCGTCTATCGGCTTACGCCTCAAGGAGTATTCACGGCCTATGCCGGATCCCCCTACGCGGTCGCGCTTGGCGACAATGGACCCGCGACGCTCGCGCGGTTGAAGAACCCGGCCGGCCTGGCGGTCGATCTCGCGGGTAACCTATACATCGCCGACAGCGGCAACAAGCGCGTACGGATCGTTACAAAAGGCGTCATCAACACCGTCAACGCGACGGTGTCGACTCCGGTCGGCCTGGCGATCGACTATTCAAATAATCTCTACGTCGCCGATGCGGGAACGGGCTTGTTCTCGCGAATCACGAATCCGGCGAGTACTTCGCCGGTGGCCACCGCATGGCCGCAGAACTGCCGCGATGTGGCGGTCGATTATTCGGGCAATGTCCTGCTCGCGAATGGCAATATCGCCTACCTGTTCAACGGATCGTCCATCACGACCCTCGCCGGAGGACACGATTTCCTGTTCGGCGGCGACCAGGGGCCGGCGACCTCCGCACGCATGAATCGTCCACTGGCAGTGGCTCTCGATCCGGCGGGGAATCTGTACATCGCCGATTCCGGAAATGGAAGCATCCGCGTGGTGAGCCCCGACGGGATCATACACAGTTACGTAAACGGCTTCCAAACACTTGCGGGACTCGCCTTCGATGGGAATAGCGGCAATCTATACATCGTCGACTCAGGCGCGAACTCGGTATTGGTGCTGGGCCCATCGGGCAACCTGACGATCCTCGCCGGTAGCAACGGCCAAGGATTCTCAGGCGATGGCGGATTAGCAACGAACGCACAGTTGAATGCTCCGTCAGCCGTTGCGTATGACCCGTTGAGCGGCACGCTCTACTTCTGCGATCAGGGCAACAACAGCGTGCGGATGATCACGAGCGATGGCAGGATTCAGACGCTCGTCCAGTTGCCGTCCCCTGCCGGTATCGCTGTCGATCCGCTGGGCAACGTATTTGTCGCCGCCGCTGCCGGACTGGTCGCGAGGATTGAGCCCGGCGGCGCGGCCGTCGATTCCGTTTCTACGGCCGGTGTCTGGATCAATCCGCAAGGCTTGGCCTTCGATTCAGCGGGAGTGTTGTACGTCACCGATCCGGGAGCCGAGCGGATCACGCGCGTCGGGCTCGACGGTATCGTCTCGCTGGTCGCCGGAACTGGAGTGCAGGGATTCAGCGGAGACGGCGGTCCTGGACTGACGGCGAGCTTCGACACTCCGTCGGCGTTGACGGTGGACGCGTCAGGAACCTTATATATCGCCGACACGGGCAACAATCGGATCCGTACGTTGACGCCTGCTTCTGCGGCGGACGATGGCAGCGTCTCGGCTCCCCTGACGGCGCAACCGGTGACGCTCGTCAATGCCGCCAGCGGACTCCCCGGCAACACTGTCGCCGCCGGTGAACTGGTCACGATTAGCGGCGCCGGCGTCGATACCTACGACATCGAAATCAATTCGGTTCCGGCAACGGCTGTTGCGACGAGTCCTGGACAGGCGACGGTCGAGCTGCCGGATGATCTCGGATCGAGTGGAACGGTCGAGATCCAACTGCTCGTGAACGACGTTCCGCAAGCACGCGTGACTGCGAGCGTCGTATTAGCCGTGCCAGGCGTATACGCGGCGCTGATCGCGAACGCCGACGGCACGTTGAACTCGAGCATGAACCCCGCTGTTCGAGGATCCACGATCACGATCTATGGCACCGGCGAGGGGCGTGTCGGGGCTCCGATCACGGCCACGCTCGACGGTCAAACGATGAATATCGCATCCGTCGGACCCTTGGCCGGTTCACCGGGGATGTTCGCCCTGACCGCGTATGTTCCCTCCGGATATTTTCCCGCCGGGCAAAAGCAGTTGGTCGTCTACTCCGGCGGGGTGCCCAGCCAGACGGGCGTGATCGTCAACGTGCGTTGAGTCGCGCGAGCCATTTGGGTAGGGCGTCGAACAGGTCTTTCATGACGTGGGCCGTGCCTTGTTCGAATTCGGCCGGATTGCCATAAGCTTCGCCGCCGTGTTCCGGGCTCACCATATCACTGACGCCGCGCAGAATCAGGACTCGCTTGCCATTGCGCTGAGCCGTCCACGCGATGGCGCCGGATTCCCAATCGACGACAGCGGCGCCATACTTCGCGATCAGGTCGGGAATGTCCCGCGCGATGAGGTCGCGGTCTCCCGATAGCAAGGGACCGGCGATGGCATCGGTCGGCAATGGCTGGCCGGCCCATCCGAGGTCGATGTCTGTCGAATAGAAACGGATCGCCTCCGCCGAGTCGCCCATCTGCTCGACGATGTCGTACACGATCGTCTTATTCACTACGACGATCTTGTATCGGTCGATGCGTCCGGTGATGCCTCCGCAGGTGCCCAGATTTACGATGTTGCGCGGATTCCAACGGTCGATGACGTACTGCGTAGAGGCCGCCGCCGACACCTTGCCCCATCCGCCTTCGATCACGATCGTGCCGTGGTTGTACAGGAAGTACTCGCCGTACGGCTGTTTCCGGTAGCTCGCCGCCGGGAACAGTTTCTTGACTTGCTTCCATTCCGCGTCGGCAGAAACGATCACGATAGTTCGAGCCGGTTCCCCCGCGAATGATGTGTACACACTCGAAAGAACAAGACCGGACAGAAGGACGGCCGCTACACGAGGCATCTTCATAGTTGTATCACTCCGGCCCACGATGCCGTGGCGGAACCGACTACAATCTGTGAGTATGAGATCCCTTGCGCCGGTTGCCGCGTTCCTATTGGTCGCGATGTGCGGTGTGGCTCAGCCTAAGCCGCCCGACTGGACGGCCTCGGAGAAGCCGATTTACGATCAGTTGCGAACGCTGCGCAAAGTGCCCGACGACCAGCGCGGCGAGGTCACACGGAAACTGGCGCTCGAGATCCGCGCACTGACGAGCCCCGGGCAATTGCGGCTCGCTTCCGCACTGGCTTCGCTCGCAACGGAAGGCGACTTCGGCAAGCAGACGTTGCAAGAGGTCGCGACGACGCTCGCATCGGCGATCGAGCGTAATCCTCCGCTGCCCGATAAGTCGGGGTCCCCCGCGGCGCCT
Organism: Bryobacteraceae bacterium; assembly: GCA_036502165.1. Taxonomy (GTDB): domain Bacteria; phylum Acidobacteriota; class Terriglobia; order Bryobacterales; family Bryobacteraceae; genus F-183. The sequence continues at coordinate 4,075 of DASXZC010000438.1, forward strand.
TATCAGGAACTGGCAGAGTACGTCCGCTATGAGCAT